>NZ_JBHSNC010000025.1:0-80877 GCF_042655785.1 Cohnella yongneupensis
TTCCCAAGCTGTGATAGAGGTTAAAGGAAGAGCTGCCGCTTCCGCGAAATTCAAGGAAGTTGGCTTACGCCCTACAATCCGTTCATCAACCAGATGGTATTCACTGTTTCCGCCTTGTCGTGCAATGCTGCCCGCATAAAAAACTTCATCCCCCGGACGGAACAACGAGCAGTCCGGTCCCGCCTCTTCAACAATTCCTGCAACATCCCAACCTAAAATTTTAGGAACTTCTTCAACTCTGTCTTTAGGCGCACGTACCTTAGTGTCAACCGGATTGACCGATATGGCCATAACTTTGACCAAAATGTCACGACCCGTCGCTTTTGGTTTCTCCACAACTAAATCTACTAAGCTTTCTGGATTTTCAATTGGAAGGTATCGGGTTAGTCCTACCGCCCTCATTGTAGCCATAATAAACCACATCCTTTCCTTACTAGTATACCCTTTTGTAAGGTAATGATTAAAATCCTCCATCACATCGCTGCTGCCCAGACCTACCTTTTTCTCTAATTCAATTGCGGGTCTATCGAAGTAAATGATGTATTTATCCATGTTTTGAAAAGGCTTAATGTTCTTTACCTTGGCGTAATGCAGGATCAAGAAACTTAATGCGAAAACGAAAAAAAAGCCTTGAAGCTCTATTCACATAGAAGTTCATGGCCTTAACCGTTTAACTCTTAAGATATTTCATAAGGCGTTTAGGACAGAAGCGCCCCGCCCTCGATTAGGATAACAGTACCGGTGGTGAATCCGTTTTTCGCAAGATAAACATAAGCTTCCGCAATATCTTCCGGCTGCGCGACCCGTCCCACCGGCAACTGGCTCGCGATCGCGTTGAACATGGATTTCCGATGTTCCTCCGGCATACCAGCGTAGACAGGCGTATCTACGATTCCAGGAGAAACCACATTTACCCGAATCGGTGCAAGGTCGACCGCCAATCCGCGCATTAAACCTTCCAACGCCGAATTGATCGCGGCTAGAGTGGATGCACCTTTCGCGGGCCGTTTGCCGTAAACGCCGGAAGTCAAGGAGATCGACCCTTCTTTGTTCAAATAGGGCAACGCAGCTTTAACCGTCATATACTGGCCCCAGAACTTGCTGTCAAAAGCGGTTTGCGCCTGATCAACCGGCAATTCGCGGAAATCGCCCATTGCGCCTTCGCCCGCCGTGATCACCAAGTGATCGAACTCGCCGACCTTTTTGAAAAATGACGCGGCGTTATCCTCGCTCCGAAAATCCAGCTCATAAGTTTGGACATTCCCACCTAGCGTTTGTTTAGCTTCCGAGAGCTTGGCGGTGGAACGGCTGGCGATAACCACCTGAGCCGCTTCATCCAGAAATGCCTTCGCAGTCGACATACCGATACCCGAAGTACCTCCTACTACAATGACGCGCTTTCCTTTCAATGACATTCGGATAGCCCCCTTAGTTGAATATGCTGCTTACCACCCATTATAGTTTTCCTGACAGCCGTTTACAAACCTGGCCTCTCCTTTCCTAACGGAGGATGAACGCCTCCGTCCGCAGACCTAGAACTATACCCGCATTCCGACCGTTTCGCCCTTGCTCCCGTCCAAGTACAAGTGACCCGTTTATGATTCGCGACGGGCGGCAAGCCATTTATGAAATTCGGTGGCAACAATGCGCTGACCGGTAATTCCTTCCGCCTCCTTCGAGGCAAGGTAAACAATCGGTTCCGCCATGATCCGCGGGTCCAGCAGGGATACCATTGATTCGATTTTTCCCCTGAACTCATCGGGAATCATTCCGGTCACGGTCGCTCCGCCCGGGAGCAGCATATTCACGGTCACTCCATGATCTTTCAGGTCTTCGGCCATAATGTAAGAGAGAGACTCGGTGGCAGCACGGGACGGGCCGTACGGAACGAATCCCTTTCGTTTCATCGTTTCGTGGTTCATCGAAATATTAATAATTCTTCCTTTGCCCCGACCTACCATCATGGGGGCGAAGCCTCTCGCCACAAGAAAGTAACCGGTTAAATTGGTATCTATTAATTCGCGGAATTCTTCCGGCGTAACCTGGTAAAAGGGCTGAGGCTCAGTCAAAAATTTGGGGTTCACCGTCCTCATCCCGATTCCGGCATTGTTGACCAATACATCGAGCCGGCCCCATACCCTATCTACCCATTCAACGGCCTGATTCACGGATTCCTCGGAACGGACATCCATCGGCAGGGCGTGTGCGTCGAAGCCTCGCTTCTGAAAACCGGCTACTGCTTGTTCCAGCAACGGCCCTTTTCGGGAGGCTAACGCAACGGAAGCTCCGGCCTCCAGCAAAGCCTCCGACATGGCATAGCCCAGCCCGCTTGAGGCTCCGCTAACCAAGGCATACACTCCGCTTAATGTTTTCTGAGCCATCTTATTCACCCTCCTTTCCCAGCGATCTGGAAATTATTCGCCGCAGCTGTATTATCAGGCTACTAAACTATAACTAATGGAGCTGAACCTATCGCTCAGAAATTTACCCTGTCCGAAGATCACGCCACAAACTTGCAATAGTTTAGATAATTAAGAGTTATGATGAATGTGTGGGATTTCCCTTGCTCGGATTCGCCAAGGATAGAATGACAAATTTAGCAATATCCATTGCAATATCGTAAGAATGACCCCAATCTGGTCAAACAGGATGTTACTATCAAAAAATCCCAATAAGATAAATTGCATCGGTAAAATAGAGAAAAAGAGTATCAAGAGCATACGGTTTACTCTGTTCCAAGCAGGCGGTTGAGGTTCACGTTTTGATCTAATGTCACGAGATATCCATACGCAAGACAAGGTCAAGAAAAGTACATCGAACGGAAAAATGACTTTACTCAAGGACAAGTCCGTTCCCAACGTGTCCCCTTGCAAATGAACGGATTCTGGCGAAAAGAACCAGGATCCCGATTCGGTGACCAACAGGATAAACCATATCATCAGCAACCAATGAAACGGTTTACGTGCGCCCCGCCATCCCAAAAAAACGACTGATGTCATCAGCGCGGTGAACATCAACAACAGCCAATACTGCCCATCAATGCCTGTACCACCGATCCCCATCCATCCTGACCAAGTATAACTGGATCCGTCGAATAAACCTCTTGTTACCGGCAGCCAGAATGTGATTCCGCTCAGCATTACGTACATAAGAATCAAATGCAAGAGTTTGCTCGATTTCCACGCCATATAGCTCGCCTCCATTCGACCTTCCACCCATGTCATTAATACGTAATTAGATGGGAAATGTTCCCTTTAACGATGCCGGAAACCGCATGCGCTGGAATTTTCCCATGTTTGCTCGGTGCCACAACACGTTTCAATAAGCAGCTACATGTTTCACTAAAAAACTTGCCGTTACTTGTGGTACGGTTCCCCGTATCACTCTAACGCCGAATATTGAAGGCTCCCACTCGAGAGCCTTACCTTTACGCTAAGCGATGGACTGACCGGTTTAAACCCACCGATCTCCGCGCTTCTTCACATAGTTTACAAACACGAAACGCCAGGGAATGACAAAGGGAAATACCAGGACCAACAAGCACTCATAGACCATTTCCAGAGTCGAATTGTCCATCTGATCGGATACCCAAATCGGGAGCGCAACGACGATCAGCCAGATCGACTTCCACGCCACTTCCCACAGAAGCACAGGCAGCATCTGCAGGGGATACCGTAACCCGAGGACGCATAGCGCCCAGAAAGCGAGCAGCATACATTGCACCACCCCTTCTTGTAGCTCCCACGATTCTGACCGGTTGATGAATCCAGGCCATATCGTGATACCAAGGCCTAAGACAACTAGAAGGTAACCCCCCCTCAACAAATGAAGACGAATTAACGAAACCCCGTTTGCCGACCCTATCTTGGCATGCTCAGTCACGTCCATTATCCCCTCTCCTTTAAACATAAGCCCTTTTCATCCAATCCGTAATGCGAAGCGCCTCTGTTTCATGCAACTCCTCCACATCTGCCATTGTAAGCAGAGAACCTTCTTTAAGCGCAATGAGACTGTCTATTAAGGTTTCGATTTCCGCAACCTCATGACTTGTCATGATTAAGGTTTGAGATTTCAAATCCACATAAGATATCATTCCTTTCACGATAGACTCGCGTACCATCGGATCAAGTCCGGATAAGGGTTCATCCATTAGAATGTAGGGTGCTTCTCTAGCCAGAGTAAGCACGATTTGCAATCGGCCGCGATTTCCCTTCGAGAGCGCTTTGACTTTCATATGCGGATCCAACCGCATAAGCTTCATGATTTCTTCCGCTTTCGCAAGGTTAAAATCAACAAATTGCGAAGCCTGAAACTGCAGGGCTTCTCTTACCGTGAATATAGGATAAAAGGCACCAAGCTCAGAGGAGTACGAAACGATTTTGCCAGTTCTTCGATTAGCCATTTCTCCGTTTACCGTCACACTACCGCTCGTAGGCAGCGAAAGTCCCGACATAAGCCTCAATAACGTTGACTTCCCGCTTCCGTTTCCGCCTACAATGCCAATGATTTTACCGATAGGTATCGTCAATGAAATGTCCTTAAGCGCAGTCTGTTTTATATATTTCTTCGTAACGTTCGTCATCCGGATCACGTCACTCATCGCCTCTCTCAACTTTGTTCAAATAGTCTTCCAGCCCTGATAGAATCTCCGCTGCGCTGAATCCCATTTCTCGCATGACATGGACGAATTGCCCAATTTGTTCGTGTTTTAACTTATCACGTTGTTGAACCAGGCGATCTTGCCGTTCCGAAACGAACGTACCTTGGCCTCTCTTCGTTTCCAAGATCCCTTCACGCTCCAACTCGCTGTATGTGCGTTGAACGGTATTGGGATTCACGTTGTATTTGATCCCCATATCGCGGATCGAAGGAAGCTTCTCGCCCGCCCTCAATTCCCCGCTTATAATTTGTCGGTGTATACGTTCCGCCAATTGCAAATAGATCGGTTTTGAAGCATTAAATTCATCCATCGCTATCCCTCAACTTTGTTGTCCACGAGCCACGCGGTTAGTATGAATAATCCAATGATAATAATGAAGTCGTATATATAACCTCCAGCGTAGGTTTGTATCGGCTCCGATAATATCGCAGGAAACTTATACGTGATGCCTCCCCACTCCGCAACGAGCCGATACAGTTCAGAAGTTTTAAACAAAGAATTTAGCCCTTCGGAAAAGACGGCCGCACCCGCAACCACTGCCCAGCTCCAACGCCCGATTTTCAGTTTGAGGTACTGGTATATGGCCCAAAGTACCATCACCCATGTGCCAAGCTCAATAGATATCCAGATGATGTGTGGAAAGACGAACCATCCCATTTTCCAAGTATCCGTCCAATACGGCTCAATTAAGCTGAACTTAGATTCGATCAGCAGTCTGGACAACGCATATAAAAAGGCTAATGAAATTACCATCGTCATCAAACCGATGGCTATTTTACTTAGCAACAATTTAAAAGCCGGTTGGGGATTGTTCAGCCATAGGTGCAGATGGTTGCCCTCCGACTTCAAACCAATGATTACGATAAGAGGAATGTAGGCCGCATGAATAGCGACGGCAATCGCTAAAGGTACGAATACAAGCAATGAATCATTCGCTACCCTCCCCATGAATATCGTCAGCATAGCAATCAATACATTCATGACGAGTCCTATGAAAAACACGCTTCTTGTTAACTTGAAATCCTTAATAAATAAAGCTGACCATTGCCGCATATCCGCCTCACCCTTTTTGAGTAATTTAATCAAACAACCAGTGTACTAATGAAATAGTACACTAAGTTACTATAACATGTAAAGGAGTAATGGAAAAAAAGGGCAATCAAGGAATCCACTCTTTGCCTTCACCTAAATTTCGCAGTTACTTATGATACGGTTCTCCATATCACTCTAACGACAAAATGTAAGGGCACCCATTTGGATGCCCTTCGTAGATTTAATAGTTATCTCCCACAACTCGTGGTATGTAATGCGGGCTTAAGTCCTTTACTGCACAGTCCAACCCCCGTCAACCATTAGAGTGATACCCGTTACCATATCGCTTGCTGGTGAAGCTAGATAGATGACAGTACCTGCGACATCGCTAATCTCAGCTAAACGTCGATTGGGTATTCTTGCTAGTACCCCTTTTAGATAAGCGGGATCATCCAGACGCTCTGAATTTCCTGGAGTATAGGTAAAGGTTGGTCCGACTGCGTTCACATTCACACCCTTAGCAGACCATTCCAATGCTAGAACTTTCGTCAGCTGATTAACCCCGCCCTTGGAGGCACAATATACAGCGTGATCTACTATGCCAACGCTACTTGCCTGTGAGCTCATATTTATGATCTTGCCATATCCCTGAGCAAGCATAATCTTTCCCGCCGATTGACAACAGAAAAACAAACCTTTGAGGTTCACATCCATCATGTTGTCCCAAGCTTCTTCCGTAACATGGACTGCTGGATGATTATCGCCCAGTCCGGCATTGTTGACTAAAATATCTATTCTTCCAAAGTGCATGTTTACCTGATGTATGACCGAATCGATGCTCATGTGATCATGGCAACCTTGCCAGTCAAATCAAATTGCGGGTACATCCTAGAGGCCCCCCTCTTTAATGCATTCACCCATTTTATATATGATAGTTTCATAGCTATTCACCCATAATGCTGAACAATCTTTCTCGGCGTGAAGATCGTCCCTTCCCGTACGATAGAACATATTACGCCTATCTTTGATAAATTCGTCCACTAGGGTTTCCTGGTTAAACTGAACGAGCGCAGGATCCTCTGACAAATTAACGATAATCAAAAACTTGACGTCTTCATGCTGCCTTATGTAGGATAACACCATGTTTTTCGAGTTACGTATGAACTCTAATTCGCCAGCCCAAAATGCCAGCTCATTAGTTCGAAGGTGGATCAGAAATTTATAGTGATCGAACATCCTTGTATCAAACGAGTCCCAGCCCAGTTTATACTCATCAAATAAGGACGTCCATGTCTCCATCGTATTCTCATTAAACTCCTGTCCCATCATAATGAGGGGAACGCCTTCGAGCGTTAGTAAGATCGAAGCAGCAGGTCCTGCATGCTCCACGCCTAAATACTCGCAGATTCTGGACTGTTCTTTGTCCTCAAGCCAATTCATCCTCAGAGCATGTTTAGGAAAGCTATACTTATAAGAGTTATAAATCGTTATAAAATCAGCCTGTGTAATCGTTCTGTCGATCATCTGACGAATCAGAATTCTAGGATTGCCGCTATAGGTCAAATCACAGGATTCAATATGATGATATTCATCGTATGACTGAGAAATCAGAATAAGATCAGGTTTTACTTCTTGCAGGGCTTGCTTAATCTCAGTGAGGAAATCATAGGGAGTAATGTCCGAATCATCCAATCGAATTCCGTCAAAATCAAACTCGGTAATCCAGTATTTCATAGCTTCAATGACATATTTCCTCATGTCGCGGCTGCTAAATTCCAGACCGGCAAAATAGTCGCGATAAGGCACATCATAGTAGATCTGACCTTGTTCATTATGCGTAAAATATTCCGGATGACTTCCTGTCAAAATATGATCACTGCTAGTACGGTTCAAGACCCAATCCAAAATAACTCTGATCCCGTTCTCATGGGCTTTGCGCATAAATAACAATAAATCATCTTTGGTTCCGAATTCGGGGTCTATCGAATAAAAATCTTTTACGGCGTAGGGATCACCGTATTTCCCAATCCGACGTTCATGTCCCACTTCATTAAACGGCATCAGCCAAAGCGTATTGATTCCCAGTTCTTTGAAATAATTTATTTTGTCAGAAAGTCCTCGGAAACCGGTTTCTGTGTACGCACGGAGATGGAGTTCATAAATGACTGATTTTTTAATCCATTCCGGACTAGAAAGAGCTGTAAAGTTCTCATACATATAGCCTGGATGGTTTTTTGAAATCTCATTTGTTCGGATTAGCACATCACCATCTTCAGTTACCGTAATCGCAGAGTTATTCTGCGCATCTTCCGAAATACTCGGATTGAGCGGATCTACGATCCACTCTTCCCCATTCACCACAAATTTGTAGAGATGTTTTCCCTTAAGAATAGGTAATTCAATCTCCCAACCTATCGCATCTTCCATTCTGTTCATGTAATTTCTATCGCCATTCCAATTATTAAAGGTCCCTGCTAAGGCAACACTATTAACAGGATTATCCGTATAATAAACAAATCGTACACCCTTTGATCCCTTTGTTGGAAATTTAGTCAGCATGGTATGACCTCTTTTAAATAAATTCTTGACTCATAGGGCTGAAGACGATCCTCAACCAACGTTTCATTCGGTTTTGATTCTACATTGGATAGTAGTAATCCAATAGATTTGTCAGCTAGAACCTCAGGGATATCCAAGTGGAAGGGAAATTAACCATATGAAGTCACTTCGAAGTTTTTTAATTCATCTCTTCTTCTATCGTATCTGTATCGAAACTGGTTTCCAATATCCGATACTACTCCATAATGATGCTATTCTGTTGCGATCATCCAATGGTTTCGTTAGCTCTGGCTATGATGGTGTACTTAAATCTTTTAGGGGAACAATGATGGACTCGTTTAAACAACTTGTAGAAATGTGATATGTTCGGCAAGCCGACCTGCTCAGCAATCTGAGCAATACTGAGATCTTCGGTCAGAAGCAGGCGTTCTGCATATTTGATTCTGCGATGAATGACATAGTCAGTGAAAGTAATGCCCAGGGTCTGTTTAAAATATTTAAGGAAATAGGTATAGCTAAAATTGGCGAGAAGACAAGCCTGCTGGGCCGTTATTTTATCGGATAAATGAGCTTTCACATAATCAAAAACTATTTTTAGTTTGGCATAGTTCATCGATCGGTTATGTTCTAATAACCCCTCATTGTCATGACGTAATATTAAAAAGAGACATTTCTTTACTAAATAGTTAATGGCCATCTCATAGCCTCTATGCTTCTGTTCGTGTTCCCGCTGCAATTCTATTACCGTGCTGTATAATTGTTGCCTCAATTCCGAATTATCCCTAGATAATGAGTTTAACCTTACCAAGGGCAGCACTGATTCCTGAAACAAATAAAGAAAAGGAAGCATGTTGGAATCTAAGAATGCCTCCAGCTCGAATTGAATCACAACGTAATCAACCACTTGGTTTTGCTTTCTCAGATCGAGATGGGGTTGGCAAGAACCCAAAATTAACACTTCCCCCGCTCGTAAATGATAGACATTATCTGCTGTGTGAATTTCCATTGTTCCAGATCGTACAGCAATAATCTCTAGCTCCGGATGGGAATGCCATCCATGCTGACATATCACCGCACTGTGAAAGCTGCGCACTTGAATACGAAGCAGCGGATCGTTATAAACAATTGGTTCTTTATATAATTCCATAAGATAGATACCCCCAGAGCAGAGTTCATTCATAGATTAAGAAATTCGCCGTTATTTATGGTAGGGTTCAGCTTAACGGCCACATCGGCGAAAAATGAGAAAGAAGCTACCGCGGCAGCTTCTTTCTCCAGTTCCTACAATATTTAATACCCCCCATTTCGCCACTTCACGAAAGGTTTTCAAGGATTGCCTTTGCCCTATAGCATGTTATCGTCCCAATCCTTGACCTGGTACTCCTTAACAACGCCTTCCAAGTAGAACGGATCTGACTTAGCGTATTCCTCGGCCGCTGCGCGGCTGCGGAAGAGCGCCATATTTTCTCCTCCCGGGTCGGAGAAAATGGCGAGCTACGTCGTGACTTACAACTCTAACTTAAACCTCGGATCCCTATCCTTAAAGTTTAAGACCGAGATCAAGGTTCACATTCAGCACGCGAAGGATCATCGTCACTGATTCTGCACGAGATGCGCTATCGCTAGGGTGGAATTTATTCACTCCCTCTCCGCTGATGATGCCCGCATCAGCCAGTTGGTTGATCGATTGTTCCGCCCAGCTGCCCGATACATCAGAGAACTTTGATGCACCCTTCACGGCACTCAAGTCCATTACTTTTGCAAGAATCAGCGCGATCTCGGCGCGGGAAATTTCATTGTCCGGCTTGAAGGTTCCCTCTGCATAACCTCCTATGATTCCATTGGACTTAAGTGCTTGAATCGCAGCTTCAGCCCAGTGACCTTGAACGTCCTTAAAAGTATCGGAGCTTTTCGCCTCGATGCCCAACGCTTTAACCAGCATTACAGCAAATTCTGCTCGTGTTACGGAACCATCGGCATGGAACGTTCCATCGCCATACCCCTTAACAAAGCCGATTTGCGTAGCCAGGGCCACCGATTTGGAGCTCCAGTCCGTTGCTGGCAAGTCATGAAAAGTAACGACTGACGCTGTTTCAATAGCCTTCGTTACTTCCGATTTCAATGAATCAGAGTCTACAATACTATCTTTAAGAACAGGTTTTGCAGTCCCTGGAGTAGGTGAAGGTTTCGGCTCTGAGGATGGTGGTGCTGGAGTCGGTTGAAGTGTGGAGCCTCCACCTTCGCCGCCCGCAAGCCTCTGCGAAACAGTGATAGCGATGCTTACCGACTGACTGTTCAAAGTCGCCATCAGAGTCGCTGTCCCTATACCTGTTGCGGTGAGTCCCCCGGAACTTGTAACGGAAACAACGTTCGTATTAGATGAATTCCATTGAACCGCGCTCGTTACATCCATTGTCGTGTTGTTGCTCATGTGCGCCGTAATATGCACCGTTCTTGAATCGCCGACATACATCGTTATTGATCGATCAGCCGTTAAACCGACAACAGTCGGCGGTAAGCTGCCGTCACCGGTTGGAGGAGGTGTTGGAGTCGGACTAGGCGTCGAGCCTCCGCCATCGCCTCCCGTCCGTTGCGAAACAGTGATAGCGATGCTTACCGACTGACTGTTCAAAGTCGCCATCAGAGTCGCTGTCCCTATACCTGTTGCGGTGAGTCCCCCGGAACTTGTAACGGAAACAACGTTCGTATTAGATGAATTCCATTGAACCGCGCTCGTTACATCCATTGTCGTGTTGTTGCTCATGTGCGCCGTAATATGTAGCGCTCTTGAATTGCCAACATACATCGTTATTGATCGATCAGCCGTCAGACTGACCACAGTCGGCGGCAAGTTGCCGTCACCGGTTGGAGGAGGTGTTGGAGTCGGACTAGGCGTCGTGCCTCCGCCATCGCCTCCCGTCCGCTGTGAAACAGTGATAGCGATGCTTACCGACTGACTGTTCAAAGTCGCCGTCAGAGCCGCTGTCCCTGTGCCCGTTGCGGTGAGTCCCCCGGAACTCGTAACGGAAACAACGTTCGTATTAGATGAATTCCATTGAACCGCACTTGTTACATCCGTTGTCGTGTTGTCGCTCATATGCGCCGTAATATGTACCGTTCTTGAATCGCCGACATACATCGTTATTGATCGATCAGCCGTTAGACTGACAACAGTCGGCGGCAAACTGCCATCGCCACCAATTTCTGATACCGATCGGGTTTCAGCAGCCGCTATTCCGCCTGAAAAGGCGATCAGCAACACGAAGATCATGAATACCGCTGTCATCCGTTCTAAAGCCTTCTTCGAATGCATACTGATACCTCCCTAGAATGCTCTCAGTGCCTTTTGCATAGATACCCTTACACTCTATTTAGTCGGTTTTTTTTGTACAAAGTTTTAGATCTATTAAATAGGCCTTTGGGTCAATTTTTTTTCCAAGGCGAATTATATTTGTTCGACGGATCATCATCGATGAATGCACGACCGTTCTAGCGTTTAAACAGAAAACGAAAAGGCCGATGGAGTGCTTCAATTCGCCGTCACTTATGATAAGGCTCAGCTTAACGGGTCTATCGGCGAAAAATAGGGGAGCGAACAAACACCGCTTTTTATAATGCGGAATATACAAATGCATAGGCACTTATCCCACGCATGCTTATTCTGATCGTTACCTTTGATCCTGTACACTTTGCGAATCTGAATAGGCACAAAGGAGTGTTTCGGATTGGTGGAAAAGTCATCTCACTACTTTGCCCGCGGCAACACTGCACACGGAGCCCATTTCTTGTATAAATCCGCCTTTGATGGTCTGAACAAGATATTCGTCCTTACGGGTCCCCAGGGTACGGGGAAATCGACGGTTATTCGTAGCTTGGCGGATAGCCTGCTGGATAAAAGCCAGCATGTACAATGCTTTCACTCCCCTCTCCGTCCCGACGAACTGGATGGCATCATTCTAACGGAATGGAAGGTTGGTATTATCGATGGGCGAGTCTGCGAGGGGATTTCGGATAACGAAGCCGGTGACATCGACTTTATCCATTTCGGGGAAGCGCTTGATAACAGTCTTATTTTACCGGAACATTCCAGAACGATAGAAGATCTTAGAAGTAAGCTTATTAGCGCTTATTCAAGAGCATATGAAACGTTCTTAACCGCATTGCGGATTCATGACGAATGGGAAAAATATTTTATCGAAAGCATGGATTTCGTGAAGGCCGACCAGATTGCGCAGGATTTGATTCAAGAATTATACACTGGCCATGAAAGTAATACACCAACCGTCGGGCGTCACTTGTTTTTCGGAGCCGCGACTCCGAAGGGAGCATTCGATTTTATTCAAAGCTTGACCGCTCAGCTGAAAAGACGGATTTTCATCAAAGGAAGGCCGGGATCCGGAAAATCGACACTGCTAAAAAAGCTTGCCGCCGCTGCTGAAAAGAAAGGAATCGAAGTTCAAGTGTTTCATTGCGGCTTTGATCCAAACAGCCTGGATATGTTGATATTCCCGAAGCTCCGAACAGCTATCTTCGACAGTACCGCACCGCATGAATACTTTCCTGACCGGGACGGGGATGAAACCCTGGATATGTATACGCTTGCTATGACTCCTGGCACAGATGAAGCCTATGCAGCCGAAATAGCCGCTATTAAAGAACGCTATTCGACAAAAATGAAAGAGGCCACCGCCCTTTTGGCGGAAGCCGAGGCCATCGATTCTCAAATTAAGGCCTACTATGTTGCGGCCACAAATTTCTCAATCGTAGAGGAACTCCAACTGCAATTACAGTCCGAATTGAATGAACTGACCGGTTCAATGCAGCTTTCAAAATAAAGGTACAATCCAATAGCGTTCTGTCTCAGTCCGGGCTCAGCTGTCAAATGAAAGCTGAGCCCTTGGTTACTGTTACTTAACTGCAGATATATTAAAGCCTCTCATGATGAGCCAGACCGCTAGGATCATTTCATTAGCGAAGATCGGAAGCGCCAAGATCACACCCCATGTAGAGACTTGATCAATGACTCCGAACATCTCTAACAAGGCAGCTAGGAAAATCAGTACAGACCCTGTCATACCCAACAAGGGGATGAACCTGGGTACAAGTTTGGACTTATAAAAGATATAGCTATACATCATCGTATTAATGCCTAGAAAGAAATTAGGTCCAAGCAAAAATGTCCAGTCATGCACTGCTTTTAGCAAAGTACCCGAAACCTGGTAAGAGGCGATATCCGGTGCTCCCGCGGCTATATAGTCCTGACTTAAGGTCAGCAGAGACAATACGCTGATAACTCCGACCATAATGATGACGGCCTCCATAAACCGGAAGCAAACATGCCAAATAGCAATTGTCCTATTATATTTTCTCAAGAATGGGAACATAGTGGATGCAGTACCAACCGCTGAAACGACAAGAACTAACTCCATAAGCGCTCCCAGAACCACCTGATTAGCGTGTGCAGCACCTTGAATCAAGTATTCCGAATCGTTCAGAATCGGTTCATAAAAAATAACACCTAATATAGCTGTAATAGCAGCAATAATAAACAGAACACCTGTGATTCTTGATGCTGTCTTCGTTGAAAAATCCATTTTCCTCATCTCTCCTCTGAATTTTCTCCGTAAAAGAATACCTCTTCCAGCGGTAAGTTAAAGGCGTGAGCAATACGAAATGCCAACTCCAGCGAAGGGGAGTAGTTTCCCTTTTCAAGTGCCACGATCGTTTGTCTGGTTACACCCGCCTTGTCGGCCAACTGCTGCTGGGTCATTTCATTATGGTTGAATCGTAATTTTCTAATGTGATTGCCAACAAGAACTTTACCCATCTTAGACTCCTCTCCTGTAGTGATACAGTCTCGATAAAGAACCGATTACGTCTGAGAGAAATCCAGAGACGATTAGGACGATGAACATCACCTTCGAGGGCTGGTCTATAACCAATGATCCCATCGCCAGAAGAAAACCGACGACAAATACAGCAAATGAATTCCGGAAGGCTAACAAATCAATGCGTTTATCCAGCTCATCCGCGAATGCAGGCTCCTTTTCACCTGTCGTCATTCGGAAGACGATGTTGAAAATAATGCTGATCACGATGTGCGCTGCAATGGAAACCAACGTCAAAACGAGTACGAACGATCCCCAGTAATGAAGCATTTCCTTTGAATCCAGCGCCCCTTCAGGGTACTGCGGGTACCTGTACGAGCAATAAGCCGCAAAAATGAGTGTGGAGCTAATTAACGTTACGATGCTCTTCTTTTCTTGATACGTCATGTACGACACCGCCTTTATCAAAGTAAAGTCTGTTAACCATAATGTATACTAAACTATACATTTAGTCAACTTTGTTATACAAAAAAAGCCGAATCACTACCTGTATAGGTTGTGATTCGGCTAGGGCCATAACAAACTTGCCGTTACTTGTATCTTGACTTAAGTCAATGTACGTAAACACCTCCCTAGTTACAATGTAATCATTACTTACACTTAGGGGTGGATTTTCATGAGTGTTCCAAGGATAGGTTGATCGGATCAGCGAAGATCTTGGTGGATTCATTTCTTAATTCTGCTTAGTGACTCCGGTTAGCTAAAAATATGCTTCTCAATCTTCCTTTACTGCTATTGCTTCTATTTGTATGTTAAATCCTATGCCGCTCTGTAATACAGTTCTAGCTGGATACGGCTCCTTAAAAAACTCCCGATAAATGGGTTCTAAAGTTTGAGGAGTAATCTGGTCATAATTTAATATTACTGTTACCTTAACAATGTCTTTGAGGCTTGAGTTCGCTTTTGATAAGACCTTTTCGAGATTCTTTATTGTCTGTCTTATTTGTTCCTCTACAGGAACTTCTAAGGAATCAGGACCTTGCCCTGCTACAAATATAGTATTGTTACTAATTACTGCATCTGAGTAGGCCAATGGAAGATCCGATTTATGGCGGAAGTTTTCGTCCTATTGCATGAGGCTACCGTATCTCCAATCTGCCGGAGCATTGCCGTTACGAACAGCTCGGTCCGATGCTGTTCGCCAAGTTGGAAACCTGTACGGACGATCCTTTGACGTGTATTCGCTATTCTCGGATGCTGGACAGGTACGGTTTCCATCCTACCGGGCCCAGATGGGTGCGCTATGAGACCGGACTTGAGCAGCAGGTGCTTTCGTATATTCCAGTTCTGCCCAAGGAGTAGGCTTAAAGATGCATTCTTGTGATAAACATTAGCTGGTTTTTGTGTTTAGATCTATAATGCTGGATTGATTGTATTCTCCTGATTTTGTAGCTTAGAACTTTTATAGAAGAGTATCACAGCATAGATAGCAAGAATGACATTCAAGGCGACAAATATTTGGAGCCACACGTTTGGATAGGTTTGCGAGTGAACACCAAACTCACCTGTTGAGAAATATTCGACCCCGTCTAGCAAAATGTGAAATACGATGACCGGATACAAACTCTTGTTGCGCAATCTCATTGCGGAAAGCATGATCCCAGACGCAAATGTCCAAATCGTTTGATAAATCGCAAAGGTCGTATCGCCCCCTTGAAAAATGTTGGTGGCGTGGGCAAGGGCAAACAGCGCACTAGGAACAAATATGGCAACCCAAGATCCCCATTTCATGAAGCCTCGTAACAAAATTCCTCTAAATAATACCTCCTCATTCACCGCAACACCGATCGCAGCAATACTTAGGACGAGATTGTGAGCAAATCCCCAAGAAGACACGCCATTCATTAATAGAATATAAATGGGAAGAGACAGTACGGGTACCATCACGAGCCATTCTTTCGAGGACGCGGGTTTTCTGATGCCGACCTCATCAGCCGTATCCGTCCAGTAAACAAGGCTTACGATGACCCCTGCATACATCACCATAAGCAGCCAGCCTAGATCATTTTGTATGTTCAATTCTGGCCTTAACAACTGAACCAATTTAATGGTACCGATTCCTGCAATGCGACTGATGACCAAAGCAAAGATAGCGAATAGAAACGGGTGGTTTTTAAAGAAAGGTTGCAAGTGGGTTAGTATTCTTCTCATATTTATCAAGCTCCTCTTAGTGATAATCATCTTGAACACATCCTTATTATGCAAGGAAAACGGTAATACGTCCCAGTACCTGCAGTAAGGTATTTTCACAGAAGTCATATATGACCGAACTATGACTGAAAAATCTATGAATTGTTATTTACTTCAAGTATTATGAAACCATCTAGAAGAGGGGTGCATACACATATGACAACTTTCCCGCGTAGTCATTGGGGATACAAGGGGTTGTTTTACACTAGAATGGTCTGGATTGTGCTCCATCTCTTTTTACTAGGATTCGAGTATAAAGTTCATGACTGGAACTGGTACGTTCTTCTGTTGTCCTGTCTGATCGTCGGTGCGGTTCCTCAACTTGTTTGGCTGAAAGCGGCTCGTCCTTGGGTATATCCTGTTACGGAGCTTTTGATGAGTGGTGTCTTTCTCATTTATTGCTCGTATTTAATCGATGATTATTTCTCGTATCTTGCCATTCCGGCCATGTGCGCCGCTGCCAACATACACACTGCAAGACTTCGTATTCCACTGTGGATTTGGTTCTCAGTCATTCCTGCAATAGCGATGACTGTCGTTTTGCCGTTATCGTCATTCCATATAGGTATCATTGAAGGGTTTTTCTTCTTCACACTTGGTTGCGGGATGCGGAAGATGATGGACATTGAATGGAAAATGCAGCAACTGCTTAACGAGAATGAAAGGCAGCGGAAAGTACTTGAACAGCATACGAAGCAGGTGGAAATGATTACGCTTCTAGAAGAGCGCAACCGGCTGTCCCGTGAGTTGCATGATACCGTGGGCCATACGTTAACATCCATCATTATGGGACTTGATGCTGTTTCTTATCTCATCACTGAAGCGCCTGATGAAGCGATTCAGAACATCAATCATCTGAGAATGGTAAGCAGAAACGGACTAGAAGAGGTAAGAAAGCAAATTCATCATATTGCACCTTCAAGGGAAGTGGAGTCACTCTCCGTGCAGCTTAAGCGACTAGCTGGCGAATTTGCTGTAAATACCGCAACTAATATTGAGTTTGAAGCCATGGGACCCGAAGTATCGGTTCCGTTGCCGATAACCATGACGCTTGTAAGGTGCTTGCAGGAATCTTTGACGAATGCCAAACGCCATGGAAGAGCGGAGCATATCCATATTTCCTTTGCAGTCGAGACAGACCGACTCACATTGGCCATTCATGATAATGGTTGCGGCATGGATAAAGTGAAATATGGATTCGGATTATCTGTCATGCAGGAGCGAATAGAAGCGTACCAAGGGGAATTACAGGTCAAATCGAATAAGAACAGCGGCACAATCGTACTTTGCCATTTGCCGCTCAACACCAGAAAGGTGGGTTAAGTCATGATAAAAGTGATAATCGCAGACGATCAGGATTTAATTCGCGGCAGTTTGCGTATTGTATTGCGAGGAGAGAAAGACTTTGAGGTTGTTGGTGTGGCGTCCAACGGTATTGAAGCAATTGAGTTGTGTAAACAGCATCAACCGCATGTTGTATTAATGGATATACATATGCCCGAGATGGACGGTATAGAGGCCACACGTTACATTAAGCAGTATTTGCCTAACACCCGTGTAATTATGCTTACGACATTTCACGATATGGATTACGTTAGAGAGGCACTTGCAGAAGGAGCTGAGGGATACTTGCTCAAGGCCATGCAACCGGAGGATTTAGCTTCGAGTATTCGCGTGGTTCATAATGGTGATATGCTGATCCCACAGGAAATCGCTAAGATCATGGTGTCTGAATGGACAAGCGGTGTGGTTTCACCATTAAAAACGAAAAAGGAAAAAGATAGAAGACCGCACTTCGGTTTGACCGCAAGGGAGTTAGATGTGTTACGTCTGCTTGTTAGCGGAAAGGATAACCGAGAAATCGCACAGGGGCTTTATTTGACCGAGGGGACCGTAAAAAATTATATCTCTGCGATCTACTCCAAGTTGGAAGTATCGGATCGCATCCACGCCGCCTTAAAGGCTCGCGAGGAGAATCTGTTCGAGACTACTTGATATATGGACCGCCCTCATATGATACTCAAGTGACCAAGCAATACTCTCTAGAGCCCAGAGTATCCCGGTTCTTGGATTACGCCCAAGCAGAAATTTCACCTCGTCCTCTAGCAATACCTAAGCACTGTAGGGTTATACGGTTACAAATTTCGCCCTACTTATGGTACGGTTCACCGTATCGTCCAAAAGGCGAAATTCCTCGGGCAACTGCCCTCCGAAATTTCGCCTAACTCACGATACGGCTCACCATATGAATCTTGGTTAAGATTGGTCTGCCATATATTTTTCGAGTTGATCGAAACGAACATGCCCTCAATAAAGCTTCTCTCTTCCTCAGTTGCGTTGATCGGTCCGCTGCACAAGGTCATTGTGGTAATACCGTTATTCTCACTAAAGGTTACCGCATTGCGTATTTCCAGCGGGATCAAATCGCTAAAGGGAGCTCGGACAATATTGCCTGCCTCATCTGAAAAGCTGTTGACCCAGACAATTTTTTCGAAAGCCTGGATTTCCTGATACACAAATTTACCCCACATTTGATTACCATCAAGAGAGATTGCATGTTGTAATGGAAAAACCCGCCCGGACGGAAATCCAATTGCGCGACATTTATTTCAAACCCTTTCGGCCCCCACCATCGCTTCAAATGCTCGGCCTCGGACCAAGCTTTGAATACGAGCTCGCGCGGCGCATTGAGTACACGTGTTATGACTAACTCCTTGCCTTCCGATTTCACGGTCATTTCCATTCCCCCATTTCTCAATGTGTATCACTGATTAAGGTATAGTTGGAATGGAATATTCCCGTCAAGGAATGTATGTGATATAAAACCTCTATTTTTCCAGGCGGGGGAAATCTATTCCGGGATTCGCTTGACGGATTATAGGACATCCGAAGCGGATGTCCTCAGGCATTATTTAATTAATTCCTTTTATCCAACCATTCTTTTTCTAAAATGCTCATTTCCCACAGATTCCAGAATTCGTTGTCAACTTTTCGTGCTTCACGAAGTAATCCTTCTTTTACAAACCCAGCCTTCTCGTAACATGCAATTGCGGAAAGATTAAAATCAAATACACCAAGGCTAACTCTGTGTAATTGTAACTGTCCGAACGCGATATTAAGAACCTCTTGTACCATCTTTTGCCCTATGCCATGTCCTTGCAGGTTTCTTTCCCCAACTAAGACCTTACCTATTCTTCCCGAAAGGTTTATTCGATCAATCGATAGATTGATATGCCCAATAACCTCATCATGTTCTTCATGTATCACCCTATAAATTAGCGTATCACTGTGAATATAATTCTCTAATTGTTGTTCTGTTAAAGGGTAGCTAAACGTTCGCCCTCCCCATTGAAGCATAAATTTCGACGAATCAATCCAATCGATTAGCTGCTTAAAGTCGGTACGTTCGAACTGTTCAAGTTTAATCACAATCATTTTACCTTCCTCAGTGGAATTGACCAGTGACATGTTCATTCGTACCTCGCAGCATCTTCGCAAGCACCACAATCTGCCCCGCATGATATCCATAGTGTGCTGATACCTGTATAAGCAGACGGCCTATTAATCTTGTATCATAAGTTTCCTCGGCATGGGCGTCACTTCGGTGCATTCGGTTCCAATCCTCACGGTCATAGTGAATGGTGACCTCCCGAGACAAATCATCGTTTGATAATTCAGATAAAACATCTTCCGATTCGGATCGGGTTTTCCGAAGAAGGATAATCAGCTCTTCTTTTGATATTCCCCCGTCCGTCGTAAATTCGCGAGTACGCTCCCGAATGAACGGCCTGTTTCCGATAGCGCTCACAAAATTCTGATATTCGTTACCCGCCAAATGCAAGCAGAGATTACCGATGCTGTTCATGGAGTCCTTCATTCTTCTCCAAATTAGTTCATCGTTTAGCTGATTCAAGCTCTTCTCTACTCGGTCAAGCTGCTTATTCATATCTTCCATGACGTGCTTGATCAGTTCAATCAAGAGAATCACTCCAACTTTCAGGTAGTCGCAGATTACCTTCAATGGTTACATGCGCGAATCCTCCAACTTGGATGGCGAAATCCGTCTTCGTCGGCATGATGGTTACATAGAGCGTGCCTGGACGACCCACTGCATCTCCTTGTCCTATAATTAGGTGACTCTTTTCTTTGCTTATTATGTTTTCCAAAACTAGATATCCGGTCAATGCGCCATTTGCCGCCCCCGTCACGGGATCTTCGGGTATGCCAATTGAAGGTGCAAAGTCTCGTGTATAGAGGTCAAACCCTTGCTTTGCGCCGAAGGTAAATAGATGCGTGTTGGTGATGGAATATTTCTGATTAAACAACGCTAATTGATCCATTTTTGGTTTGGCCGCGTCGATTGCTTGATGTGTCTTAATCGGAACGATCAACGTCCAGTTACCTGTATAAGCAAGTTTTATAGGAAAGCGTTCATCCAATTGATTGATATCTATGCCTATCAAGTCAGCAATTTCTAATTTATCATATGGAGCATCTTTTACTTCTGGGGAAATCTGTGTCATAGTCACCTTGCCAATTTGATTTTGGGATTTATCCCAATGCACTGGAATTAGACCTATATTGGTTTCCAAGGTGATCTGATCTGCTTTTTTGCCCCATCCGTACTCATTTGCAAGCAACCAGACGGATGCGATTGTAGCATGTCCGCAGAAATTGATTTCTTCTTGTGGCGTGAAATAACGGACTCGATAGTCTGCATTCGGGTCATTAGCGGGCAACAAAAATGCTGTCTCTGGCAGGTTTAGCTGGTTGGCGATTTTTTGCATTTGAGTTAATGTTAATCTACTAGCATCAGGTACAACTCCAGCGGGATTACCTTCGAACGGAATTTGGGTAAAAGCATCAACATGATATACTCGTATATGGTTCATCGCAACTCTCACCCCTTTTATCTATTGGATACATCATAATGAAGTTCCAATCAATCGTAAAATGAAAATTTACCATACCATGCATGAAGAGTAGTTCATGGAAGTGAGGTGCGAGTATGACTCTTTATCAATTAGAAGTATTTCTGGCTGTCATTCAAACGGGCAGCTTCACCAGAGCAGGAGAGCTTTTGCATACAAGCCAATCGGGCGTAAGCCACAGTATTGCTGATTTGGAAAAAGAATTAGGCATTGTTCTTTTTACGCGCAATCGCAGCCTCATAAAGCTAACGGATGCTGGTGAACAAATATTGCCGCATGCTCGTGAGATCGTGGGCCAGAAAGACAAGATTAATCAAGTTGTAGCAGAGGCAAAGGGTGTTAAGAGCAGGACTCTGCGGATCGGCGCCTTCCCCAGCTTTTCGGGTACATGATTCCACGTATTTTTCAAGCGTTTCGCAGCCGTTATCCTAGTGTAGAACTACGACTCTTCGAAGGAAGCTATGCGGAGGTTGAAGCTTGGATCAAGGGAGGGACCGTTGACCTTGGGTTTCTTGCCAATCCATGTGATGGACTGGATATCATTCCACTTGTTAGTGATCCCTATGTTGCAGTCTTGCCAGCGACTCATCCACTCCGGAAGCATGACGTGATCTCTATCGAGCAGCTTTCGCACGAACCGTTTCTTTCGCTTAAATCTGGATGTGAACGGCTTGTGATGAGGGCGTTTCAAGAGAATGAGCTTAGCCTAAATAAGCTGTTTGAGGTTGCGGAGAATTCTACCATTATCTCCATGGTTGAGGCAGGCATCGGAGTGTCCATCGTACCTTCCATGATATTGCCGGCTATGCCAGCAAATATTGTGGTGAAACCGTTAAAACCTCCTATTGCCCGTGACATAGGATTGGCATTACGCTCACAGGAAACAATCTCTCCTGCTATAGCTGCCTTTATCAAAGAGACGCAAAGTTTGCTTGCATGACATTGGGCACAAAGCAATTCGCCTCACTTGTGATACGGTTCCCCTCGATTAATCCGCATAGCCCGGTAAATCTGCTCGACCAGAATCAGTCGCATAAGCTGATGCGGATACGTTAACCGCCCGAACGAGAGCTTCTTGTCTGCGCGCTTCAGCACCTCGTCGGACAAGCCTAACGAGCCGCCGATGACGAAGGCTACGTTGCTACTGCCGTAGGTGCCGAGCTTGTCGATATGGGAGGCGAGGTCTTCCGATGACCATAATTCGCCGCCGATGGCGAGTGCAATGACATGCGCGTCATCCTTAATAGAAGCTAGAATCCGCTCGCCCTCGCGCTGCTTGACCTGCCGCTCTTCGGCGGCACTAAGCACCTCGGGGGCTTTCTCGTCGGACACTTCCGTGAGCGTCAACTTAATATAAGAGCCGAGACGCTTAGCGTACTCGGCAATGCCTTGAACGAGATATTTCTCCTTGAGCTTGCCTACGGAGACGATCTGGATGTGCATGGATAGGTGCATCCTTCCCTAACAGTGCTTTGCATGCGTTCAGCCGAGATCAAGAATGCTTATAAAATCCTCTAGATCCTTGTCGGCTTTCGATTGATTGCATAGATTGCAGGCGCATACGCAATTGTCCGGCGTCGTATGGCCGCCCTTGGCGCGAGGGAGCATATGGTCAATGGTATCCCCGTATTGCTTGCAAAAATAACACGTATATTCATCCCGCTCCAAAATTAGCCGACGGAACTCCTTGTTACTGTACAATCGGCGAATCGTGTTACGGTTCATGACGACTGCGGCTTGTTCCTTAACTAGCGTCAACGCTAGCTCGGGATCGACTTCCTGGTACCAGCGTCGGCCGTTATCGGTTTTTCCGCGCATGCGAATGAACCCTTGGCGCGTCGGCATCAAGCCGACTTGATTGAGCGATCGCATTAGCATCGGCGTCATGACGGGTCTCACGACAACGACGGGTTTGGCCGCAACCAGTACCGGCGGTTCGGCCACTTCCGTCGTGACCGACTTCTTGGACCGCCGGCGTCGCCTTTTCCGCTTCGGCTTCAGGGCAGCCTCAACCTCGCCGGACTCCTCAACCAATACGCCGCTTATCGCGACGATTTCTTGAGCCGTACTCTCCTCAGCCTCTATTGAAATTGGACTGAAGCCCCGTTGTTCCCGGCACGACTTGCACGCCCCTCGGCGGGACGTTGCTCCGCGGCGCTTGCCGCTTCTTCTCTTGAATTCCGTCAGCGGCCTCATCTGTAAGCAATGGGCGCACGGTTTGGTCGGCAAGCTGTCGCTCTCTATCATTATCGGCAGAACAAGCCGCAGGCTTGTCCCTTTTCACTCCGATCAAATTAAGGTTGTTCCTGTGAGTATACCACGCCTGTTCATCTGGATGCCTCAAATTTACAATGAAAATTGGGATAAGGGAGAGATTAAAAATGCAGCTCGTATCCGTCAGGACAGGGGCTGCATTCGAGGGTGTCTTTTCCAAATGTAGCTTTCACTCTTGCCCCAGTACCTGCTTCACGAGCTTTTTGGGCGCAGCCCTCAAGTACGCTTCCTTAACTAACTCGGACAGCTCGTCCCAATTAGGCCCTACCGCCGTGTCCAACGAAACCCATCCGTGCTGACCAATATACGGCGTTCTCACATACCCGCCTTGCTGCAGCAGCAAGGACTGCGCTTCCTTGTCGGACTTGAGCGAGAGACTAGGCGTACCCTCGTGCTCGCCCATCATAATGAAAGTCTTTCCCCGCACCTTCATGACATTATGCCCGAAGCCGTCGATCACTTCTTCCACCTCAAGCAGCGGACTGCAAATCTTCCGCACGCGCTCCAGCATATCCACACTCTGCTCGGACTTCATCTGCACACCCGCCATGGTCATAGTCAGCCGTTACCTCCTACGATACAGATCCACGCTTTTATAGCCTGCCCCCAAAATTTCCTTCATCTCAGCCCGCCGTTTAGCTCTTGTATCCTCTTGCACGGCACTATATACGTAACGAGCCCAATCCTTGCGATAACCCGGAGTCAACGTTTGATAGAACGCGAGCGCTTCGGGAGCATCCTGCAAGTCTTGTTCCACGCTCGGAATCATAGATACGTAGTCGTCAACGGATTGACTAGGTTTAGAGGAAGCAGCACCGCTCTTTCGTCGCTCGGCTTTGAAGCCGACAACCGTAAAGACGTCGTCAAGCCCGACCATGCGCGCGAAATTCAGGCTGCTTGTCCCGATATATCCTTCATCATCGGCACCTAAACCTTCGAATAAACGATCTCTATGAATATAGGTCGGATAAACTTTGTTTCCCTTCTTGGGATACGCCGCGTACAAATATCCGCCTTCGACCAAAGCGCCGTTGTCGATGACTTTATTAACGAGCGTTTGCAAGGACGCCATATCCAACACAAAAGCGAAGATCATGTCATATCCGCCGTCTGCTAGCTCGGTATCGTAAGTCGTGAGACCAGGCAATAAATCTTCGCCATCTGGCTTATACAATACGGCTGTTCTGTTGTACTTATGCAGGTTCAGCTTCTCAACGATGGATTTGGTCATCATACTGCCCCCAAATAGGAAAATGTCGCCGCGCTCGTCTGCACTGCCGTTCGGATGCCAGCCTTAGCTAATAATATTTTTAACCCGTCCGACTTGTCCGTCCTGCAGCCGCACCTTGATCCCATGCGGATGCTGCGGCGAATTCGTCAGCAGATCCTTCACGATGCCGCGCGTCGTCTTCCCCGTCCGTTGATCCTGCTTCAGCACAATGTCGACCTCAAGCCCCGGCTTAACGTCGGCGCGCAATGTTCCGTTCCCAGCCATCTCTCTATCCGCTCCGCTTCTATGTATGTCTAGTTGCCTTTATCGTACCATAACCTCATTCCATGCCAAAATGCAAAAAGCGGCTCGCACCTCCTGAAACCCAGAGGCAGAGCCGCTTTATTCGTATTATCTACCGCGAGGCGCCCGCTTGTTGGCCGGACGTCCGCCCGCGCCGCGACTGCCGCCGCCGGATCCGCCAGGGCCGCCGCGGAATCCGCCGCTGCCGCCACCTTTCGGTCCGCCGCTCGATGGGCGGCCGAAGCCTACGCGCTCGTCCGACGGCTTGCGCCCTTCGGCTGCGCGCTGCTTAATGCTCGCGCCGCTAGCCCCGCGTCCGCTGCCGCCACGAGCCTCGGGTGCGCCGCGACCTGCACGGCTCTCCCGCGCTTCTGCACCGCCGCCGAACGACTCGCTCGTCCGCGCTCTAGGCGGAGACGCGACGCTCCAGTTCGGATCGCCGCCACCGCGAGGCGGTCTGCCGCCAGCTTTGCCGGCCGCGCCGCTTCTGCCGCGACCCGCTGCGCCTGCGCCGCCGCCATAGCCCTCGCTACGCGAACCGCCGCTACGGCCAGCGCCCGCGCCGTCAAACCCCTCGCTGCGCCCGCCGCTACGACTATCGTCGCGACCGCGCGAGCTGCCCGCGCCGCCGAAGCCGCCGGCTCCGCCGCGAGCCTCGCGCTCCGCGCGGCCTCCACGGCCCGCTTCGCTGCCGCCGAACCCCGCATCGCGCCCGCCGGCACTGCGTGCCTTGGACGCCGCGATGTTACGGCCCTTAGCTTGGCCCGCGCTCTCACCTCTGCCACCGCGACCCGCGCTCTCGCCGCGTCCGCCGCTACGCCCAGCGCCGCTACCGCCCGCGCCACGCCCGCCGCGTCCGGCCGTCGCGAATCCGCCGCGGTCGCCCGCGCCCGCGCGACCGCGTCCCGCTTGCCCGCCTGCGCTGCGACCGCCTGCGTTACGGCCACCGCCGCCTCGGCCAAAACCGCCGCCTACGCGTGAAGTCTCAAGCCCGCCGCCGCCCAGCGATGCGCCTTCCTCGGTTCGGCGCTCCAGCGCCATCTCGATTCCGTCCTCGATGGCCGCCACTTCATGCTTATCTTTACCCACGAACAACGTGATCGCGAGACCTTTCTCCCCCGCGCGTCCCGTCCGTCCGATCCGGTGAATGTAGCTCTCGACGTCCTGCGGCACGTCATAGTTGAACACGTGCGTCACGCCTTCGACGTCAAGCCCGCGAGCCGCCACGTCCGTCGCGACGAGCAATTGCAGCTTCGCATCGCGGAACCGTTTCATTACCTGCTCCCGCTTCGCTTGCGACAAGTCGCCATGCAGCTCGTCCGAGTCATAGCCCAGCTCCTGCAACGCTAGGTTCAGCGTGCTCGCCCGGCGTTTCGTCCGGCAGAAAATAATGCTCAAATAAGGCTGCGTAGCCTCCAGCAAACTTACGAGTGCGTCCTGCTTGCCGCGATCGGTCGTCTCCACCAGCCACTGGCGAATATCTTTGACCGTTACGCGCTCCGCCTTCACGGTGACATGCTCCGGACTACGCAAAATGCGCCCCGCCATTTCGCGGATTTTCGGCGGCATCGTAGCCGAGAACAGCATGACTTGCTTCTTATAAGGCGTCTGACGCAAAATCTCGTCGACTTCCGTCAGGAAGCCCATGTGCAGCATCTGATCGGCCTCGTCGAGCACGAGCATCCGAATATCCGCGAGCGAGATCGTCTCCCTGCGCAAATGATCGAGCAACCGTCCCGGCGTCGCCACGACGATATGGTTGTGCCCTTTGAGCTTATGCAGCTGCGCTTCGACGTCTTGTCCGCCGTACACCGCGAGCACCTTGATTGACCCGTTCGGGTCGAGCAGCTTTTTCACTTCCGCCGTAATCTGAATCGCGAGCTCCCGCGTCGGCGTCAAGATCAAGCCTTGCACGTGCGGCTGATCCACCCGAATTTTATCCAGCATCGGCAGCACGAACGCCAACGTCTTTCCCGTTCCCGTCTGCGCTTGGCTGATTACGTCCTTGTTCTGATACACGATCGGTATCGTCTCTGCCTGTACCGGCGTCGGCTTGGCGATCCCCATGACCTTCAACCGGTCGACAAGACGCTCAGATACGCCTAATTGCGCGAAATCCGTCACTTCATCCACTCCATCCTATATTCCGCACCTGATCGAACTTATCCGATTCATTTTTGCAGTTATCTTCTATCGTACCACATTCCGACCGTATCATGCCGAAAAAACCCGCCGAATCCCGTTTCGGGACCCCAGCGGGCGACGCGCACGTATAAACCCTCGTCCTTCGTCCATCCTAAAAAGTGAGAGGAGGTGAAGAAGATGGCCAAAGACGTACTGTGCGAAGTGAACTCTTGCCGACATTGGGCGCCAGGCAACGCCTGCAACGCATCATCCATCTACGTGGTGAACAATCGCAACAAGCAAGCCTCTCAATCGGAGGAGACGGACTGCAAAACTTTCGAGCCGAAAATGTAGGGTTTTCTGCTTGTGCTTGCAAAGGCATCCTTCGGGGTGCCTTTGTTCGCTCTCTGGAGGGATTTGCTTCCGTTCTTAACCGTAGTGTTACCCACACTGAGAATTATTATCACCATCCCGCAATCCTAATCATGCACAGGGCAATCTTCCGATATATAAGGGATAACCGGTCGGAGGAGGGTCTACTATGTCACATCCATCCATCTTTATATTTACCGGAACGAGCGGTTCGGGTCGCAAGACGATTGCACGCAAAGTCGGGGACGAGCTTAGCTGGACGGCCGTTCGCTCCTGCACGACGCGCGCGCCGAGAAATCCGGCTCAATCGGACGGAGACTATCATTACGTGAGCCGCGAGCAGTTCGACCATTGGGACAACGACGGATTGTTCGCGCAAACCGCGGATATAGACGGCAATCGTTACGGGGTGCTGCGCCGCGAATTGGAAGACGCCCTGGCACGCGGCCAGAGCGTCTATCTCGTGCTGAACCGCGCCGGAGCCGATGCTATTATGAAGCATTACGGCGATCGCGCGGTTCGAATATTCATTTACGTGGACAAAACAACGATGCGCGAGCGGCTCGAAAGCAAAGGCACCTCTTACGAGGTCGTCGAGCACTATCTAGATCACTACTCCGAAGAGGTGACGTACCGCAGTAAGTGCGAGCACGTCTTCGAGAACGTGAACGTTGCCCGAACGGCTGAACTCATCCGAGCAGCGCTAGCACGCTGAACTTACTTCAGCCTGCGCTGCAAATCGGCGATCTCCGCGAACGATTCCGGCAGTTTCTCGCATAAGCGCGTATATACGCCGAGCACCTCGCGGTACACCGCGTTGCTGCGCAGATCCGGCTCCAGCGTCCGCGCTGCCGGGATCCATTCTTTCGCCTCGCGCCAGCTGCCGATATGACCAAGACCCTGCATCGCCAGCACGGCCGCGCCGAGCGCCGAAGCTTCCGTCACCCGCGGGACGACGACCGGCTGACCGAGCATATCGGCCAGCATCTGCCGCCACAGCGGCGACTTCGTAAAACCGCCGGACGCCCGAACTTCGCGCGCCGGACCGGCCAACTCCTTAAGTGCCTCCGTCACCGACAGCACCGCCAACATAACGCCTTCCAATCCCGCCCGCACGAAGTGCTCGCCGCGATGGCCGAGGTTCGCGCCGAAGAACGTGCCGCGAGCCTCCGCATTCCAAATCGGCGCCCGTTCGCCGGACAAGAACGGCAAGAATAGCAATCCGTTCGCTCCCGGGGAGACGCGCGCGGCACCCGCAAATAGTTCTTCGACCGAAGCCGAAGTCGAAGCTACCGAATCCACGGAAGCCGCACCCGCCCCGCTTCCGCCACCCATGCCGCCGAACAGCGATTCCCTTAGCCACTGCAGCACGATGCCCCCGTTGTTCGTCGCCCCGCCGATAACATACGACGGTCCCATGACGCTATAGCAGAACGTCCGCGCATTCGGATCCGTCATCGGACGGCCCGTCATCATCCGCACCGCCGCGCTCGTACCGATTGTCACCGCCAGCTCGCCCGGGTCGATCGCACCTACGCCGATATTCGCCAACGCGCCGTCGCTTCCGCCGAGAAACAGCGGCGTGTCCGCCGATATCCCCATCGCCTCCGCATGCGCGGTTTTCATTCCCTGCAGCCTGAACGTGCCTTCCCGTACCACGGACAGCCGGTCCGCCGTAATGCCCGCCACCCGCAAAGCTTCCGCATCCCAAGTAAGCGAATCGAGCGCAAGCATGCCCGTCGCCGAGGCGATTGACGTGTCGACTACCCACTCGCCGAACAGATGGAACACGACAAATTCCTTGATGGAGACGAACTTCGCCGCCGCCGCGAAAATATTCGGTTGATTTTCCCGTAGCCAGACGATCTTCGGCAACGGAGACATCGGATGAACCGGCGTACCCGTCCGCCGGTAGATCGTCCCGTTGTCCGCGGCAATCCGCCGTGCTTGCAGCTCGCTTCGCCCGTCCGCCCAAGTTATGCAAGGCGTCAGCGCAAGACCGCCGGCGCTAACCGCGATTAGCGAGTGCATGGCGGTGCTGAATCCGATGCCCGCTACATCTTGGCCAGTCAGCCCGCTATCCGCAATGGCGCCTTTTACGCTTGCGAGCACGACGCGAAAAATCTCCTCCGGATCCTGTTCCGCCCATCCCGGCTGCTCGTGCAATAGCGGATAGCCAATGTTACAGCTCCCCAGCATCGCCCCATCCGCGCCAAAAACAACGCTCTTCGTACTCGTTGTACCGATATCGATCCCAACAATAGCTAACGCTGCCGCCATACCTTTTTCACGCTCGATTCCCTATAATAAGTGTATAAGTGTTATATCACATTACGCGAACGAGGTGGAATAGCGATGAACTGGGCTGCCTCCCTTGCCGAAGAGAAAATCCGCGAAGCGCAGCTGCGCGGCGAGTTCGACAACTTGCCCGGCGCCGGCAAGCCGCTTCCCGAAGACGATGAGCTGCGCGGCGTTCCCGAGGAATTGCGCACCGGCTTCAAGCTGCTTAAGGACGCCGGCATGCTTCCCGAGGAGATGCAGCTTCGCAAAGACATGGTTACGCTGCAAGACTTGCTGCTCGTCTGCCGCGACGAACCCGAGAAGCTTACTTTAACGACCCAATTGAACGCCAAGAAGCTCCGATACCGCATGCTCATGGAAGAACGAGGCTGGAGCGGTATTGGTGCCTTCGCCGAATACGAAGAGCAAATCCAGCGCAAGATGACCGAACAATAAGCCGATCAGCCCCATATACACAACAAAGCCGCCCTTCAGTCGTTAAGACTGCCGGGCGGCTTTCTCGTTCAAATGCTATATGAGTTGAGGACTCTACGCCCCGACGCCTACCGCGCCACCCTGTTGTAGCTGATACATCGCGAAGTACTTGCCGCCATGCTGCATAAGCGCGTCATGGTCGCCGCGTTCCACGATTTGTCCGCGGTCGAGCACGAGAATTTGATCCGCCGCGCGAATCGTCGACAACCGGTGCGCGATGACGAACGTCGTGCGTCCCCGCTTCAGCACGTCGAGCGCTTGCTGAATAATCGCCTCGGTCTCGGTATCGATGCTCGCCGTCGCTTCGTCTAGGATAAGGATCGCCGGATCGAACGCCAATGCCCGCGCGAACGAGATGAGCTGCCGTTGACCGGCGGACAGCGTGCTTCCCTTTTCGATGACCGGCTCGTCAAGACCGCCCGGCAATTGCATGAACATGTCGTACGCGCCGACGTCGCGAAGCGCTTGCTCGACGCGTTCCCGCGTAATCGACGGATCGTCCAAGCTGACGTTGGAAGCAATCGTTCCGGTGAATAGGAACGGATCCTGCAATACGATGCCCATGTGCTCGCGAAGCTCCTGCTTCGTCATATCGCGCACGTCCGTCCCGTCCACCGCAATGACGCCCCGCTCCACCTCGTAGAACCGGAACAGCAAGTTAAGAATCGAGCTTTTGCCCGAACCGGTATGACCGACCAGCGCGACCGTCTGCCCCTGCTTCGCTTGGAACGTAATGTTCTTCAGTACGTCCTCGCCCGGCTTGTAACCGAACGTAACTTCCTTGAAGCTGACGTCCCCTTTGTAGCGCGCCATCCGGTTGTCGGACACTTCGATGCCCGGTTCGTCGAGTAGCGTAAACACCCGTTCCGCCGACACCCGCGCCACTTCCAAGTTAGACAGCTGGTTGACGATCCCGACGATCGGCTGGATCATCCGGTTCATGTAGTCGATGAACGCGTAAAGCACTCCGACCGTAAGCGCCGTGCCGAACCAACCACCGGCGAAGCTCCACAGAACCATAATGAAGATCGCGTTCCGGACTACGTTAACCAAGTTGTGGGACGTAATGGAGTTCAAGCTCAGCAGCTTGTTCTGATATTTGAAGTATTCGTCGTTCATCTCGTGGAAGTCCGTCATCGTCTGCTTTTCCTTACGGAAAGCTTGAATGATCGGCATCCCTTGAATCGACTCGTTGATCATGCCGTTTATATCGCTAAGCCGATTGCGGATAACGTGGTTGTACTTCGCCGCGTACTTGCGGTAGACGACGATCCATACGTACAGCATCGGAACGAGCGGCAACGCGATAAGCGCTAGGCGGTAGTCGAGCAAGAATAACGCGCCCAGTATCGCCGTCATATAGATAATGCCGGAGAAGAAGTTCGCGAGCACGGATACGTACAATTCGCGAATCGCCTCGGTGTCATTCGTAACCCGCGAGACGACTTTGCCCGCAGGCAAGTTATCGAAGTATTGCACCGGAAGTCGTTGAATGTGCCGGAAAACATCGTTGCGCATCCTCCGGACGATTCGGTTGGCGGATACTTGAAGCAAGTAGCGCTGTCCGTATGCGAACACGGAGCCTAGGATGAGCAAGCCGACATAGCTAATCGCCAACGTCATAATGCTGCGGAATTCCGGCTTGTAGAAGTTATACACTTCCCCGCGCGTTAACTGATGCGCCGGATAAGTTTGCACCAAGCTCGTTTCCTTGTTAAACGTAACCTTTAGCTGACCCGCTTCGATCCAGCGCGGCCCAGCCGGCAGGTTAGCCGCCTCGACGAAGTAGTAGGATCGTTTGATTTGCAGCACGCGAACTTCGCGGCCTCTCGGTTCCCCGACCTCAAAATGATCCTCACGTTTATACCAGCCGCCATCGTAAGAAACGGCGTACGGCTGCTGTTGCTGGACTTCGTACCAGCTTTTCTCGATGCCCATAATGTTCGTGTCGATCATACGCTTCGCTAGAAAAGGACCGATTAACTCCACGATGACGGCGCACGCCAGGAGGAGCAGCGCGAGCATAATCGAACGTTTGTAATGCCATGCATATGCGAATAATCGTTTGCCGTTGTTGCCCATTGGGGTTGTCACCTTCGTTTCTTCATTAGCCTTCCACGACCGCAGCGAGCTGCTGCCGATCGTATTGCTCTTTGTACCAGCCACCCTCGGCGAGCAGCTGCTCGTGCGTGCCTTGCTCCGAGATCCGGCCTTCGTCCATGACGATAATCCAGTCTGCGTGTTGAACCGCGGATAACCGATGCGTCGTAATGAGCGTCGTTTTGCCTGCGCGTTCGCTGCGAATGCCTTCTAGAATCTCGGCTTCGGTCTTCGCGTCGACGGCGGATAACGCGTCGTCCAGCATGAGAATTTCCGGATCGGCGATGACCGCGCGCGCGATGCTGACCCGCTGCTTCTGTCCGCCGGAGAGCGCGACGCCCTTCTCGCCGACGAGCGTCTCGAGACCGTCCGACAGGAACGTAATATCTTTGCGGAACGATGCCAGCTCGAGCGCGCGGTTGAGACGCGCTTCGTCTTGCGTGCCGTCCTCCACCCCGAAGTATATGTTCTCGCGGATTGTTTTACTGAACAGAATCGGTTGTTGCGGCACGTAACCGATCCAACCGCGCACTTGCTCCAGCCCGACTTCGGATAACTGCACATTGCCTACCTTCACGCTGCCCTGCCCCATCGGATATTCGCGAAGGAGCTGCTTGAGCAGCGTCGTCTTGCCGCTGCCCGTACGCCCGACGATACCGAGCGTCTGCCCGCGGCGAAGCGTCAGCGAAATATCGACGAGGTTATCGATCGGCGAGGAAGGATAACGGAACGATACCGTTTCGAAGACGATAGACTCCGGAACTTCGATCGCAAGCGGCGATTGTCCGTCCATCACGTCTGGCTTTACGCCCAGCGTTTCGTTGATCCGGTCGAGCGAAGCGTTACCCCGCTGCATAATGTTGATAAGCTCGCCGATCGCGAACATCGGCCAGATGAGCATACCGAGGAACATGTTGAACGAGATCATTTCGCCTAGCGTAATTTCGCTGCGGAAGACGAGCACCGCACCGTAGCATAGGCCGATCAAGTAACTCAGTCCGACGAGCAACTTGACCGTCGGCTCGAAGATCGAATCGATTCTGGATACCGCGATATTCCGCGCGTACACTTCGTCCGTCGTTTGGCTGAACCGTTTGCTATCCGCTTCCTCTTGCACGAATGCGCGAACGACGCGCACGCCCGATACCGACTCCAGCACTTGGTCGTTCAAATTGCCGAACGCGTCTTGCTGCTTCATGAACCGGTCGTGAATCTTTTTACCGAAGTACGTCATGCACAGCGCCATGATCGGCAGCGGCAGCAGCGCCGCTAACGTCAGCTTCCAGCTGATCAAGCCCGCCATCACGATTAGAATCGTAAGCATGAACAGCGTCGAATCGATCAGCGTCAGGATGCCGAAGCCCGCCGTCGTGGATACCGCGCCCAAATCGTTCGTCGCGCGGGCCATCAGGTCTCCCGTACGGTTGCGCTCGTAGAACGTCGGAGTCATTTTGAGTAAGTGTCGCATAAGGCGCGAACGCAGCAAACGCTCCAGCACGAAGGCACCGCCGAATAGCTGATAAAGCCAAATATACGTGATACCGTAGCAGACCGCGGTCAATCCGCCCCAGAACCAGAGCACCTCCGCTAGCTTGCCGTTCGTTAACGATCCCTCGTAAATGCCATCGATCGTGTAACCGATCAGCTTCGGAGGAATAACCTCTAGAATGCCTACGATCGTCAATAGCAGAACGGCGACCGTATATCTTTTCCAATGCATGCGGAAAAACCAGCTTAACTTCTTAAGTACGATGAACATCTATGCATAACACCTCTTTCGATGATGAAACAATGAAAAAAAGGCCTACCGCCGTAAGCGATACGCCTCTTTGCAACGAAGGCAGACCTCCCGCCCCGGGTGGACAATCTTAGCGATCGCCCGCGGGAGCTAGCCTTCGGTTGGCAAAAGAAAAGCGCACGATTACGACAAGCGTAACCGTGCGCCTAATCTTGCGCGTCGTCGTGCGAGCCGTTTAAGGCCCGCTTCCGCCGCGTCTAGATCAGATCCGCGAGAAGGTTACGTCCATGCCGAGTGGCTGCTCCTTGATGGAACACCCCTACCGTAACATCGATTTCGTTGCGCATGCCGTAACCCTCCCTTCCGTTCATCAAAGTATATGTGTCACTTTACCACCCGTTCCCTGCGGCTGTCAACGGGGAATGTGAACATTTTATTAAAAAAACCGCCATCCCTAAGGACGGCGGCTTGCGATACGCTCGTATTTCAAACAACCAATATTTCCACCGGATTGCCGCACCATTGGCACTTTTCCGGAGGATGCCATGCGGTGAACGCCGTCGTCTGCAGGTTGACGAGATCCGGCGCGTCTTCGTATTCGTCAACGAATTTGTCGATCGCGAGTTCTACGTGCTCGCGGCATACACAGTACATGCGTTAGTTCCTTTCTGTCCACGTCCGATGCTGTAGCAACGCTGGGTTTCGTTACTCTTCGTCCTCTTTTTCCGCCAGTTGAACGGTCAAAGTCGACTTCTCGCCATCGCGGTAATACGTCACTTCCAACGATTCCCCGATCTTCTTGGACTTATACAAATATTTGCGAAGATCGATCGTGCTCTTGATCGGATGACCATCGAGCGCAACGATCACATCGTTGAACTCTAATCCCGCATCCTTGGCTGGTCCGACTGCTTCCAGCACGATAATGCCGTCTTTCACGTCTTTCGGTACGTTCGGATTCGCCTCGTCGACGCCAAGGTCTCCCTCGTCCGTCTGATCGGCATTCTCCTCGTCTTGAGACGCTGCGTTTTGATTATCCAAGTACAAAGCGAGGTCCATGGAGTAGACGCCGATGTAAGGTCTAGATATCTTGCCCGACTCCAGCAGCGTGCCCAAGATCGGCATCGCATCATCGATCGGAATCGCGAAGCCTATACCCTCGACCCCATATTCCGCGACCTTCATGCTATTGATCCCGACCAGCTTGCCGTTCAGATCGATCAGCGCGCCGCCGCTGTTGCCGGCATTGATCGCCGCGTCGGTCTGAATGACTTCTTGCTCCCAGTCGTAGTTGCCGTCTTGGTTAAGCGATACCGGAATGACCCGATGTGTCGAAGATACGATGCCTTGCGTGAGTGAATCGCCGAACCCGAGCGGGTTGCCGATCGCGATTACCATCTCGCCTACGCGCAGCTTATCGGAATCGCCGATTTCCACGACCGTATCGATTCCTTCGGCATCCACCGACAGTACCGCGAGATCGGTTACGACGTCTTTGCCGACAATCGTCGCGGCCTTACGCTCTCCGTTCACGAGTACGGCTTCCACTTCCGCCGCATCCTGAATGACGTGCGCGTTCGTGATAATGTAGGCTTTATCGTCTTCTTTTTTGAAAATAACGCCCGAGCCGAGACTCGCGTTTTCCGGAATATACTCTTCATCCGTCCAATCGGCGCTGTCGTCTTGCTGCGCCATCGCTTGATTCGTCATGTTGATGATACTGACGACGGCCGGTCTTACTTTCTCCGATGCCGATATAATCCTCTCCGAAGTTTCAACCAGCGTCTGCGTGCCCGTAATCGCGGGTTTGCTGACCGGTTGCTCGTCGTTCCCTCCGCTGAATACCAGGAACAGGACGAGCACGAACACGGAGCTTGCTAACGAAGAAAAGAGAGCGACGCGGAACATCGACCCTTGACGCATGCCGCCGGAAAAACGCGAACCGCGCTTTTCGCCGAATTGGGACCGCCTCGATACTCTTGTGCTGTAAAAGTCATCTTTGAACAAGCTCATGGTCAAGCACCTTCTCTCTCTTGGGGCAAGTTCGGCTCCCCCCGACCGCTCGGACGAACGATTAAATCTATTAGGAATGTTTGCGCAGGTTTTGACTAGAATAGTAATAGAATAGCAGAGCACAAGCAAGGGAAATCTCTCTCATAAACCTATGAAACGAAAGGAAGAATAGCCAATGAACAACGCAGCGTACGGTTGGCACTATCTTGATCTTGCTTCCCAGCTGGCCGATATGAAGGATGACCACTACCGGCAACTGCTGGCGCTTAGCACGCTGATCGAGCTTCTCGTGGAGAAAGGCATTCTTACGCCGGAAGAAATCCGGGAGAAAGCCTCGCTCATGGAAACCGAGCTTGACCGGCAGCTCCTTCTCTAATCTAGTATTCCAATTAGTTAGCGAGTTTAACCGTATCCCACAACGTAGGCCGGTCATAGTAAGTATCGCATAGGACAAGCTCGTGTTTCTGATAAAAAATTCCGTTGTCTTCTAATACGGTATTCACCGTCAGCTTAGCCAAATCCATCTGGTTGTGCTCTTGGCTGAGGTGGCCCAAGTATACCCGCTTCAACCTGCCCGTCAGCAGCTTGCATAACGCGTCGCCGGCCGCCTCATTGGATAGATGCCCCTCGTCGCCGAGGATACGGCGCTTAATGTTCCATGGGTATCTTCCCATGCGAAGCATGTTAACGTCATGGTTCGATTCGAGCACCATCACGTCGGATTCCTGCAGTTGCCGCATAACCTTGTCGCTCACGTAGCCGAGATCGGTCGCCAGGCTCAGCTTCGTCCCGCCCGCATAGAAGCAGTAGCCGACAGGTTCCGCCGCATCGTGCGAAATCGCGTACGACTCGATTCGCAAATCCGCGATTTCCGTCGCGCTGTCGGCAGGCATAATTTTGCGCTGCGCATCCGGCAGTTCGCCGACATGACGTTGCATCGCAGCCCACGTCTTCTCGTTGGCGTAGATTGGCAGCTCGTACTTACGGGCGAACGCACCGAGCCCCTTTATGTGATCGGAATGCTCATGGGTGACGAAGATCGCATCCAGATCGCGTCCAGTAACGTCCCGCTCCTTCATGAGCTCCTCTATTTTTTTGCCGCTAAGTCCGACATCGACAAGCACCGTCGCCGCATCCGTGGATACGACCGTCGCGTTACCCGTCGACCCGCTTGCCAGCACCGTAAACCGAAGTCCCATCGTCCAATTCCTCTCCCCGCGAACGTACCCGATTTCTCCCAAGGCGCTTGCCTATTGCGTGACAGGCGCGTCCGCTTTCTCTGTTGCGACTTCAGCATTGATAGCATTCACGTAATACACTTCGCCGTTCTCCAGCAGTACTCGCCACGACGGCGCGGACACCTGTCTCTCCGCCCCCGGGAATATTTCTCCGTAATAGCCCAGTCGGATTTCCTTAATCGTCGATCCCGCCTGCAAGTTACGCTCGATAAGGTTCGCGATCGCCTTCGAGGCGGGCAGCACCTGTTGCTCTCTTGCGCCTTCGCTTGGCTTAATGTCGATCAAATCTTGCCCGTAGGCGAGTATCCGCTGATCGCTATAGAAGAGCTCCAGATGGATTTTGAACATCGGGTAGCCGCCGACAAGCCGGTTGAACACGAAGACGCCTTGCCGGCTGCTCAGATCGTCGAAGCGGTACACGCCAAGCTCCGGTATGACGCTGCCTAGCGCCGTCGTCAGCTCCTGCTCGTTGAACACGACGCGGGTTTCCGGCGGATTCGGAATCGCGATCCGATCGCTCGGATCCGAGCCGACCCGTTGCCTGAACGAGTACGTCAATTCGCTTCGCATAACCGGTGTCTCCGTCGGGATTTTCGCTTCGACCATGAACTTAATGTTTTTCTCGCGCATGATCTCTTGCGTCTCGGGGGGCAAGGACGTCCAGTCGACCGTCGTATTGAGCCTCTCTCGCCATTCCGTCCATAGCTGATAGCCTAGCAAAATATTAAGCATCAAGAACGAGAAGATAAGCACGCTCTTCGCCCGTCTCCAATCCATGCCTTCCCCTCCTCTCTTCGCGTCGGTACGCGGTATAACGCTATTTGATCGGCGCCGCCACGGATTCGGTTAATACCGCGACCTCGCCGTTCTCGAACCGAATGGCCCATACGGGCAACAACGTCAGCTTATTGTCTTTGAGCATCGGACGATACGCCGGGAACAACGACTCGATCCTCTTGCCCGTCGCCTTCGTTTGACCAATAAGCGTGCGTAGCGCGTCTCCGCCCGGCAATTGCCTCGCGGCTTTGTTGGTGACTTCCTCGCCGAGTACGAGCAAGGAGCGGTCATAGGACGATACGACGCCTTGCTGCATGACCAACTGCATGTAGCCAAGGTTCAGCTTTGAGCCGGATATGATCGGAACCTCGTTATAATACTGCTGGAATCGCACCGTATTGTTGTCCGATTCGACTTCTTGCGTCAGCGCGTGCATTCCGTTCCAGCCGCCGTGCTGGTTAATGAAGCTGATCGCCGAGAGAACGTTGTCGATATAGTCGTTCTCGTTGTTCGTCGTCGGCGCGACCGGGTCGGTAAAGGTCATCCAACCGCTGTCCGACTCGACCTTGAGTCCCCGCTTCGTGTCCGTATAGTACTGTGGACCGGATAAGCTGTCTTGAATCGTGCGTGTCGTCCCGGGATCGGTGAACAAGTTCTCCAGGATTTGTTCCGTCGAATAGCGACTGAAGGCGACCTGCATCGCCAGCACGCGAGAGACCGGCGCGTCCGGCACGTAAAGCTGTCCGTCGGTCGACGAATACGAATCCCAGTATTGGCCGAAGCCGACGTAGCCTTCCACGTCGCCGACCGTCAAGTCGGCGCGCTGGGCTTCGTAGACGCTCCGTCCGTCCGTGCTGAAGAAGAACGTTCGCACTTCGTCGCGACCCTTGCTCGCATAGATCCAAATCTTATCGATCGAATCGCCCGAGAACAAGAAGTCCCCGTCGATTCTGAACACCCGTTGCAGCAACTCGAACGGAATCGCACGGGAGAAGCGGAGCTCTACCCCTTTGTCCTCGCGCCGCACTTGGTCCCAATCGATCGTATTGTCAGAATCGAGCTGAATGCTCTTGAACGCGCGGTCTCGCAGCTTCCTCAGAATGAGGTCGTAAAAAGGCCTCGTTCCGGGGAAAAATACGGTATGCTTATCTCCGCCCATGTGCAAGACCATCTGTTCCGGGAAAATCAGGTTCTCCACCTGTTCTTCCGTGCCTAACGGCTCGGCCTTGACGTAATTCAGATCCGTCTTAACCTTCGCATCCAAGTACGGCGTACTATAAGCCAGCAAGTAGCTCTGTACGAGACTCAGTATGACGAGCAGCGCAAGCAGCAGCGATTTACCTTTCTCCATCATGACGGTTCACTTCCTTCCGGCACGATTGGCAGCAGCACCGTTACGACGGTGCCGACGTTCGCTTCGGATTCGATGGCGATGGAGCCGCTATGCGCTCTTACGATTTCCCGGGCAATCGATAAGCCTAGACCCGTGCCGCCCATATTACGCGAACGCGCCTTGTCTACGCGGTAGAACCGCTCGAATATGCGCGCCAAATCCTTCTTCGGAATGCCGATGCCGGTATCTTTGATCGCGATCGCCAGCATCCCCGTATCGTTCATCTTGCTAGATATGTCGATCGTTCCGCCGTCGAGCGTATATTTGATCGCGTTCGACACGAGATTGTCGAGCACTTGGTCGATCCCATCCCGATCGAGCCATGCCGTCTTCGTCTTGCTGTCGACTTTCACCGTAGCCGTAATCGCCTTCTGGCGCAGCTGGAACGAGAACCGGTCGACGACTTCCTCCAGCATCTCCGACAGATCCGTCTTCTGGCGCCGCAATTGATTGCGGCGAGAGTCGAATCTGGACAGGTGCAGCAAGTCGGTGACAAGCCGAATCATCCGCTCCGTCTCGTTGCGGATAACGCCGACGAACCGATTCGCGAGCGGCGGCTCTTCGAGCGCGCCGTCATCGAGCGCTTCCGCGTAGCTCTTGATCGTCGTTAGCGGCGTGCGCAGCTCATGGGACACGTTCGCTACGAACTCGCGCCGCGATTGCTCCAGCTTCTCCATCTCCGTAACGTCCTGAAGCACGGCGATAACGCCCGCGACGCCTTTATCTCTCCGGCGAATGGGCGTTAATGTCACGCGGAACACGAGGTCGTCCTCCGCTTCGGAATCCCTCCGTAGCAAGAGCGCCGATTCTTTGCCTTCCAGCGTCTCCGCGATCGGCATCTTCTCGATCCCAAGCGCCGAAGACAGAGTAGTGCCTTCCTTCACTTCCGGAATTTCCAGCATGCCTCTGGCGCGACGGTTCGTCACGATGACGATGCCTAGCTCGTCCGTCGCGAGTACGCCGTCGCTCATGTTGGACAGAATAGAAGCCAGCTTCTCTTTCTCTTCTTCGTTAATGGTCAGCGCGTCGCTGAGCCGATCGGTCATGTCGTTGAACGCCATGCTGAGTTGGCCGATTTCATCTTTGCCGAATACCGGTACCCGCTCGTCGAACCGCCCTTCCGCCACGGCGGTCGCCTGTCTCGTAAGCGCCTTGATCGGGGACGTAATCGTGCCCGCCAGCAATACGCCGAGCACCGCGGTCAGCCCGAGCGCGATGAGCGTCGCCGACACGAAAATCCGGTTAATGCCTTCCATCGTCTGATAGACGTCCTTCATGGACGCGACGATGTATACGGCGCCGACGATCTTGTTGTTGCTTATGACCGGTTTGGCGATCACTTTGCTTCGCGTATTATCCTCGTCGATAATCTCCTCTTCGTTATCCCGGACGCCTTGTAGCGCGCGGCTAACGAGGAGCGACGTATTCTTCCGCCCGACGAACGATTGCTGCGACGGCTTGGACGTGGCCAATACTTTGCCGCTGCTATCGAGAATTTGAACCGTTGCGCCGCTGATCGTGAAGAAGTTGGCGACGAGCGAGCTAAGCATCTCGTTCGTGCCCGCTTCTCCCGTTCCTTCTTTCGTCGTCGCCGTCGTCGATAAGTTCGAGTCCGACAAGTACGTCGTCAGCAGCGTCGCGTTCTGATTCAAGTTGCCCGTAAACGAATCGATCAGCGAGTTTTTCATCGTGCTGATGAAGTACACGCCGATGAGTTGAACCGCAATTAAGATGAGGAGCAGCACCATCAAGATGAGCTTGAATTGGATGCTGCGAAACATGCGGAACAAGCTCATCCGTACAGACCGCCCGTCATTTTCGGATTACGGACCAAATAGCCGAGGCCGCGCCTCGTCATAATAATTTCCGGACGGCTCGGATCGTCTTCGAGCTTCTCCCTAAGCCGCCGTATCGTTACGTCCACCGTGCGCACGTCGCCGAAATATTCGAACCCCCACACCGCCTGCAGCAGATGCTCGCGCGTCATTACTTTTCCGCTATTGCGGGCGAGGTAATGGATGAGTTCGAATTCCCGGTGCGTCAGATCGAGCGGTTGATTGTTCTTGTAGACGACGTACATATCCGTATCGATGAACAGATTGAATAGCCTTAATCCTTGGCGCTCGGCTTCCGGTTGCGCTTCTTCGTCCGCGCGCGGCGTATCCAGCTTGCGTTGGCGACGCAAATGCGCCTTTACCCTGGCGAGCAGCTCGCGCGTACCGAACGGCTTCGTCACGTAGTCGTCCGCCCCTAGCTCGAGGCCAAGCACTTTATCAATCTCGTTATCTTTTGCCGTAAGCATGATGATCGGCGTCGATAGACGCGTCCGAACTTCCCTGCACACGTCCATGCCGTCCTTGATCGGAAGCATCAGATCGAGCAGAATAAGGTCCGGATCCTCTTCGAAAGCAAGGCGTACCGCCGCTTCCCCGTCGAAAGCGCAAATAACCTCGTAACCTTCTTTTTCAAGATTGAATTTCAGAATATCCGCAATCGGACGCTCGTCGTCCACGACTAAAATTTTGCCCGGCATATCGTTACCGCCTCCCGCTTCTCGGAAGCTGTTTATCTATGTTTATTCTAACATAACGCGCGCATTAGCCCAACGAAGTTCTGTGGACAGGTTATGGAAATAAAAGAAGGCCCCCGCGTTCTCTTCGAACGTGTCGGGGGCCTTCCTCGTCTGTTGTCTTATAGATAGCTCAACGGGTTCTTGAGCTTGCCGTTCCGATGAACTTCAAAATGAAGATGAGTGCCGGTGGAATGTCCCGTACTGCCCATGACGCCGATGGATTCGCCCTTTTCGACGATTTGGCCTTTCTTCGCCTTCAGCTTCTTCATATGGCCATAGACGGTCTGGAACCCGTTCCGATGGTCGATGATAATGCAGTTGCCGAGCTCGCCCTTATATCCTGCGAAAATAATGACGCCATCGTCGGCTGCCTTAATGTTGCTGTTGCCGACCATGTCGATACCGGCATGCATCCGGCCCCAGCGCTGACCGAGGTAACTCGTAATCCGATGTCCGGACACCGGCCAGATGAACTTGCCTGTACCTTCGCCGCGGATTACCTTCGTACCCTTAATAATAATCGTCGGGATCGCCGCCTTAATGACTTTGCGATCGACGATCTCCTCTTCAATCTCTTCGCCGTTGCGGTTCAAAATCCGATAGATTACTTGCTGCTGGCCCTCTTTGCCTTGGCTGATAACCTTCGATTGACCGACCTTCATGTCGTCGCTCTTCTTGTATTCGATCGGCGGGTCGATCGTTTCGATCTGAACGACTTGCTCCGTAGAGTTAACGTTCAGGATCGGCGGCTTCTCTGTCGAAAGATCGATTACGTCGCCGACTTTGATCATATCGTTCTTGATCCATGGGTTATTCTTGTAGATGAACTCGCCCGAGATATTGAACTTGGAAGCGATACAGCCTACGCAATCACCTTCTTTAACGGTGTATGTGCGAGGAACCGGTTCGCCTTTCGTCAGCACCTTGAACAACTCGTTCGGATCGGATAGCTTAGCCCCGTCGATCTCGCCCATCTGCGTCGCGACTTTCTCGACGAAGGTGACGGAAGTAACGGTGCGTTGTACTTCCTTATCCACGTTATTGTCCTTGTCATCCGCGGAGAGAGAGAGCGTCTGCACTTCCGCGCCCTTCTTCGTATTGACGGTGACGTATTTGTCCTTGACGCGTTGCAACAGCGCATCCGCCGTCTTCTGGTCGCGAACGACGCCGACGACTTTGCCGTCAACTTTAACGGTTACGCCCACGGAATGGGTCGTAAGCATGCTTGAGAGACGATCTAGCGTTGCCGCGTCGTCGGGTGATTTCTTGTAAGCCCTTTCATCGCTGTAGGTGACGACTTGCTTATCGAGCTCGGCCAGTACCGGTGTATCCGCCTTCTTCAGCTGGGCTGCCTTATCCGCGATAAGTTGTTCAACCTTGTGCTGATCGCTGATTTCTCCGACCGATACGCCATCAAGCATTACGTTATAGTAAGTTACGGTATTTGCTTCTACATATTTATGCGCTCCGAAGGCAACGGATGCCACCGCGATGATCCCTAATACGGTTGCGATCATCGGTACGCGATATTGGTTCACGAATCGAATAGTCGATTTCACGCTGAACCAACTTCTGACTTTCGTCAGGTCTTTCAAGTGCAGAGATCGAACACGCCGGAAGGTTCGCTGCATGGCAGCTTTCGCGCTCCGGATCCGATCTGTTCCCCTGAAAACGGCCATGATCTTCTCCTTTTCGCTTACATTCGGTATTCTTTTCCCGTACTTTGGAAATAGTATGTCTCTTACTTTAGCATATGTACGACAAATCTATCAATAAAATCACCGCATTAGAATTATGAAAAATGGAAATAGCCGCCGGTTTTTTAGCTCCGGCGGCTTATATTGTAAACGCTTTACTTATTCGGACGCCGAAGTGAGATCGCTTTCCGGCGTACCTTGCAGCACTTCCATCATTTGTGCGTACTCGCTATCGGTTAAAGCCGTTTCGAGCATCGCTTTCAATTGATTCAGCTTATCCGTCGTTAAACTTCCTTCAAGCGCATCCGATAATAGCTGTAGTTGCGAGGGATCTAGCTTTCCCACTACCGTTGCGTAGAGCGCCTGCCGTTCCGCATCGGTCAGCGTATGCTGATCGGCCTGATCCGTCTGCCCATTCATAACGGGTACCGCATCGCCCGGCGCAACTCCATCTACTCCTGCTTCCTCGGAGGCCGTAGGCGAAGGCGACTCTTGGCCGTCGGTTACGGCCGTCGTTTCGCTCGGGCTTGCGCTCGCCGGGTCATCCGCTGCATTCGTCGCCCCGGGAGTCGTGTCGGGCTGTTGTCCCGCTTCATCAGCATGGTTGCTATCGCCGTTCGTTGTAGAGGATTGCTCGTCCTCGCTTGCTGCTTGATGTGGGGACTTGTCTACGCCCCATAACGTTCCCCATACGCCCGAGAGCGCGAACGGTTGCGTATCTATCGGCAAATCTAGCTGCTTAATGACCGATTCCATGTAACTATTGACGATATAACCGGTCGTCCATATGCACAAGAAGCTGAGCAACAACGCTGTCGCCAAGATCCGAAGAGCCCAGCTTACCCATTTGAACATGATATGCCCTCCTGCCATGCTGTTTTCATAGATTTCAGTATGGGCAAACCTCCCGATCTTCATTCTCCCATTCAAAAAATAGCCGTAGATTCCCTTACGATCGCATGAAAAAAGCCCTTCGGCTATCGTTCACCGAAGGGCTCTTCCTATATAATCTATTGTTCGCCGTAGATCGGAATGACTTGGTTCGTCTGCTCGCGGTTGCGTCCGACGGAGAAGATCGCGATCGGAATGCCCGTCAGCTCGGACACGCGGCTAACGAAATTGCGCGTGTTCTCCGGCAAGTCGTCCAGCGTCTTCGCGTTCGAGATGTCTTCGCTCCAGCCTGGCATCTCTTCGTATACCGCTTCGCACTCGTCGAGCAGCTTGAGATTGGCCGGGTAAGTCGTTACCATCTGGCCATGCAATTTGTACGCCGTGCAAATCTTAACCGTCTCAAGACCGGTCAATACGTCCAGCGAGTTAAGGGATAAACCCGTGATTCCGCTGACGCGGCGCGCATGGCGCACGACGACGGTGTCGAACCAGCCGACGCGGCGAGGGCGTCCCGTAACGGTGCCGTATTCGTGGCCTTTGTCGCGAATCCATTGGCCAAGCTCGTTGTTGAGCTCGGTCGGGAACGGACCGTCGCCGACGCGGGTCGTATAGGCTTTAGCTACGCCGATAACTTCGCGGATCTTCGATGGACCTACGCCGGAGCCGATGCACACGCCGCCTGCGGATGGATTCGAGCTCGTTACGTACGGATAAGTGCCTTGGTCGATATCGAGCATAACGCCTTGCGCGCCTTCGAACAATATTTTCTTGCCTTCGTCGATCGCGTCGTTCAGTACGACGGACGTATCCGTTACGTACTTGCGAAGCTTCTCGGCCAGCGCCAAGTATTCGGAAATAATGGTTTCCGCGTCAAGCGCTTCTCCGCCATACATTTGCGTGATCACTTGGTTTTTGTCGGCGATGATCGCGCGGGCTTTGTCCGCGAACGCGTCGGCTACCATCAGATCCGCGATCCGGATACCGTTGCGCGCGGCTTTGTCCATATAACAAGGGCCGATCCCTTTGCGGGTCGTGCCGATTTTGTTGTCTGCTTTGCGGTCCTCTTCAAGCGCATCCAGCACGAGGTGATAAGGCATGATAACGTGCGCGCGATCGCTGATTTTGAGGTTTTCCGTGGAAAAACCGTTGTCGTGAATATATTGAATTTCTTCCACTAGCGCGCCGGGATTGATGACCATCCCGTTCCCGATGACGCATATCTTATTCTCATTGAATATTCCGGAAGGAATCATCGTCAATTTGTACTTTTTGTTCTGAATGAGGATCGTGTGACCGGCATTATTACCGCCTTGGTAACGGGCGACGACGTCGGCCTTCTCCGCTAGAAAATCCGTGATTTTCCCTTTGCCTTCGTCTCCCCATTGCGTACCCACGACAACGACTGTTGACAATGCAATCCCTCCACCCGGGGTGTGATGTTCACACCGGCATGATGATACCGCCCGAGTTCGCAGGACGCGATCAGGCAGCCCGTCGCGGAACACGAACATTTGATCATAAACGGATGTAAGCGTCCGTCTTCTGACGATGTCTACGTTCGTATCCAGCTTTATTAGTGTAGCAACTGACCTCTCGGAAGTCAACGGAATAACGAACAATTTACATGCTCTTAATATTAATGTTCGGAATTTGGGCAGCCAAATCCGAATTATGCACTTCCGACGAACGCTTCCGGGTGTGAATGATTGAGGTTGACGAATTTGTTGAATTGCTTCAGGAAGACGAGCTCAACCGTGCCGACCGGGCCATTACGCTGTTTGGCGATAATGATCTCGATGATGTTCTTTTTCTCTGATTCCTTATCATAATAATCGTCCCGATAGAGGAAGGCGACAATATCGGCATCTTGCTCGATCGAGCCGGATTCCCGAAGGTCGGACATCATCGGACGCTTGTCTTGACGTTGTTCTACGCCACGGGAAAGCTGCGACAGTGCGATAACCGGCACTTCTAACTCACGGGCGATCATTTTCAGCGTACGGGAAATTTCCGATACTTCCTGCTGACGGTTCTCGCCGGCTTTACCTCGCCCTGATATGAGCTGCAAGTAGTCGATGAGAATCATGCCGAGGCCCTTCTCCTTCTTAAGACGGCGGCACTTGGCGCGAATATCTGCGACCGTGATGCCCGGCGTATCGTCGATATAAATTTGAGCTTCGGACAACGAACCGATCGCCATCGATAGCTTCTCCCAGTCATCGCCCTTCAACTCGCCAGTACGCATTCTTTGCGCGTCCACGTTCGATTCCGCGCAGACCATACGCTGAACGAGCTGGGCGGCCGACATCTCGAGACTGAAGATCGCGACCGATTCGCCTGCGCGCACGGCGACGTTCTGTGCAACGTTAAGCGCGAACGCCGTCTTGCCTACGGATGGACGTGCCGCGAGGATGATCAGGTCGTTCCGCTGGAATCCTGCCGTCATTTTGTCGAGATCGGTAAAGCCCGACGGAATGCCCGTCGTGCCGCCCTTATGGTTGTATAGAAACTCGACGCGCTCGAATACTTCCATAAGCACGTCGCGAATGCTGATGAACCCGGACGAGGAGCGGTTTTGCGATAGCTCCATAATGCGGCGCTCGGCATCGCCGAGAAGCACGCCTACGTCGTCTTCCGTCGCGTAGCCGCTTGATACGATCTGCGTTGCCGTTCGAATAAGCCGACGGAGCATCGACTTTTCCTCTACGATCTGCGCATAGTATTCCACATTCGCCGCGGTTGGAACCGCACCGGCGAGTTTTGCTAAGTAACTAACGCCGCCGACTTCGTCCAATTGACCGAGATCCTGCAATCTGGCGGTTAACGTTACAAGATCGATCGGCTCGCCGTCTTCGCCGAGCGCGACCATGACTTCGAATATCCGTTGGTGAGAGACGCTGTAGAAGTCTTCCGCTTGCAACCGCTCCATTGAAGTGATAAGCGCCTCGGACTCGAGCAGAATAGCGCCCAGGACCGCTTGCTCCGCCTCTAGGTTTTGCGGCGGCACGCGGGATTCGAACATCGGATCGCCGCTGCCGTTCATCTCTTATTCCTCCACGACTTGCACGGTTAGCGTGCCTTTGACGTCCGGATATAGTTTAACCGTTACTTTCGTCGAACCGAGCGTACGGATCGGATCTTCCAGCTCGATTTTCCGCTTATCGATCGAAATTTTGTTTACCGATTCCAACGTTTCGGCAATTTGCTTGCTCGTAATCGCGCCGAACAACCGTCCGCCTTCGCCGGCTTTCGCCTTGATAACGACCGTCATTTCGGACATGCGCGCAGCTAGCGCCTTCGCGTCTTCCTTCTCTTTGTCCTTCTTCTTCTGCACGGAAGCCGCCATCTGGTCGAGCGTCTTCTTAGCGCCGTCGGTAGCGATCTGAACCGCGCCCTGAGGGATTAAGAAATTGCGAGCGTAGCCTTCGGATACTTCTTTGACTTCGCCTTTTTTGCCTTGGCCTTTAACGTCTTTCAAGAAAATGACTTTCATATGAACAACTCCTCTTTTCCTTCGAGTTCTTTCAATACTTTCTTAAGCTTGCCCGCCACTTCGGCTACCGTGCCTTGCACCTGCGCGGCCGCGTTCGTGAAATGTCCGCCGCCGCCTAGATGCTCCATCACGATTTGCACGTTGATCTGTCCAAGCGACCGGGCGCTTATGCCCACCTGCCCGTCCGGTCTTAATCCGACGACGAACGATGCTTTCATGCCCGTCATATTGAGCAGCGTATCCGCCGCTTGAGCGATGAGCAGCTGCGGAACGGCTTTGCCGGTATCGGCGACCGCGATCGCGATACACTCCTTATACGTCTCGGCATGGCGAATAATCTCCGCCTTGCGAATAAACTCTTCCAAGTCCTCTTTCAGCATCCGTTGAATAAGAACGGAATCAGCGCCGTTGCGTCGTAGGAACGATGCCGCTTCGAACGTGCGGGAGCCGGTGCGGAGCGCGAAGCTCTTCGTATCGACGGTAATACCCGCCAAGAGCGCCGTAGCTTCCCTGACGTCGAGCGAGACGCGATCATGGATATATTGAAGCAACTCCGTTACGAGCTCGCAGGTAGAGGACGCGTACGGCTCCATATACACAAGCACGGCGTCGTCGATGAACTCCTCGCTGCGGCGATGGTGGTCGACGATGACGATCCGCTCGGTAGCTTGCAGTATTCTCGGCTCAGCGACCATCGTCGCGCGGTGCGTGTCTACGACGACCGCCAGCGTGCGCTTATGCGTCATCGCCAGCGCATGCTCCGGCGTAATGAACCGCTTCATCAGCCGTTCGTCTTCTTTCAGCATCTCCATCATTTTCTGAATCGCCGGGTTCACGCCTTCGAGAACGATGAATGCTTCTTTGCCGTATAACTGCGCCGCCTTCACTACCCCGATCGCCGCGCCTATCGCGTCCATGTCGGGCATTTTATGCCCCATAATAACGATGTTGTCGCTCTCTTTAATGAGATCGCGCAACGCATGGGAGATTACGCGCGCCCTTACGCGGGTGCGTTTCTCGACCGCGTTGCTTTTGCCCCCGTAGAAGCTTTGCCGCTGGCCGACCTTGACGACGGCCTGGTCGCCGCCGCGTCCGAGCGCGATATCCAAGCTGCCTTGCACGAGATGTCCCAATTCGATAACGTTGTCCGATCCCGCCGCGAAACCAACGCTTAGCGTCATCGGAAGCTTCTGATCGATCGTGATCTCCCGTACCTCGTCGAGCAAATCAAAGCGCGATTGCTCCAATTGCTTAAGCGAGGCTAAGTTCGTAATGACCATATAACGGTCGGATGACAGCCTGCGCAGGAATAGTCCGTATTTGAGCGCCCACTCGTTAATTTCGCCCGTAACCTTGGATAGCATAAGCGCACGCTGCTGCTCGTCCATCCCTTGGGCTACTTCCTCGAGGTTGTCCATCATGACGATCCCTAGCGCCAGCTTCTCTTCTTCGTATTTCTTCTTGATCGTCGTGCGTTCGGTTATGTCGCGAATATACATGAATCGCTCGTGAGGTCTGACCAATAGCTCATAGACTTTGCCTGAGATCGTTGCTTCGAGCGTTGCTTCCTTATCCTTAACCTGTTGCCCAAGGATAGGGAAATAAGCCGTCAGCGGTTCGCCGACGATCGAGCTTTTACCGACCACCGTAGCCGTAAAGGCATTATGCCATTGAATTTCTTTGTCTTCATTGAAGACGATAATGCCGAAAGGAAGCTGGCCGATAACTTCGTTGCCTACGCTCTTTATTCGATGAGACAGCGTCAAGACGTAATCGTTCAGGTCCCTGCGGAACGCACGCTCCGCCATAACCCCGTATGCGCCCACGACGCCGCCCAACACTAAACCGAGCAATCCTAACGTCCATTCGTACCATGTCAGTACGACGGTCAGGATGAAAATAAGCACCAGCGCCCATACGATATGCATGCCGTGCCATCGCTGCACTAGAAACTTGGGCATAACCATTCTCGCCCCCGTATTAGAATTCCGAATGAATGACGACGCTCGTTCGCCTACTTCTCTTTAACGAATAACCGTCGCAGCGAGAACGCTACGTCCAATAACCCCACCAAGAAGAGCGGCTGGGGAAACAGCAGCAAAGGTACGCATAACAAGAATGGCGCGAATTTCGGCCAACGCTTATGGTCGGCCAAGAAGAAGACGAAGCCGATCGCCTGAATAAGGAACAGGAATTGCAAAATCGGCACTAGGTTCGTAATCGCGATTTCCCAATAGTCGCCGCTATCCTCGGTTAAGAGGAAACTGGCGATCGTCGCGATTAGGTAATACAGAACAAGACTGCGAGGCATCATCCATGTTTTCGCTTGCGGAAGCGCCGGCGCTTGCACGCCTACCGTTCGAAGGGCTCTGCGGGACAACCCGTGCGTTATGATCGTGAAAAGAAACGCGGATAACAGCAGCAACATCGGTAGCGCCGTTACTATGGCATCCGTGAACGATGCCGCCGTCTTAGCCGCCCACCCTGCGGAGAACATGCCGTTCGTCTCGAACTGCTTCAAGCTGTCCGTTAGAAGGCTTGTGATCTCGTCGGAGAAATTGAACTGCGCCGAGAATATCGCAAGCTCGACGAGCAACTCCGCGAGGATGACAACGAATCCGGTCAGCACGACCTTGCGCGCGGCTGTCCCTTTCTTATACAGATGTCCCATCACGATCGACGGAATAAGGAAGAACAAGCCGAGCGTAACGACAACTGGTCCATATGCCCCCGCTAACAGGAAGGCGAGGATCGCAACGGGTACGACATGGGCCGCGAATGCGCCCGGTTTAAGCATCGTGTAGAGCACGACGAAAGGCGTCATCAGTAAAAATGAAGACACCACGTTAAGCGGCGTCAGTATCGACAGCAATAAAAGTAATGCCGCTACACTCCAGGTGAGCGACTTCGCGCTTACTTTCAACCCTTTCACCTCTTGCGATTTATGTTCGGACGTTAGACCGTAAGTAGCGTTTTCCAGAAAACTTGCAAACTTCATTATAACACATCGCGATGGGGACTGGCATTAGACTTACATGGTTGCGAAATGCGCACAAGACATGCAAAAAGAACGCCCCCCTTCAACGGGAAGCGCTCCTTAACCTTGTTCCGCTTAAGCTTCTCTCTTCCATTCGCCGTCCTTATTCGCGTCGGAAGGGATCAGCAGCTTCTCGCAATAATCGATTATGTCGCTTCTGCGCACGATGCCGATGAACCGGTTCATGTCGTCCACGACCGGCACGAAGTTCTGCGTCTTTGCGAGCGAGATCAAGTCCTCCATATTAGCGTCGATGCGCACCGCCCGGATGTTCACGCGAAGCGGCACGTCCTTTAGCGATGCCCGATGCAGCTGATCGAAGGAGAGGTCCGGATTATTCTTCAAGTGCCATAACAGATCACCTTCCGTAACGGTAGCCTTATACTCGCCATTCACGCCCAGAATCGGCACGGCGGTATAACGATGATGCTCCATTCGTTCGAGCGTCTGCCTTAACGTGGCTTCTTCGTTCAGACATATGACTTCCTGCTTAGGCAGGAGAAAGAAAGCGATGTTCATAATACCTCCATCAACACAAAAATTCCTCGTATGATGATTCTATTATAACACGGGACCGCTCTTCTGCTCATTGGCATCTGCTGGCGTAGTCAATTGGTCCAGCGGCGTGTTTGGATTCATCCAAGCGGCGATCGTAGCCCTCACGGCGGTCAAATCCGCTTCGTCAGCTACGTAATACCATAAATTTTGCGCGCCCATCCGTTTGCCTACGCCTTTGAGCGTATAGCTTCGGATAGAATGTCCGGTTTGCAAAAATTGCTTAGCCAAGTCGCTCATCGTCTCCGGATGAAGATCCGTCGAGAAGTTGTCTCCAACGATATCGAGCACCTCGGGGATTTTCGTCCATTGATTCATCGAAGATGCCTTCTGGATCAGCGCCTCAAGGAATTGGCGATTGCGCTCGGTGCGGGACATATCTCCGCCCGCGTCTTCGCGGTAACGGACGAAATTGAGCGCTTCGACGCCGCTATAGCTTGGTTGATTCGCTTTTACGGTGAACTTCTCGTGATCCGCGCCCTTGTTCACGATATCTTCTGTAATCGGAAGCGAGATGCCTCCGAGCGTATCGACCACTTGCTTGAAGCCTTGGAAGTTGATTGTCGCGTAATGGTCGACTTTCGCGTCCAGCAGCTCCTCGACGCTATTCACGGCCATCTCGGCCCCGCCGAAAGCGTAAGCATGCGTAATCTTGTCTTTCTTGTCTTTGCCTACGATATCCGCGTACGTATCTCGCGGGATCGACATCATGAGCACTTTGCCGTCCTTCGGCCGAATGACCGTGTAGATCATTGTGTCCGAGCGACCGCGTTCGTTAGCGCGAGCATCGACTCCGAGCAGCAGCATGCTGAACGGATTTTCTACTTTCATCGGTTCGGCTTCCGGGCGGTCATTGAGCGGTTTATACGAATCTTTGAAGCTCTCTTCTACTTTGTCAGCCAAAAACCAATCGTAACCGAGCGCGGCAAGCGCTCCTCTATTGGAATATATAAGTCCTGTCGCTATGACGAGCAGCCCGAACGTACATAACAGCGCAATCTTCAACCGACTTCTTTTGGGTTTGTTTTGTTTTGCTTTTAGCATGGTTCCTCTCTCCTCGTGTATTCTCTCCTGTCTCTATCTCTATGTTTAGACCCCTAATATACGATTGAACGTTATTAATAGTTACGTAGTTCCCCATGGCTCTTTGTGACAAAATAAAGAAAACGCCACCGGGAGTCCGGTAGCGTCTGTTCTTTTGTTTGGGTTAAGACTATTCCGTCGTGTATGGCAGCAAAGCCATTTGGCGGGAGCGTTTGATCGCTACCGTCAGCATACGCTGATACTTCGCTTTCGTACCCGTCACGCGACGTGGCAAGATTTTGCCGCGCTCGCTGATAAATTTGCGAAGAAGGTCCAGGTCTTTGTAGTCGACGTGGTTAATTTTATTAACCGTGAAGAAGCATACTTTACGACGCTTGTTGCGTCCGCCGCGACGGAATTTACGAGGCTCGCGATCTCCACCGCGATCTCCGCCTTCAGGGCGTGGTCCGCGTGGTCCGCGCTCTTCACGTGCTTGTGGTTGTGTTGTTTGTTCGCTCATTTGTTATCCGTCCTTTCCAGTTAGAATGGCAAATCATCGTCCGATATATCTATCGGTCGCCCATCATCGGCGAAGGGATCGTTATTGTTGCTTCCGCTATTGCGGGCACCAGAGTTACGGTTAGCGTTGCCGCCACCATATCCACCACCGCTACCGTTACCGCTTCCGCTGCCGGCAAATTCGTCTCTTGCTTGTCCGCCGCCCTCGCGGTTAGCAGACTCCAAGAAGCGTACATTATCGGCAATGACTTCCGTCACATAGACGCGGCGACCTTCGTTGTTGTCGTAGTTACGCACTTGAATGCGTCCTTCGACAGCAGCCAAACGGCCTTTACGAAGATAGTTGGCGCAAGTTTCGGCGAGTTGCCGCCATACCACGACCGGGATGAAGTCCGCTTCGCGCTCCTCCTTGTTACTGGAGAAACCACGGTCAACAGCCAACGTGAATTGTGCGACAGCTACGCCCTGAGGCGTATAGCGCAGTTCGGGATCTTTGGTTAAGCGTCCAATAAGAATGACTCGATTCAACATCTCGTCGTCCCTCCCCTGACATTAAAGCTTGCGGCGGTCATTCCGCCAAGTTCGTTGTGCGGTTTACGCAGTCTGTTCTCTAACGACGATATGTCTGATAACTTCGTCCGAGATTTTCAGAACGCGTTCCAGCTCCGTTACTACTGCCGGCGTCGCTGTGAAATGAACCAGCACATACGTCCCTTCGCGGTGTTTGTTGATTTCGTAAGCAAGACGACGTTTGCCCATGATGTCGTGCTTAACGATCTCTCCGCCGTTCACGATGATGCCCTGGAATTTTTCCACGACAGCTTGAACGGTTTCTTGTTCCACGTCCGGACGGATGATGTACATCAACTCGTAATTGCGCATCTTCCGTTCACCTCCTTAAGGTCTATGGCCCCCCGCTTTATATACCGATCTTTGATCGGCCGAGGAGCAAGGAGCATGCATTCAAATCGCATGCCTGAATACTTTAACATAAATGTGCGGATATCGCAACATAAATCGTAGTCCTTGTTGTCACACTAACGTTCAGAACAGGAGGTGATCGAATATGGGCGAGCAGACGCAATTCGAACCGGGTCAGAACGCTCCGAATGACGGCGAATACATCGAGGTGGGAGAAGATTCCTTCCACATGGGCATTACGAATCCGCAGCATGTCTATTTGAAGAAGGGACAGAAGTTTCCGAATACGACCAACCATAACCGTAAGTGGAGGAAGCACAAGGCGCCTTAAAAATTTTCGCTTGCCGAGTATATCCGACCTGGTTTTGTGCCATTCTATATTTCGGCGACGGAATTAGAGAGGTGTGGTTCCCTTGAACGTCGAGGCGCAACAACAGCAAGAAGGAACGTACAAATCGGAGTAGGCAACGGAAGCGAGGCGTTGTGCTAAAGACACTAAGTCCGCAACAATCCGGTTTTAATCGGACCGGTCACCGAAGCGCTGGGTTGAGACCAGCAACGATGTGTATCGCGTAGATCTTGAAACTCCATTTATCCCGTCGCCCGTGGGGCCCTCGCAAGAGGGCTCTTCGTTATTTCCCGGACAATATCATTCGTCGAAATCGTACGCGTCCAGTCCCGCCTTGATGCCGGCGACGATCTTATCCTGATAGGCCGCGTCGCTAAGCAGCTTGTCTTCCGCTATATTCGTCATGAATCCCATCTCTATGAGCACCGACGGAACGGTCAACCAGTTGAACCCCGTTAAATCTCCCCGCGCCTTAACGCCTCTGGATTTTGCTCCGGTCGACTTAAGTACCTGCTTAGCGACTGTCTCGGCGATCTCTCGGCTCGATCCGGCAATGGATTTCGTGTAGGTGTTGTTAGCCGATGGATAGAAGAAAGTCATGCCGGTAACGGCGCGGTCCGTGCTTCCGTCTGCATGCAGACGAATCATGACATCCGCTTTTACTTTGTTGCAGAGCTCAGCACGTTCCTTGTTAGAGAGGTCAACTTCGTTGGTGCGGCGCACCATGACGACTTTATAATCCGGCTTGAGTGCTTTTTCAAGCTTAAGCGCGACTTCGAGGTTTAGCTTGTATTCGGGCTTTTTTGTCTTGATCCCGCTTGTGCCTCCGCTTACTTTAGCTTTCAACGTCTTGCTGCCAGGCCCGATCGGTTCTTTCTCCGCGTTGCCCTTGCTTTGATGGCCCGCCTCGATGCAGATCACAGGCTTATCTCCGCTATCCTGCGACTTGTTACTCTGCTGCGCTGACGCGCTCGCTATAGAGAAGACCGCACCCATCGTACAGATAATCATCATGACCGTTATCATCTTCATTAGTCTGTTCAATCTGTTCATTCGGTTCATTGCCGCTCCTCTTTGATCCGTCTATTTGAGCTTCTTGGCAACCGTCTAATATGTACAAAAAACCTCCTACACACGTTCGTGTAGGAGGTTGCTATTGGTGTAAGAGTAATGGCGGAGAGGGTGGGATTCGAGTCCCTGGGCCTACAACCATGCCCCCGGCATGGTTGCCTAACGGCCCGTTCGATCCCACCACTATCCAACAAAAAAACGACCCTGATGGGGTCGCACGTTGATTTTTGTTGGATGGCGGAGAGGGTGGGATTCGAACCCACGCACGCCTCGCGACGCCTAGTTGATTTCGAGTCAACCCCCTTGGGCCTCTTGGGTACCTCTCCGCAGCAAGAATTATATTATCACACTTCGGATGGGCTTGCAAGTGATTACAGTCAAATGGCGAACTTTGTTACTCGCTATCTTCATCGTGAGCGGAGTCGCTCCCCTTGCCTTCTGCCGAAGAGCTGAGCACCTTCTTAAACCCCTTCTCGAACTTCGCGCGGGGCAGGAGGATGCTGTGCTTGCACTTCACGCACTTGATGCGAATATCCATCCCCATGCGGATAATTTCCATCTCGTTCGCTCCGCACGGATGTTGCTTCTTCATCTGCACGATATCCCCAAGCTCGAACACCTTACGCTCCATCTTAGGCTCCCCCCGTCCGGTCGACCAGATCTCCCCGCTGAATCGTCATCATCCGCTGATATGGCGCCGCTATCCCGTTCTCTTCGAATACGCGTTTAATCTCTTCGTTAATCTTGCGCGTGACGGCCGCCTGGCTGTTCGGTCTGCACTCGACGGTAATTCGCAACGCAATGCCGGCCGCGTTCATCGTCTGAATCCCGAGAAGCTCCGGTACGCCCACGATATTCGAATCCTCTAGCTTCGGCAATACGCTTCTGACGATATCCATCGCTTGACTGACCTGTTCTTCGTAGGCAATGTTAACGTCCACGACCGCGATGGCATTGTTAACCGAGAAGTTCGTTACTTCGACGATCGATCCGTTCGGTATAATATGTATTTCGCCGGTCCAATTTTTGATTCTCGTCGCGCGAAGTCCGATCAACTCGACCGTGCCTTTGAAGTTTCCCGTCTGAATAACGTCGCCGACCGCGAATTGATCCTCCAGAATGATGAAGAAACCGGTAATGACGTCTTTAACGAGACTTTGCGCGCCGAAGCCGATCGCTAACCCGATTACGCCCGCACCCGCTAACAGAGGCGCCAATTGGATATTGAATTCGCCCAGCACAAGCAAGATCACGATGAAATTAACCGTGTATACCGCCGTGTTCTTGAGTAGCTTCCCTAGCGTCTGTACGCGCCTTGTACGCAGCTTCAGACGGCTCGTCTCGCGTTCGCTAGTCACATGGTCGATGAACCGGCCCAGGAGCATTAGCGCCAATCTGCTGACGATTATGATGAGCACGATCCGGCCAAGCACCATCGCTGCGTTCGTCCACATCTGCGTATCCTCGATTTTATCTAATAGTCGATCTGTAAATTGATTCCACAGATTTTTCTTTTGCGTTACGAATTCACTTGCGAATAGGGCCTCCATAGCCAATGCCCCTCCTAATCCCTATTAAATTTGCGCATACCCGTCGGCCGTTTTTTCGAACAATCCTCTAATCTCCACGTTTTCCGATACGATGATATGCTTAACTTGAGTTAATTCCTCATGAGGGAATGCGATCGATAACGCGCATCCTGCCGTGATTTCCTTCGGCGTCGGACAAATATCGATCTCGATGTCCGCGTATTCCAATAGCATCTCGGCGCGCAGCGCTTGTTGCGTAGAATCAAAAGCTATCAATAGAGGCATAATGCGTGATTCCCCCTCGTTATTTCAACTTAGGCTGCCCGCAATAAGTATAAAAAATCGCTCCCATCCATATACTAGTAACATCTATGGGAGGAGGCGAGGCGGACGGATGAACGGCTTATGGGAGAAACGTCCGAGCTCTGCGACCGAGACGGCAGCGCTCTCTTTGAAAATTCCTTTTAATGAACCTACTGTATTGCATCGATTATCCCAAAAGGTTGAGCAACACCTTGGCGTTCTGCCGCACGATCGTCGGATCATTATCGTATGCGTAGGTACGGACCGTTCGACCGGGGACTCGCTTGGTCCTCTCGTCGGCACCGCTCTCGCGCGGGAAGGCAGCAATTTATTCGACTTATACGGCACATTAGAAGAACCCGTACACGCGATGAACTTGGGCGATACGCTTCTTAAAATTTTGCGTTCCACGCGCCAGCCGTTCGTCATCGCCGTAGACGCTTGTCTCGGACAAGTGTCCAGCGTCGGCTGCATCCAAGTCGGCACGGGACCCGTGCGCCCCGGCGCCGGCGTTAATAAGGAGCTGCCTCCGGTAGGCGATATGCATATGACTGGCATCGTGAACGTCGGCGGGTTCATGGAGTACTTCGTGCTTCAGAATACTCGGCTTAATCTCGTCGTTAAAATGTCTGAAATTATCGCTCAAAGTATATTGAAGGCCATACATAATACGCGCAACGCCTCTATTCCTTTTGCATTGCCTGACTGATCGCCGTTTTCTCCTCCGGAGTGAGCATATAAGCGGATTGACCTTTGTCGATCGGCTTCGCGTACAGGAACGTTTGTTCCCTGCCGTGAATGCCTGTTATTACGACGCCGTCCTGCGCTTCATTAACAAACGCAACGGAGAAACTAAGGTCGCTTCCGGAATCAGAGAAAGCGTTAAACCGATGGACGCCGATTCGCCCTTTCAAGGCGGCAAGGCGTCTTTCGTGCTTTCCGAGCACGGTATGTTGTTCGTCTAGTTTGGAGTCGACCGCGGACAATCGGGTATGAATCGTATGCATGACGTCTTCGAAATTGTTAACGCCGGTTTCCCCCATCAGCTTTTGATGCGCTGTTTTAAGTTTTCTCAATTTGCCAGCCATACCTATTACGACGAATAATACGATAAGGAGCAACAACCCTTCGCCCGCTGCGACCGCCATAGCGATCTGATCTGTCCAACCGTTCATGCTTTCTGTCTCCCCCATTAAGTAACGCTATCAATTTCTCTATTAGCGGTTGAGCGTCGTCTTGATCTGCTTAACCGCTTCTATCATAGATACGATTTCCGATTCGGTTGTAAAATATCCGGGACTTGCGCGCACGGCCCCCGTCTCGTACGACCCCGCGGTCTCATGCCCCAGTGGCGTACAATGAAAGCCTGCTCTTACCGCTATCCCGAACTGTTGATCGAGCAGGAACGCCATCTCCGACGGATCTACGCCCTCCAACAAAAACGATACGATCGCGGTTCGTTCTTTGCCGAGCTCCGGTCCCAGTATCGAGATGCCTGGTATAGCGAGCAAGCCTTCCATTAGCATGAACGTTAATTGCTTCTCGCGTTCATGTATCTTTTGAACGGTTTCCTTCAGTACGAAGCCGACACCTTCCGCCAATCCGGCAATACCGACTGTATTCGGGGTTCCCGCCTCATAGCGATCGGGACGCACCGTAGGTTGCTCAGGCGCCTCGGACTTACTTCCGGTTCCCCCATGCATAAGCGGCTCTAAGTCTATTTCGGGATGGATGTACAATCCTCCCGTGCCTTGCGGACCTAACAACCCTTTGTGACCTGGAAAAGCCAGTAGATCAATCCCCATGCTTCCTACGTCTATAGGCAAGACGCCGGCGCTTTGAGCTGCGTCTATGAGTAATTTGGCTCCGCTTTGCTTCGCTATCTCTGCAAGCCCTTCAATCGGCGTTATGCACCCTAGTAAGTTAGAACTATGCGTCGCCGCAATCAACTTAGTGCGACCACTTACCGCAGCTGCCACATGCGATAAATCTAGCAACCCTCTCGAATCCGTCGCCACATAGGTGACCTCAATGCCGAGCTTGCGCTTCAACGCCTCCAGCGGACGACGAACCGAGTTATGTTCTAATGTCGTTGCAACGACATGATCTCCCGGCTTCAGTAACCCTTGAATCGCCAAATTCAATGCATGCGTCGTATTGTTCGTGAATGCGATGTCGTTCGGGTTACTAATCCGCAGCAGCTTCGCGAGACGCTTGCGCGCTTCGAATAACGTCCTGCTTGCTTTGACGGCCATCGCGTGGCCACCACGGCCTGGATTCGCCGCGCTCTCGCGCATAACCTTCTCCATCGCTTCCCATACGGCTGGCGGCTTCGGCCAACTCGTCGCAGCATTGTCTAAGTAGATTAGCGGCTTCTCTTCGCCCATCTCTTTACACCATCCTACTTGTTGCGCTTCATCCCTACAACATAGAGATAGCATACCTAAGTTTAATCCTTCCCTAGGAAGAAAACAACTTAAGTATGCTATCTGGGATTAGGTCACGCCATTGCCTTCAGCAGCTCGAGCAATCGCTCTAAATCGCTCTTTCCGAAGTAGGACAATTCGATCTTTCCTTTGTCTTTGTTCGGTTTAATGCGTACCGTCGTCTTGAACTGTTCGCGTAGCGATTCCTCAATCTGTTCCAAAAACGGATCGCGTTTCTTCGCCTTCGTTTTGGCCGGTTTACCCTTGGCTTTAACATCGACGTTCTGCACCGCTTCTTCAAGCTCGCGTACGCTCCACTCATTGGCCACCGCTAACTTAGCCAGTTCGCGACGCTTTGCATCTTCTTTAATTCCGACTAACGCGCGCGCATGTCCCATCGACAATGTTCCACGTGAAACATTGTCTTTGATTTCTTCCGGTAACGAAAGCAATCGAAGGAAGTTGGCGATGTGCGACCGCGACTTGCCCACCTTCAAAGACAACTCTTCTTGCGTTAACGTGAACTGATTCATGATCGCCTGGTAAGCAACCGCTACTTCAATCGCGTTCAAATCTTCGCGCTGAACGTTCTCGATCAAGGCGATTTCCATCACTTGTTGATCGTTATAGGCTCTGACGACCGCCGGGATCGTCGGGTTGCCGAGTAATTGCGATGCACGGAACCGCCGTTCACCCGCAATAATCTCATAACCTCTTAAAGCTTGGCGGACAACGATCGGCTGGATGACTCCGTGCTCGCGAATCGATTCCGCCAAATCTTTGATAGCATCTTCATCGAATGTTTTACGAGGCTGATAGGGATTGGCACGGAGCTGCGACAACGGAATTTCTACGATTTTATCGTCTTCCTTGATCGACAGCGACGTAATTAACGCATCAAGTCCTTTACCTAGCCGCTTGCTCATACGTAATCACTTCCTTCGCCAGCTCGAGGTACACCTCGGCACCTTTGGACTTCGGATCGTACGTAATAATCGACTGACCATGCGACGGCGCTTCGCTTAAGCGCACGTTACGCGGGATAACGGTCTGATATACCTTTTGTTGAAAATACTTCTTAACTTCTTCGATGACTTGAATACCTAGGTTCGTTCTTGCGTCGAACATCGTCAGCAATACGCCTTCGATTTGCAAAGAAGTATTCAAGTGCTTCTGTACGAGGCGAATCGAGTTAAGCAATTGGCTCAACCCTTCGAGCGCATAAAATTCGCACTGAATCGGAATAAGGACGGAATCAGCTGCCGTAAGCGAGTTGATCGTCAATATGCCAAGCGATGGCGGACAATCGATTAGGACGTAGTCGAACTCGCTGCGAACGAGTCCCAGCGCCTTCTTCAGACGGATTTCACGCGACATTGTCGGAACCAATTCGATCTCTGCACCGGCTAGCTGAATCGTAGCCGGAATGATCTTAAGGTTCGGCACCATCGTATCCGAAATGGCTTGCTTTGGATGCACTTCATTAATAAGAACATCATAAATACAATAGTTGACGTCTGCTTTGTTAATGCCAATACCGCTTGTCGTGTTGCCCTGCGGATCGATATCGACGATCAACACTCTACGTCCGAGAGAAGCTAGGCAAGCACCTAGATTGACGGCCGTTGTCGTCTTGCCGACGCCGCCCTTCTGGTTGGCAACCGCAATGATTTTAGACAATCTCGTTCACCTCAAATGTTAACTTCCTTATATTAAGCTTTTCGTTTCGGAATTTGGATAATGATCTCGTAATGGTCTTCACAATCCTTCTCGCTAGCTTTGATCGGGATTCCGGAGCCATTGACCATGTCGACCGACTGACGAATCGTATTCAAGGCAAGACGCACGTCTTTGCTGAACGAAATCCGCTTCTTCTTATCCGGCTTCGCTACGGCAGTATAGAAAACTACTCTCGCTTCCGTCTGTTTAACGTTCAGTTCTTTCTCGATAATTTCCTCGAGCAGCTTGTTCTGCATATCTTCGTTAGGTAATGACAACAACGCTCTCGCATGACGCTCCGTGATGCTCCGCTCCAATAGCGCCTGTTTTACGGTGTCGCCCAACTGTAGCAATCTAATCTTGTTTGCGATCGTCGATTGGCTTTTTCCTAAGCGTTGCGCCAAGCTCTCTTGCGTCAATTGATGTAAATCAATCAACTTTTGATATGCGATCGCTTCTTCGAGCGAAGTTAGCCCTTCGCGTTGCAAATTCTCGATCAAAGCAATTGAAGCTGCTTGCGAATCGTTAATTTCGCGAACGATCGCAGGGATATGCTCCAGTCCAAGCTTCGTGACGGCGCGCCACCGGCGTTCGCCAGCGATAAGCTCGTATTTACCGTTCCGGACCCGGACGACAATCGGTTGAATGACGCCGTGCGTTCTGATCGTCTGACACAGCTCGTCAATACGATCATCATCGAATACGGATCGAGGTTGATAAGGGCTTGGCACGATATCGGTTACTGCAATCTGTTTTACTTCCTCTTGATTCGTGCGGTCGGACAAACCGAGCAAACGCGAGAATGGTTCTCTCATCTTTCTCTGATCACCACGTTCGATAGATTAGGCACACAACATTCCGTCCATAGCGACGAAAAAGCGCCGCCAGTTCACGCACAAATCGCATGAATGCGGCACATCATTCTTGTAACTATATTATTCGACCTAATCGGCCTTATTTCCTGCTTATGAAAAAACTTTCATAGCAGTACCAACGGCTCTCGGCGTCTTCTTGGACGGTCGAATAAGTCTATTGAATAACTTAACAATACCATACTGATCGCTTGTATAAAAGCATAAAAATGTTCCACGTGAAACATGTCGGGGAGACATAATTGTTTCACGTGGAACATTGCATCAAGCGTATTCAAATGCTAGAGGGTAATAGATTGCGAACCCGGTTTATTGCCCGGTTTAACTAATGGCGTTTTCAGAGGCACACCTGCCTTGCGAGGATAAATCGTTGGCGTAGCACTCATTTTCGTGATGATGACGAGATGTCGGTCCGCTCCATCGGAAGGGAGTTTCATCTGATCGACTCGAACGAGCTTTCCGTTCAACTTGTCGATACTATACTTGCTCTCCGTAATCTCCTCGGACAGGTCTGTTCCCTTCATCGCGACGAATGTGCCGCCAACGCGAACGAACGGTAGACAAAATTCGTTCAACACCGCAAGTCTAGCGACCGCTCTTGCGGATACGACATCATATTGATCGCGATGCGCCTTCAATCTCGCAACATCCTCCGCTCGACCGTGCAACGCAGTCACAAGGCTAAGACCAAGCTGAGACGTTACCTCCTCAAGAAACTTAATCCGCTTAGCAAGAGAGTCGACGATCGTGACTTTCAAATGCGGGTATGCAATCGCGAGCGGGATAGATGGGAATCCCGCGCCTGAGCCAATATCCGCGAGTGACGATACTTCTTTGAAGCTGATCGCTTTCACTAAAGTGAGCGAATCATAAAAATGCTTCTCATAAACGGCTTCCCGTTCCGTTATGCCCGTTAAGTTCATTTTCTCGTTCCACTCGACAAGCAATTTATAATAAGTTTCAAACTGCTTAAGCTGATTCGCTGATAGGGTGATGCCGAGCGGAGCTAGCCGTTCCGCAAAAAGCTGTTGCGTCGTATCCATCGTCTACCCCCGCGCAGCCGCAGTGACGCGATTATAATGTTCCAGATGAACGAGCAAAATGGACAAGTCAGCAGGAGTAACTCCGGAAATTCGCGAAGCTTGGCCGATCGACAACGGGCGAACCTTCGTAAGCTTCTGCTTTGCTTCCATAGCCAGGCCATGAATGATGTCATAATCGATATTGTCGGGAATGCGCTTCTTCTCCATCTTCTCTAACCGTTCAACCTGCAGCAACTGCTTCTCGATATAACCTGTGTATTTCACTTGAATTTCGACTTGTTCTTTCATGTCGTCGGTCAAATCGACGGGCGAAGGCGCCAAAGCTTCTAGGTGGCCGTAGCTGATTTCTGGTCTTCTTAGCAACGTAATGCCGTCGGTCGTATTTTGTAAAGCAGCCGATCCGCATTCCGCAAGCATCGCTTGCACCGCTTCATCCGGACGGAACTTCGTTTCCTTCAACCTCACGATTTCCGCTTCAACGCGCGCTTTCTTATCGAGAAACTTCTCGTATCGCGCTTCGCCGATCAGTCCGATCTCATGACCGATTGGCGTCAAACGTAGATCCGCATTGTCATGGCGAAGCAGCAAGCGATATTCCGCTCTCGAGGTAAGCAGACGATAAGGCTCATTCGTGCCTTTCGTTACAAGATCGTCGATCATTACTCCGATGTACCCTTTAGAGCGATCAATGATAACCGGCGTTGCGCCTTGTACTTTGCGCGCAGCGTTAATACCCGCCATTACGCCTTGGCCAGCTGCTTCCTCATAACCCGATGTTCCATTAATTTGACCGGCTGTGAATAGACCTTCGACAAGCTTCGTTTCAAGCGATGGCCACAGTTGCGTAGGAACAACCGCATCGTATTCGATTGCATAGCCAGTACGCATCATTTCGACTTTTTCGAGACCGGGAATCGACCTCAGAATGTTAAGCTGTACGTCCTCCGGCATACTCGTAGACAAACCTTGCACGTAATATTCCTTCGTATTGCGCCCTTCCGGCTCTAGGAAAATTTGATGCTTCGGCTTATCGGCGAATCGCACGATTTTATCTTCGATTGATGGACAATAACGCGGACCCGTTCCTTCGATAACTCCGGTGAACATCGGCGCGCGGTGTAGGTTGTCATTGATGATTTTATGCGTTTCTTCTGAAGTATAAGTAAGCCAACAAGGAAGCTGCGTCTCCGAGTGCGCCTCATACTCCGTCTCGTAGGAGAAGTACTTTGGTTTGGAATCGCCCGGTTGAATTTCCGTCTTGCTAAAATCAATCGTATCCTCATGCACCCGTGGCGGAGTTCCCGTCTTGAAGCGAGCCAGTTGGAATCCATTTTGCTTAAGCGATTCTGAAAGCTTGATAGACGGTTGTTGATTGTTAGGACCGCTTTCGTACATCAATTCGCCAAGAATAACTTTTCCGCGAAGATAAGTGCCCGTCGTAATGACTACCGATTTCGCACCGTATTCCGCACCTGTCTTCGTAACGATGCCTTTACAAACGCCGTCCTCAACGATCAGCTCTTCCGCCATCCCTTGGCGAAGCGTCAATTTCTCTTGCTTTTCGATCGTTTCCTTCATCGTATGCTGATACAGGAATTTATCCGCTTGCGCGCGAAGCGCGTGCACGGCAGGACCTTTGCCCGTATTGAGCATTCTCATTTGGATGAACGTCTTGTCAATGTTACGTCCCATCTCGCCGCCAAGCGCGTCGATCTCCCGAACGACGTGTCCCTTAGCGGGACCCCCAACCGACGGATTACATGGCATGAACGCAACCATATCCAAGTTGATAGTGAGCAACAGCGTTTCGCAACCCATACGTGCTGCGGCTAGCGCAGCTTCACATCCCGCATGACCAGCACCTATTACAATTACGTCATAATCACCTGCACGATATCCCATTCGATAACCCTCCTTACATCTTCATTATTATTTGCCCAGACAGAACTGGGAGAATATTTGATCAAGTAACGAGTCGCCGGCGGCATCGCCCAAAATCCCGCCAAGCGATTCCCACGAGGACGAGATGTCGATCTGAATAAGATCGATCGGCACACCTTCATACGTAGCGGCGATAGCATCTTCAAGCGATTGCCTCGTCTGATGCAACAACGCGATATGCCTTGCATTGCTTACGTATGTCAAATCGCCCGACTCAACCTCGCCGCTGAAAAATAACCGGGATACAGCTTCCTCAAGCACTTCGATTCCGCTGCCTTCCCGCGCCGACAGATGGACGATCCGCTCTTTCGCGTAATCGGCTTCCACTTCGGCTAGCTCCAGCTTTCCTGTCAGATCGATCTTATTCACCACCACGATCGTCGGCCGATCCTTAAGCTGCTTCAGCAGTTTACGTTCGTCATCGTGCAACGGCTCATGATTGTTCAGTACCAATAAAATAAGGTCCGCTTCTTCTAGTGCGCCTTTGGATCTTTCGACCCCGATTCGCTCTACGAGATCACTCGTCTCGCGAATGCCGGCCGTGTCGAGTAATCTTAGCGGAATACCCGATAACGACACCGATTCCTCTACGATATCGCGAGTCGTGCCGGGAATATCCGTTACAATCGCTTTATTATCGCGGGCTAACGCGTTAAGCAACGAAGACTTTCCGGCATTAGGACGGCCGACGATAACCGTTACGATGCCTTCTCTTAATATTTTGCCTTCATCCGCTCTTTTTAGCAGTCCGCCCACTTGCTCCAGCAACTTGCCGCATGTGCTGCGAATGACGCTAGCCGTAACTTCTTCAACATCATGCTCCGGATAATCGATATTAACCTCTACATGCGCAATCAGCTCGATCAGCTCCTGCCTCATCGGCACGATCAGCTTCGATAACGCGCCGCCGGCTTGTTTCTGAGCTACTTGGAACGCGCGGTCGGATTTAGAACGAATAAGATCGATTACCGCCTCGGCTTGCGCTAGATCGATACGGCCATTCAAGAATGCTCGCTTCGTGAATTCACCCGGTTCCGCCATCCTCGCTCCGCTGCGGAGAATTAATTCAAGCACCGACTTCACGGCAACGATGCCGCCATGCGTGCTTACCTCCACCACATCTTCGGCCGTAAAAGAACGCGGCCCGCGCATAACTGTAACCAGCACTTCATCCAACATCGCGCCGCTTCGCGGATCCACGATCCATCCGTACTGTACCGTATGCGTTGGCGCACCATTCAAATCGGTTTTCGACTTGAACACCTTCGCGACGGTGTCCACCGCCTCCGGTCCGCTCACGCGTACAACCGCAATACTGCCTTCACCAAGCGCCGTAGCTATCGCGGCGATCGTATCATCTACCATCATAATCCCTCATTCATTGCTTCTCATCAAACAAACTTTAATCTATCTAAATCGACAAAAACGCAATGACCTCCCGGATTTGCGGAAGCCATTGCGATGCATGCGTATTCGTTCAGTTACTTCGGCGCTATAACGATTCGCCTGTTAGGTTCGTCGCCTTGGCTGTATGTCTTCACTTCGGGATTCGTCTGCAGCCAAGCATGGATGATTTTACGTTCTTGAGACGTCATCGGCTCAAGCATAACTTCTTTCCGCGAACGAATGACTCGCGTAGCCATACGATCCGAGAGCGCCTCCAGCGTTTGCCGGCGACGTTCGCGGAACTGCTCAGCATCAAGCACGATACGAAGATGGCGGGTAGAGTGGCGGTTAGCCACGATGTTCGCCAGGTATTGCAGAGAATCCAAAGTCTGTCCCCGTCTGCCGATTAGAATACCGAGATCGGAGCCTGTGAGGTTTATTCTCACGGCCTCGCTCTCATCTATCCGCTGGGCGGAGACGGTTAGTTCCATCGCTGCCGCGACTTCGCGAAGAAAAACGATTGCTTCTTCGATTCCGTCCGGCTGTAATGTAAGCTCTACTTTCGCATCTCTGGCTCCGATGAGCCCGAACAACCCTTTGCTAGGCTGTTCCAATACCGTGACGCTCACCCGGTCTTTATCAACGCCCAACTGGGCAAGACCGTTCTGAATAGCTTCTTCTACCGATTTGCCTGATGCCAGCAGCTTTTTCATTTGGCACGGGCTCCTTTACCTTTTGGTTTCGGAGAATTATTATTCGACTTCTTCGAAGGCGTAGGCGTAACGTCGATCACTGGATCGGTTTTCGGGTTACGCTTGTACATGAAGTAGTTCTGCGTGATCGTGTAAATGTTGCTGTAAATCCAGTACAGCGGAAGCGCAACCGGGAAATTGATCGCCATTACGAAGATCAATACCGGGAAAATGTAGATAATTCCCTTCATCGGGCCGGCTATCGTTTGCTGCGAGGACATCATTTTCGATTGAATGAATGTCGTCGTTGCGGCAATGATCGGTACGATGAAATAGTACCAATGGCCATCATTAGGCGAGAGACCCAATTTCATACCAAGGAAGGTATGTTCTCTAATTTCAATGTTTTTGTTAATCGAGGTATATAGCGCGATGAAGATCGGCATTTGAACAAGGAGAGGCAAGCATCCGGCAAGCGGATTGACTTGGTGCGTCTGATATAACTTCATCATCTCTTCTTGCTGCTTCTTCGGATCTTCCTTGTACTTCTCGCGAACTTTCTTCATCTCAGGCTGAAGCGCCTGCATCGCTTTTGTATTCTTATACTGCTTGATCATAAGCGGTAAAATAATGGTCCGCACGATGATCGTTAAGAGGAGAATGGAAATCCCATAATTTCCTCCGAACCAATCGGCGAACGTATCAAGCATCTTGGAGAAGTAATAAACAACGTTCTTTGTCCACCAAGAGCCGCTATTGGCCATCTGATCGGTTGTTATTGCTGTTGTCGATGATGAACATCCAGACAACAAAGTCATCAGCATTAAAGCTCCGCCGATAACCCACCATTTGCGATTTCGCAACAAGCTTAAAACTCCCTTCTTCTCACCCAGCATGCCGTATTAGTCGTACACTACATTTCCTGTTAAATGCAGGATTCTACATGTACACTATACCATAAGAAGAAAGACAAAAGAAAGCGCCGGCTCGTCCTCCCTCTTCTTCGGGATAGAACGACTAATACCGCGCTTTCATCTATTTGCCTTGCTTATTCGGACGCGGCGAACCGGGCCTTCTATTCGGCTGCGATCCCCGCGAATTATTATTCTCGGGCGGCTTTGAACCGATCAGCAACCCCGCTTTGCGAAGCACGTGCAGAATGCTTCCTTCCATCTCTTTATAAGGAAGAGACAGTGCAGGCTTCCGAACAATGAGGATTAGATCCATATCATTCAACAATTTTCCCGCGTTTAACCGCACGATTTCCTTCACCATTCGACGCAACCTATTACGAACGACCGAGCCCCCCAGCTTACTGCTGGCGGATACCCCCATGCGGAAAGTCCCTTTCTCTCCCCGCTTGCGCCAATAGACGACGAATTGCGAGTTTGCGAACGAGCGGCCGTATCGATAGACGACATTGAAATCTTCTCTTTTTCGAAGGCGCAGCTTCCTATGCATCTCTCACCGCTCCATCTAACCGGTAATAAAGAAAAAAGACCACGCGAGTGGTCTTTGCGATTATGCCGTCAGTACTTTACGACCTTTTGTGCGACGAGCTTTAAGAACTTTACGACCGTTCTTGGAGCTCATGCGGCTACGGAAACCGTGAACCTTTTTCCGCTTGCTAACATTCGGTTTAAATGTCGGTCCCATGATTTCAACCCCCTTACTTGCAAACTCACGTTTTTATATTAAACCACGAATGGGCTCAAAAGTCAAACCAAACGTATCATTCCAAGTTTTCACTTATGCACATGTGTATAAAATGAAAGCAGATTTTCGACAATAGTTGGAGTTTGTCGAAGTCCCGCACATCTTATTCACAATATGTAGTGCTGTGCACAGAAATCGTCCACAAGTGATTGAATTTGTGGATAACAGGGGGAATTTCGTTGAATTTAGAGGGTTTGTCTGCTATGATTAGTCATGACTTTTCCAGTGGATTTCTTCCTTCCAACCTCGATTTATTAACAGCCTGTGCATAACATTGTGAACAAACCCCGTTTTATCTGGACATCCTATTAAAGAATTCAGTGATTACTGTGGATAACTGCTCAGAACGTCGAGCATTCGACTTTCCACTCTCTTCACTTGTCCTCGGAATGGGTTAAAGGAGTGAAATTCGCGTGGACAACCGCAACAACGAGATCTGGCAGCAGGTGTTGTCGGTCATCCAAACCAAGCTCAGCAAGCCAAGCTTCGACACCTGGTTCAAATCAACGAAAGCCAATTTCATTGGGGATAACGCCGTTATCGTAACCGCGCCGACGACTTTCGCCGTGGAATGGCTTGAGAATCGATATACGAAGCTGGTTTCTTCAACACTGTCCGAATATATCGGAAGACCTGTGGATATTAAATTCGCGATCGAAGAAGCGCGTAACGTGGAACCGCCGGCTCCGTTCCCGCAAGCGCCTCACGTTCGCCAACCGCAGACCGAAGAAACCAATATGCATATGCTGAATCCCAAATACACCTTCGACACTTTCGTCATCGGTGCGGGTAACCGGTTTGCACATGCTGCGTCGCTTGCCGTAGCCGAAGCGCCAGCCAAAGCTTATAATCCGTTCTTCCTATATGGAGGCGTCGGATTAGGTAAAACCCATCTTATGCATGCGATTGGTCACTATATATTGGAACATAATCCTCATATGAAGGTGTTATACTTATCTTCCGAGAAATTCACGAATGAATTTATCAATTCGATCCGAGACCATAACGGCGAAAGCTTCCGGAATAAGTATCGCAACATCGACGTGCTGCTTATCGATGATATTCAGTTTCTAGCCGGCAAAGAAGGCACGCAAGAAGAGTTCTTCCATACTTTCAACGCCTTGCATGAAGAGAATAAGCAAATCATCATCTCAAGCGACCGTCCGCCGAAGGAAATTCCGACGCTCGAAGAACGGCTTCGATCGCGGTTCGAATGGGGACTCATAACCGATATTCAGCCGCCGGATCTGGAAACCCGGATCGCCATCCTTCGCAAGAAGGCGAAAGCGGAAAACCTCGATATCCCTAACGAAGCAATGATGTATATCGCCAATATGATCGATACCAATATTCGCGAGCTTGAAGGCGCACTTATCCGTATTGTTGCCTACTCTTCGCTTACCAATCAGGATATTTCGTCGCATCTGGCGGCCGAAGCGCTTAAGGATATTTTGCCGACAGGGCGCACGCGACTCATCACGATGCAAGATATTCAGCAGCGGGTCGGAGAGTATTACGGACTTAAACTCGAGGATTTCAAAGCGCGCAAACGTACGAAAGCCGTCGCGTACCCAAGGCAAATCGCCATGTACTTGTCCAGGGAGCTGACGGACTACTCGTTGCCTAAGATCGGGGAAGCTTTCGGAGGAAGAGACCATACGACCGTTATTCATGCGCACGAGAAGATCTCGCAGCAATTGAAGGTCGACCAAGATCTCTACAAAATTATCAACAGTTTGACGGAAAAGATCAAAAATTTAACCTAAAACTACGAAGCGCCTATGCACAAAGCATACACATGTGGATAGGCGTTATTTTCGAGCTTTTTCGAGGTTATCCACATATTCAGGCCCCCTACTACGACTTTAATAATTAAACATGCTACAATAAGACAAGCATACGCGGCATTCGCCTTCCTTTTAGGGATAGAAATTAACGAGGTGACCCCATGAAATTGACGATATTACGCGGCGAATTGAACGAAGCAATTCAACACGTATCGAAAGCTGTAGCATCGCGGACAACGATCCCTATTCTAAGCGGCATTAAGCTAGATGCGGGATACAATGGCGTTACGCTGACGGCAAGCGATACCGACATTTCAATTCAAAGCTTTATCCCGCTCGAAACCCAGGACAAAACGATCGTAACCGTCGAAAAAACGGGCAGCGTCGTATTGCCGGCTAAATTTTTCGTCGAGATCGTTAAGAAACTTCCCAACGAGGAAGTTCATATCGAAGTCGGGGAGCGATTCCAGACGTTGATCCGTTCCGGAGCGACCGAAATTCAGCTAGTGGGACTAGATCCGGAAGAGTTTCCGATTTTGCCGTCGATTCAAGAGGATCAGGTCGTATCGATTCCAGGCGATTTATTGCGGGATATGATCCGGCAGACGGTATTCGCGGTTACGACTAATGAATCGACACCGATTCTGACCGGCGTGTTATGGTACCTACAGGACGGCAATTACAAATTCGTTGCGACCGACCGCCATCGGTTGGCAAGTCGCACGGCTAACGTCAACACGCAAGACGTACGGTTCTCCAACATCGTCATTTCAGGAAAGACGCTTAACGAATTAGCGAAAATCGTACCCGACCAGAACGTTAATGTGGACATCGTCGTCGCGGACAACCAAGTGTTGTTCAAGCTCGGCAACGTATTGTTCTATTCGCGCATGCTGGACGGGACTTATCCCGATACTTCCAAGATTATTCCGCAAACGTTCAAAACAGAACTGATTTTGAATACGAAGCAGCTAAGCGAAGCGATCGACCGCGCTTATTTGCTGTCCCGCGAAGAGAAGACAAACATCGTTCGCCTGTCGACGACGGATAACGGCGGTATCGAAATTTCTTCAAGCTCTTCCGAGCTAGGAAAAGTAACCGAGCAGTTGGAAGTGACCGAATTGCGCGGAGATCCGCTCAAGATCGCATTCAACTCCAAATATATGATCGACGTACTTAAAGTACTCGACTCCGAGGAACTGTTCATCGGATTTACCGGCGCCATGAGCCCGATTATCATTAAGCCTCGCGATCACGAGAATAGCTTGTTCCTCATCCTTCCTTATCGCACAACGAACTAAGGGGTGAGAATGATGAAACAGATCGGAATATCCACCGAATACATTACGCTCGGTCAGTTCCTTAAACTGGCGGATTGCATCAGTACGGGCGGCGAGGCGAAGTTTTTCCTGCAAGAGGCGAAAGTGCTCATTAACGGAGAACCGGACAATCGCAGAGGGCGCAAGCTTATCGTCGGCGATCAGATCGAAGTAGAAGGCTGCGGCACGTTCACCGTAAGCACCCGGTAACTGGGAAGGGGAACCTCATGCAGTTAAAGAGCTTGGAGCTTCACGGCTACCGGAATTACGATACGCTGAAGCTGGCCACTGAAGCCGGAGTTAACATTTTCATCGGTCCTAACGCGCAAGGAAAGACGAACCTGATCGAAGCCATTCACGTATTGTCGCTTACGAAGTCCCATCGGACTTCCAAGGACAAGGAGCTGATCGGATGGAATCAATCAACGGCCATCATCCGAGCGGAGATGGAAAAACGCCACGGCGACGTTCGGCTTGAGCTGCAGGTGTCGGCACAAGGGAAGAAAGCGAAGATTAACGGTCTTGAGCAACGAAAGCTCAGCGGATTCGTAGGAACGCTGAACGTCGTGTTGTTCGCGCCGGAGGATTTGGATATCGTCAAAGGAGCACCGGGCGTGCGCCGCCGATTCATGGACATGGAAATCGGCCAGGTGCATCCCGGTTATTTGTACGACATGCAGCAATATCAGAAAATATTGCAGCAACGAAACAACTACTTGAAGATGACCGACAGCCGGAAAGCATCGCCGGAAATGCTCGAAGTGTGGAATGAGCAGCTAGCAACCTACGGTGTTAAAATGATGCAAAAAAGGAAAAACTTTATTGTAAATCTACAAAAATGGGCCGAGAAAATTCATGCCGGAATTACGGGCGGGTTGGAACATCTGACCGTAGAATATAAGCCCTCTTTTGGAGAGTCGGTTGGGATTGATAGCCAAGTTGATCCTTCTTTATTCCAACAATTTATGTTAAAGTTAACACAAGGCAAGGAACAAGAATTTAGGCGGGGATTGACGTTAACCGGTCCACATCGGGACGATCTGACGTTCGCCATTAACGGCAAAGACGTTCAATCGTTCGGATCCCAGGGACAGCAGCGCACGGCTGCGTTATCGCTAAAACTAGCGGAGCTCGAGCTCATGCACGAGGAGCTGGGGGAGTATCCGCTCTTGTTGCTTGATGACGTGTTATCCGAACTGGATCAAACGCGACAGACGCAGTTGATCGAGACGTTCCAAAGCAAAGTACAAACTTTTATAACGACGACTGGGCTCGAGAGCGTCAACATGAGTCGGTTGAAGGATGCATCCGTTTTTCACGTGAGAAACGGACAATTGCTGCGGTAATGCCAAGGAGAGATTCGCATGTACATTCATTTGGGCGGAGAGAAGATCATTCGAACGTCGCAGGTCGTTGCGATCTTTGATATTTCCATCGAGCAGTCCTCCAAGCTATCGCGGCAGTTCGTTGCCCAGGCTCAGAAGAACAAGGAAGTAGAGACGATCGGCGAAGAAGATCCGAAATCGATCGTCGTTACTCAGGGCAAGGTGTATTATTCGCCGATTTCAACGTCCACGCTCAAGAAGAGAGCGCATTATTTGGATAGTTAGTCATTCAACAGCATCGGCAACGTAAAGAAGGCGGTGGAAGGTTTGTCCGTGAATTCGCAGCACAATACGTATGACGAGAGTCAGATCCAAGTTCTTGAAGGTTTAGAAGCGGTACGCAAACGTCCGGGGATGTACATCGGCTCTACGAGCGGCAAAGGCCTGCATCATCTCGTTTGGGAAGTCGTAGACAATAGTATCGACGAAGCGCTCGCCGGATATTGTACGCGAATCGATGTGTTCGTACATGAGGATAACAGCATTACCGTAATCGATAATGGCCGGGGAATTCCGGTCGGTTTGAATTCGAAGCTTCAGAAGTCGACGCTTGAAGTCGTACTGACCGTGCTTCACGCGGGCGGTAAATTCGGCGGCGAAGGTTATAAAGTATCCGGCGGTTTGCACGGGGTAGGCGTATCCGTCGTGAATGCGCTGTCCGAGCTCGTCGTCGTAACGGTCAAGCGAGACGGTCATATTCATCAGCAGGAGTATCGTCGCGGAACGCCGCAGTATGACGTGAAGGTGATCGGCGATACGGAAGAGACCGGCACGCAGACCCGGTTCAAGCCGGATCCGGAGATTTTCACCGAGACGACCGTTTTTGATTACGATACGCTCGTCGGCCGCATCCGCGAGCTGGCGTTCCTCAATAAAGGCATCGAGATCAACTTGACCGACGAAAGAACGGGCATGAGCGATTCGTTCAAATACGACGGCGGCATCATCGAGTTCGTCCAGTATTTGAACCGCAATCGCGAGGCGCTCAACGAGACGCCGATCTATGTAGAAGGCTCCAGAGATCAGATCCATTGCGAGATCGCGATGCAGTACAACGACAGCTATTCGGAGAACTTGTACTCCTTCGCGAACAACATCAATACGCATGAAGGCGGTACGCACGAGTCCGGCTTTAAGAGCGCGTTGACGCGGATCATTAACGATTACGCGCGCAAGATGGGCTTCGTGAAAGAGAGCGAGTCGAATCTCTCCGGGGATGACGTAAGGGAAGGATTGACGGCGATTATTTCCGTGAAAATTCCCGAGCCGCAGTTCGAAGGACAGACGAAGACGAAGCTTGGCAATAGCGAGGTTCGCGGAATCGTGGAATCTCTCTTCAGCGAGAAGTTGCTGCAGTTCATGGACGAGAATCCTACGGTTGCTCGCAAGGTGATGGAGAAGTCGCTTCAAGCTGCTAGAGCGCGCGAGGCCGCGCGCAAAGCACGCGAACTTACGCGTCGTAAGAGCGCGCTAGAAGTAAGCTCTCTGCCGGGTAAGCTGGCGGACTGCTCTTCGAAGGACGCATCGATCTCCGAGATTTACATCGTCGAAGGCGACTCCGCGGGCGGATCCGCTAAGCAAGGACGCGACCGTCACTTCCAAGCCATCTTGCCGCTTCGGGGTAAAATTCTGAACGTAGAGAAATCCCGCTTAGACAAGATTTTGTCCAACTTGGAAATTCGCGCGATCATTACGGCGCTTGGCACGGGCATTAGCGACGACTTCGATATCGCCAAAGCGCGTTATCATAAGATCGTCATCATGACCGATGCCGACGTCGACGGCGCGCACATTCGGACATTGCTGCTAACGTTCTTCTATCGCTATATGCGCCAGCTTATCGAAGAAGGATATGTATATATCGCGCAGCCGCCGCTCTTCAAGATCGAACGCAACAAAGTCGTTCGTTATGCGATGAACGAAAGACAGCGCGACGCGATCATTGCGGAGTTCGGCGAAGGCGCCAAGCTGAACATCCAACGTTACAAAGGATTGGGCGAGATGAACGCATCGCAGCTGTGGGAGACGACGATGGATCCTAGCAGCCGTACGATGCTTCAAGTGAAAATCGACGATGCCATTAAAGCGGATATGATGTTCGATACGTTGATGGGCGATCAAGTCGAGCCGCGGCGGGAATTCATTCAGCAGTACGCGAAGTTCGTTAAGAACTTGGACGTTTAAGCTTCGTTCATACCGTATACAAAGAAAGGGGTATCTCTTGTAGGAGATACCCCTTGCAATTAAGCTCTGTGTTTGCGTTTACGCGCGGCGTATCGCCCGTAAGCAACCGCGTAAGCATACATGCGGCGAAAGACCGACCGCTTAGGCAACTTGAGAAACAAGTAGACGTCCGGAAGCGTATTAACTTCAAGGATCCAAGGTTTAAACTTATCGTCCAAAGCAACGTCGACGCCGATTTCTTTAATACGGGGAAACTTGCGTTCGAGCGCGCCGGCGACCTTAACGCCGTGCTCGCGAAGCTTTTCCATCAAGTCTTGGACCTGTTCGGAGTCTAGCGAGGGCGATAGCAAGCTTTCGACGGGAAGCGGAGTTCCGCCGCTATGGTAGTTAGTTACGATTTTGCGCGGATGGGATAGCCGTCCGATCATACCAGTCGTCTCCCATCGGTTGGCCGGATTTTTCTGGACCATAACCCGTAGATCGAACCGACGCTTCTTGTAGGTGAGAAGATGGATCCCCTGTTGGGATAAATAAGCTCTGTCTCGCTTAACGGATACCAGCTTAGAATACATACGTTCAAAGGAATCAAATCGATATTTGCTTTCTCCGGATTGGAAGAAGTACGGTTCTTCTTCGCCTGCGCGATACTCGACGCGGATGACGCCTTTGCCGTAAGTACCTTTGACCGGCTTCACGTAAATCATTCCGTATTTAACGAGCATTTCTCGAACGGTCTGCTCATTGAAGCTACGCGTATCGGGAACGAACTCTTGCAGATAGGGATCGGCAAGAAGGGCGTCCGTCTTTGCTTTTTTACTATGGACGCGCTGGATCGACATGTGTGTGCATCCAACCTTTCCCTTCGGCATTATGGTATAATGGAGTTATTAATAATCTATGACGAAACACGCTTAGCGGTGTGCATCTATAACGCATGCATGACGGTATCAGTCGCATGGACTAAGGAGGATCTATCTTCATGTCGGAAGAACAACGCTCTCACATTATCGATCGGGATATCGGGGTCGAGATGCGGGAATCGTTCATGGATTACGCGATGAGTATTATCGTCAGCCGGGCACTGCCAGACGTACGCGATGGTCTCAAACCGGTTCATAGACGAATTTTATTCGCCATGTCCGAGCTAGGTATGGCACCGGACAAGCCATATAAGAAATCGGCGAGAATCGTCGGCGAAGTTATCGGTAAGTATCATCCGCACGGTGACTCCTCGATTTACGAGGCGATGGTACGGATGGCGCAAGACTTCTCGCTACGCTACATGCTCGTCGACGGCCACGGTAACTTCGGTTCCATTGACGGCGATATGGCGGCGGCGATGCGGTATACGGAAGCAAGGCTTTCGAAGATCGCGATGGAAATGCTGCGCGACATTAACAAAGAAACGATCGACTACCGGCCGAACTACGATGGCGAAGAGCATGAGCCCGTCGTATTGCCGGCGCGTTATCCGAACCTTCTCGTTAACGGCAATACGGGTATTGCCGTCGGGATGGCTACGAATATTCCGCCGCACAATCTTCGTGAAGTAATCGATGGCACGCAGGCGCTCCTTCGGAATCCGGAGTTGAATTCGCATGACTTGATGGAATTCATCAAAGGTCCCGACTTCCCGACGGCTGGTTATATTCTTGGTACAGTCGGTATTCGCCAAGCGTATGCCACGGGTCGCGGCTCCGTTACGATGCGGGCGAAAGCTGAGATTGAAGAAGTGAACGGCAAAGCGCGCATTATCGTGCATGAGCTTCCTTACCAGGTCATTAAGGCTAGACTGGTAGAGAAAATCGCCGAGCTCGTTCGCGAGAAGAAGATTGACGGCATTACCGATCTACGCGATGAATCGGACCGCAACGGAATGCGTGTCGTAATTGAATTGCGCCGCGACGTTACGCCGACGGTCGTTTTGAATAACTTGTACAAGCAAACGCAGATGCAATCGACCTTCGGGATCAATATGCTCGCGCTCGTCAATAACGAGCCGAAAGTATTGAATCTTCGCGATATGCTGCATTACTATATTTTGCACCAAGTAGAAGTTATCCGCCGGCGGACTGAATTTGATCTGAAGAAAGCGGAAGCGCGCGCACACATCCTCGAAGGCTTGCGCATCGCGCTCGATCACCTCGATGAAGTTATCGCGCTGATCCGCGCATCTCGGACGACGGACGAAGCTCGCGAAGGCTTGATGACGCGATTCGGACTTTCCCAAGATCAAGCCCAAGCGATTCTCGATATGCGCCTGCAACGTTTGACCGGTCTCGAACGCGAGAAGATCGAACAAGAGTATAACGAGCTGATGGTCAAAATCGCCGAATATAAAGCAATTCTCGCGGATGAAACGCTCGTACGCGACATTATCCATACCGAGCTTGAAGAGATCAAGCAACGTTTCGGAGACGAGCGCCGCACGGAAATTACGATTAGCGACGACGAGATTCTGGACGAAGACTTGATTCCGCGCGACGACGTCGTTATTACGATGTCTCATACGGGATACATCAAGCGTCTTCCGGTATCGACCTACCGCAGTCAGAAGCGGGGCGGGCGCGGCATTATGGGGATGGGTACGAAGGATGACGATTTCGTAGAAAATCTGTTCATCTCCAACACCCACCACTTCCTGTTGTTCTTTACGAACAAAGGACGCGTCTTCCGGCTTAAAGCCTATGAGATTCCAGATCTGAGCAGAACCGCTCGCGGTACGCCGATCATTAACCTCATTCAGATCGAACAGGGCGAGACGATTAACGCGGTTATACCGGTGGAAGCGTTCGAACCGAATAAGTTCCTATTCTTCGCGACACGTAACGGTATCGTGAAGAAGACGCCGCTCGACGATTACTCGAATATCCGTAAAGTCGGTTTGATCGCGATTTCCTTACGTGAAGACGACGATCTGATCGGCGTGAAGCTGACGGATGGCGCGCGAGAAATCATCATGGGCACGAGCCAAGGCATGTCGATTCGCTTCTCCGAAGAAGACGTTAGAGCGATGGGACGTTCCGCTACCGGCGTCAAGGGCATTCAGCTTGACGATGACGATAAAGTCATCGACATGGATGTCGTTAATCCGGAGCAAGAAGTTCTGATCGTAACGGCGAAAGGCTACGGCAAACGTACGCCAATGACCGAATATCGCTCGCAGACGCGCGGCGGTAAAGGGATTAAGACGCTCAACGTTACGGATAAGAATGGTGTCATCGTCGGTCTCAAAGTCGTAAATAACGACGAAGATTTGATGATCATGACGACGTCCGGCACGTTGATTCGTACTAGCATGTCGGGTATCAATACGATGGGACGTATTACGCAAGGCGTTAAATTGATCAATATCCGAGACGAAGATTCCGTAGCTACGGTTGCCAGAGCGCCTCGCAGCGAAGATAACGATTCGGATGAGACGGAAGGCGAAGGTGAAGGCGAGCAGACCGAAAGCTAAGTCTGCTCTGCCAGCTACCGCTCCCAGGGGAGGGATGCAGCATGCCTATAGTACAAACTTCGCAAGTGCAATCGGGTGATCGGCTTGCCGGCGATGTTCAAACCGCATTGGGAAGCGTATTGATGGAGAAAGGTCGCTCTCTATCGGAACGAGACCTTGAAATTCTTCAAGCGTTCCTCATTCAGTCGATCGATATTAGAAGATCAGGGTTTGACGATGCGGATGCGGATATCGAATCGGACGAAGTAGCGGTTACGCAAGAAGTGAAGCTATCTTCGCTTCAGCAGCAATTTCTTGAAATGGAGAGACTGCTGAAGAGGACGATGTCGATGGTCGCTTCCGGACAGAAGATCCCGGTACTCGATTTACGCAATGGGCTGAACGCGTTATTGGAATACAAGGACGAATATAACGTGTTGACGTTTTTGCTCCCTCCGTTCGAAGGCGCGGGAGATATCATGGTGCGCAATAGCGTACTGTGTGCATTAACGTCCTATCATCTGGCTAGGTGGAGCAAGTTCCCCGAAAAGGATCTGCTGCAGATCGCGATGGCGGGACTGTTGCACGATATCGGTAACGTTAAAGTCGATGAAGCGATTCTTCGTAAGCCGTCAAAGCTATCGAATGAAGAGGTTCAGGAGATGCGGCAGCATACGATATACGGTTTCAGGTTACTTGAGAACGTATCCGGGCTTAACCAAGGCGTATGGTTATCCGTGCTTCAGCATCATGAGCGAATCGATGGCAGCGGTTATCCGATGAAGGTTAAGGGCGAGAAAATTCATCCGTATGCTAAAATCGTAATGATCGCCGACATGTACCATGCAATGACTTCTAATAGACACTACCGTAAAGCGGAATCCCCTTATCTAGTGTTAGAGGAGCTCTACTCCGGATCATTCGGCAAGCTTGAGCCTATGTATGTGCAGACATTCATTGAAAGAGCGACGCAGTTCCATAACGGCGTCATGATTCGACTCAACGATGGCCGCATAGCCGAGATCGTGTTTACAGATCGCAACAATCCGACGCGACCGATGGTGTCGGTTAATGGCCAGATCATTAACCTAGCTCAGCAACGTCAATTGTTCATCTGCGAAGTATTCGCTACGAATTAGGCATTGACCTATAGAAGACCGGAGGGGCTTTTGGAGCCATATCTCCGGTCTTTTTTTACAGGTACGTAAGGGTTGCAAACTTTTTCAAGAATTATGCTTGCAATCATTCGCCCATCGTGATATATTATTTGAGTCGCCGTTAACGCGGACGACAACGAGAAACAAAAGAAACTTGCACTTTGAAAACTGAACATCGAGCGTAATTTACGGTAATAAATCGTCTGAGACGAACTTCGGTTCGAGGAAGACAAACCAGCAATACAGATTGAGCCGAAAGGCTTTTCATTAAAAG
>NZ_JBHSNC010000025.1:80890-81098 GCF_042655785.1 Cohnella yongneupensis
GCGGATCTTGTTTAGGAGCTTGCTCCTAAACTTGGTTAGCGGCGGACGGGTGAGTAACACGTAGGCAACCTGCCCACAAGACCGGGATAACATTCGGAAACGAATGCTAAGACCGGATACGCAACTTGGTCGCATGACTGGGTTGGGAAACACGGAGCAATCTGTGGCTTGCGGATGGGCCTGCGGCGCATTAGCTAGTTGGTGGGGT
>NZ_JBHSNC010000026.1:0-574 GCF_042655785.1 Cohnella yongneupensis
TTCCCAAGCTGTGATAGAGGTTAAAGGAAGAGCTGCCGCTTCCGCGAAATTCAAGGAAGTTGGCTTGCGCCCTACAATCCGTTCATCAACCAGATGGTATTCACTGTTTCCGCCTTGTCGTGCAATGCTGCCCGCATAAAAAACTTCATCCCCCGGACGGAACAACGAGCAGTCCGGTCCCGCCTCTTCAACTATTCCTGCAACATCCCAACCTAAAATTTTAGGAACTTCTTCAACTCTGTCTTTAGGCGCACGTACCTTAGTGTCAACCGGATTGACCGATATGGCGATAACCTTGACCAAAATGTCACGACCCGTCGCTCTTGGTTTCTCCACAACTACATCTACTAAGCTTTCTGGATTTTCAATTGGAAGGTATCGGGTTAGTCCTACCGCCTTCATTGTAGCCATAATAAACCACATCCTTTCCTTACTAGTATACCCTTTGCGCTAACGGGACACGATAGTAGAACAGCTTGCTACGAGGCAGCTCTTTTTTTGTTTGTTTAAGTAACGGGCAGCATTCCTATAATGAAGAAATATCGAGTTTGAAAAACAAAAAGACTCCTTGGTA
>NZ_JBHSNC010000027.1:0-239412 GCF_042655785.1 Cohnella yongneupensis
AATTTCAACATGGTTCCTCCAAATAGTTGTCTTCACTCTTTGAATAATATCGAAAACCTAAGAATATGGGCGTAAAGAGGAGCAAAGTGTTTCTCCATAGAGGGAGTTATGCGTAACGTTATTTTCATACTAAGGAGAGTATATTTCCTATAAAGTGGATATTTTACGAGGGTGATAAAATGGTTTATAAATGATGTCTATTAGCAAAACATACAGCGGCACTTTTCCTCCTTGTCGATTCTGGCATGTCCCGTTCGTTGAGTCATTAGAGGCCAATCAAAAGGACAAGAAGGCGTACATGATGAGATTTATGATGATCGTCAAAGCGACTAAGGACTCCGAAGCCGGCGTCATGCCGCTTCAAGAAACGTTCGACACCATGGCAAAGTATAACGAGGAGCCGGCGGGGACCGACAAGGAAATTTAGATGCAGGAGCGCATGAGGAGGAAGCAGAAATCATGAACGAATCCGTAGTCCACCGCACCATCGAGGGAATCTGGAGAATCGAGTCAGCCAAAATCATTGCCGTTCTGGCGTGTTTGGTACGGGATGTCGGGCTTGCCGAGGATTTGGCACAAGATGCGCTTATTGCCGCGCTCGAACGATGGCCGGAAACCGGCATACCCGACTATCCGGGGGCGTGGCTGATGATAACCGCAAAACGTAGGGCTATTGATCACTTGCGCCGGAACAAACAGCGCGACCGTAAATACGAGGAACTGGGCTGGGAGATCGACCGGCAGTATGAGCCGGATTGGGACGCGGCGCTCAACGATCCCGTCGGCGACGATCTCCTTCACCTCATCTTCACGACGTGCCATCCCGTTCTTTCCGCTGAGGCACGGGTAGCGCTTACGCTTCGGCTGCTCGGGGGATTGACGACCGAAGAAATCGCAAGCGCGTTCCTCGTACCGGAAGCGACCGTCGCGCAGAGGATCGTCCGGGCGAAACGCACGCTCGCCGCCGCTCACGTCCCCTTTGAATTACCGCCTAAGGCTGAGCTGGCGGCGCGGATATCGTCCGTGCTCGAAGTCATCTACCTCATGTTTAACGAGGGGTACGCCGCGTCTTCCGGCGGCAGTTGGATCCGGCCTTTGCTTTGCGATGAGGCGCTGCGGCTTGGGCGGGTTTTGGCCGAGATCGCGCCGGACGAGCCGGTAGTCCATGGACTCGTCGCACTGATGGAAATTCAATCATCCAGATTCAGGGCACGGGTGAGCCGGAGTGGAGAGCCGATTCTGCTCATGGACCAGAACCGGGCGCTTTGGGATCACCTGCTGATTCGCCGGGGGCTGGCTGCAATCGAACGGGCCGAGCGTCTCGGTCGGGCGTTCGGTCCCTATCTGATCCAAGCTTCGATCGCTGCATGCCACGCCCATGCCCGTACATCTTCGGAGACCGATTGGGTCCGGATTTCGGCCCTCTACGACGCATTATCCCAAGTCGCGCCGTCGCCCGTTGTCGACCTTAATCGCGCGGTCGCGCTATCGATGGCTTTCGGTCCCGATGTGGGATTGGAAGTCGTCGATGCGTTACAGCAGGAAACGTCCTTAAAAAACTATCATCTTCTGCCCAGCGTACGAGGGGACTTCCTCGTAAAGCTTGGCCGCAAGCAAGAAGCGTGTGCGGAATTCAAACGCGCCGCAGCGCTGGCACGCAATGAGAAGGAGCGCGAGCTTCTCCTGCGGCGTGCTTCCGAGTGCGCCGCAGGTTCCTAGTAAAGCCAACTGAATAGTTGAAGCAAATCGAGAACAAAGTCTGTATATTGATTAGTCAGTCGCAGAAAATTTTTTAGCGCTTTGTCGATTCTTGCTTCACCCGTTCGTTGTGTATATAGAGGTCAATCAAACACGAAAGGAGAATGACAATGAGATTCATGATGATCGTCAAAGCGACAAAAGATTCCGAGGACGGCCTTATGCCGAGTCAAGAGCTGATCGGCGCCATGGCGAAGTATAACGAGGAGCTGGCGAGGGCCGGTGTGCTCGTTGCGGCGGAAGGACTCCACCCGAGCTCGGGCGCAATCCGTATTTCCTATCCGGAACCGGGAGGAAAACCCAAGGTGGTGGACGGCCCTTTTACCGAATCGAAGGAGTTGATCGCGGGTTTCACGTTAATTGAGGTGAAATCGAAGGAGGAAGCGATCGAGTGGGCGATGAGGATGCCCGATCCGCACGGCTTTGGGCAAGGGGAAATCGAGCTGCGCCAGGTGTTTGAAGCGCCGGAACTCACCCAGGATCCGGAAGCGTTAGCCAAGTTACAACCCATTTACTCAACAACGAGGTCAATGGAACGGCCGAATTGAAGGATACGTTCGAACTGTAATCTCCAGGAGAAGATAAAGAAGACACTACCGGCAACTTTAGTTGGGGCGGTTGGTCATTCCATTACTGGGACGAAATGATGGCCAACTTCATGCAAAATATGATGGAGAGTCCTTATGACTTGCTTTTAGGAAGTCACATGGCAGCTCTTTTTTTATTGTTGAAATAACGGGCATAACTTAATAGTTCCACCAATTTTCATTGACTGTAAAAAGATGGATTAGTAAGATTGCTATGGAATAGAGATTTCTCTGAATTGAGGCTTTCGTATGTCACCAGGCATTCATTTTATTACATTGAGGTAACAAGAGAAGTTTGGGAAAGGTTTATCGATTGTTCCATCACGACTGAATTACCAAGGAGAACTCATGGACCCGAAGATAAAACAAATTTTCCTGGACGAACATGTTGTAGAAGGTGCTACGCGGTTCGGCGTCAGCCCTGAGGAGCTTACTTTCATTGGAGGCTTTCAGAATTTTATTTATTCCTACACTCACTATGAATTGAAATATATTCTCCGGTTCACTCCGAGCACTCTTCGTACATCTGAAGGACTTGCAGCTGAAATAGAATGGATTCGTTATCTTTCGGACAATGGTTTGTCGGTTTCAGAACCGGTGCTTTCGGTTGATGGAAAGGACTTCGAACGAGTCCAGGGAAGTAAGATGGATTTCTTTATGACCTCCTTCAAACACGCTCCAGGTCATAAAATCGGGTACCCAGAATGCTTAGGTAACTCGATTCTCTATGAACAATGCGGACGAGTGACCGGACGTCTACATGAACTCGCGAAACGTTACAAACCTATGGCCAAAAGACACACGTGGGAGTGTAATGAATACCTCTTGCGGGCCAGTAATTATATACCGTTAGAGCATCGGCCAATTCTTCTTGCCCTTGATGAACTTAAAGCACATTTGGCTGGTCTACCTGTTACTGCTGATAATTTCGGTTTGATTCACGGGGATATCAATGTAGGAAACTTCACCGTTGATGAATCCGGGAAAATAACGCTCTTCGACTTCGACGAATGCCAGTACAGCTGGTATGCCGAAGACATTGCCATCCAACTTTATTACTTACTGTATGTATTCGGGGAGGATTCTAAGTCTGAGCGGAAGATGCAGTACGAACTTTTCATTAAACATTTCGAGCTAGGCTATACAGAGGATGGCCGTAAAATGCCTGACGGCTGGAAGGATCAGCTTGAGCTCTTCCTTAGATTGCGCGAAATTATCGTATTTGTCGGTATGCACCGAAGCTGGGATTTAAGTCGACCAGACGATTGGACACGCGATTTTTTGCAGGATAGCCGAATGCGGATTACAACAGGAATTTCGTTGATTAACGAATTTTGAACACCTAATAAGGGGCGAAGGGTATATGTTAGACAAATCAATACCTCACTACAATGTAATCATGAAGCGTAGTGCAGGTATTCCTTTACCTAATTCTGCGTTACCTCCTGGATATTCATTTTCTTGGTACGTTCCAGGTAAGGAAGAAAAATGGGCTGAGATCGAAGCATCTGTTGGTGAATTCGATCATATAGAACAAGGTCTTGATTACTTCAGGACAGAGTATTTGCCCTTTAGGGATGAACTCAAGCGGAGGCTTCTGTTTATTCGGAACGAAGACGGTGAAGAGATTGGGACAATCACAAGTTGGTGGAATTTAACGGGAGGAAGACGAGATCCATCCGTTCATTGGTTTGCTGTGAAAAAAGAATATCAAGGAATAGGACTAGGAAAGGCTTTAGTATCAGAGTGTCTAAATAGATTGCAGCTTTTAGAAGGCGATAGAGATATATACTTGCATACTCAAACGTGGAGCTATAAGGCTATAGGACTTTATCTAAAGACTGGTTTTGAAATTCTTAGTCATGAAAGTTTTGCTCATTACAATAATGATTATGACAAAGCAGTTCCAATTCTAAAAACAGTCCTGTATTAGCCATTCCGCAAATGTTGGTCGTCAGTGCGCCGTAACCAGTAAAAAGCATTCATTTCGTATTGATTGATAAGTTTCCATGTATTAGTTTATTCTAAATATAACTGAATACAGTAATAGGAGAAGCACCCCAATGAAGGCCGTTGACCTTCATTGGGGTGCTTTTTTATTCGGAAAATCACTTTTAGGAGGATTGCAAAATGCTGCATCAGATATATGCCAATGAATGGTATGGCTAAGACTTGACATTGTATTCCGTGTCTCTCATTCGGCAAAAACTGAAAAATAATACCATCTTTAACAAGACAATTTTGTACTATTTTGTTAATATTGTCCCATATTCTTCAATTGCCTATATTGGTATATTTATCAAGTCGAAAGTTAAATTTTTCAAATTTACCTAGTTTATCACTCTGTTGTTCATGATTAGAGTGCATATTAATTGTGAAAATGAGGATATTCAATCTATGCCAATCGCTTCTAAGCTAACCATAAACATTTTATTTGATTCATTTATGCGAGTTTTCAAATTTAATAAGAAATCTGTGATTGGTGTTCTATGTTTGAGTTGTTGGTTTGCGATACAAAATAATTTAAACATTATTTTTACTAAAGAACTGATAGATAATTTGACGCTGTCGAATCAGAAAATGTTTTTTATCATTGCAATATCGATGTTTTTATTTCAGTTACTACGAATAATGCTAGATTTGTTATCCAATTACACCAATAGAGTTCTCTCCGAAGGATTTTCTACACATTGTCAAAATGAGTTGATAGACCTTGTTACTAAAAAAGAGCTGATTGACAGTTAAAAACTGTGGAGCCACTCAAAGACATCATGGGCCGTCCTTCAACGTAGGACGGCTCTTTTTGTTTGTAACGGAAGCTCTTAATGAAATAAGAAAAAAATTAAATGTGGATCTCAACTGGCTTTTCAACGAGGATATCTAGACGTTCAGAAGAGACATCCGCATATATTCCTGATCCCGTTCAAGGACGAAGCACCTGCAGCTGCAGTTGCTTCTCTCTTCGGCAATATCGACGTCAATTTTTGCGGGGAAAGCCCATATTTTTGCGTGATGGGGCGGAAGAACCTCCGCTATAATGGAACGAGAACAAGAGACAAGGCCAAGAGGGGTATTGTCAATGACCGATAATCAGAGTTTTAAAGTAGGCGGCAGAGAAGAAATGTACCGGATCGTCGCCGAGCATACATCCGATACGATCGTGGTGGTCGACAGCGAAGAAGTCGTCCGGTACGTGTCGCCTTCCATCCGTTCGCAGAGCGGTTACAGCGTGGAGGAATACGAGGGGATGGACGCTTTCGCCATCATCGTACAAGAGGACCGGGAGCGTGTGAGGCAATCGCTCATCCAGGCCGTACAAACCCAAACGCCGGTCGATATTGGCTACCAGGTGCAGCATGCAGACGGCCGCATCCTTGACGCAGAGACAAAGGTTATGCCGGTGCTGCACGGAGACGGAACCGTCAACTACGTGGTGGCGGTGGTGAGGGACGTGACGGCGCGCAAACAGGCCGAGCGTCTGCTGGAGAATATCCTCGACAACGTCAACGCCGCGGTATGGTCGACGGATAAGGATTTCTCCCACTATAATTTCTTCTCCGAAAGCGTGGAGAAAATCAGCGGCCTGCCGAGGGAAGAGATTGTCAGGAGTCCGATCCGCCTGCATGACCATATCCATCCGGACGACAACGCGCTCCTAATGGGCGAGGTGAAGGAGAAGCTCGACCGGGGACTGACGGTGCGCCAGGAGTTCCGCTGGATCCATCATCCCGGCGAGCCGCGCTGGGGGCAGCTGATCATCCATCCACACCTGGACAACGAGGGTGCGGTGGAGCGACTGGACGGCATCATGCTCGACATTACGGACAAGAAGCGCGCCGAGATCGCGCTGGAGGAGAGCGAGCAGCGGTACAAGTCTTTGTTCGAGCACAACTTGGACGGTGTTTTCTCAATTGTACTGGAGGGGCTCTATTTTGCGCATGCGAACAATGCGTTTGAGCAAATTACGGGCATCCGGCGAGAAACGATGACCAATCAGTGCTTCATTGGGATGATTTTCGACGAGGACCACGGCTCGGTCTACGAAACGCTGTTCGAGGTCATGAAAGAAGGCGCGCCGCGGGGCGTCGAATGCCGGCTTGCGGACATGACGGGCGGCGAGCGGATCGTGAGCATTACGTTTGTGCCCATTATCCTGTCAGGGCAGCTGAACGGAATTCACGGCATCATCAAGGACATTACGAAGCGCAAGCAGGGGGAGCGGGAGCTGATCCGGAGCGAGGAACGCTCCAATTTCTTGCAGTCGAGCTTGAATCGTCTGTCAGAAGACCTCGCGGGCGTCATGAAGGTGTCGGAGCTGGAAGACCGGCTGATCGACGAGGTACGGGCCGTGCTCCGCGTCTCCGACGTGTCGATCGTTGAAGCGGAGGATAGAACGTCTTTCGTATCCGAATCCTCAGGCGGGGAGCTGGATGCGCATACGCTCCGGGTCCGCATAGGCGAGAAGCCGCAACCGGTATGGCTGGCCATCGGTCTGGACCGTCCGCTGCCCGAGCCCGAAAAGAAATGGCTCGATACGGCCGTTCGTTATGTGACGATCCTATACGACAACCTGTACCGTACTGAGGATCTGATGAAGCGGATGGAAGAGATGATGACGGGGAGCGAAACGCCGAGATGGATGCTCCGGCTGTTGTTCAAGCTGTCAGAGAAGGAGCGGGCATCGCTGTCGAGCGACCTGCATGATTCGGTGCTGCAGGACCTGATCATTTGGTACCGGAAGCTCGAATCACTCCGTTCTTCCAAATCGTTCGACGCCGGCACCGGCTCGGAGTTGGCCGAAATCGAAGAGGGGTTGCTTGATGCGATCCACCAGATTCGGATTACGTGCAACGAGCTGCGACCTCCTTTTTTGCTAAAAATGGGGCTTGTCGAGTCTCTGAAGAGTCTGTTCGCCTATTCGCGAATGTTCGCCAACTACGAAATTGAGTTTCAGGCGGATGAGATGGCCGGTCCGCTGGACGAAGATCAAATTCTCGGCGTTTACCGGATCGTTCAGGAGCTGCTGAACAACGCCACCAAGCACTCGAGGGCGTTGAAAGTGACGATGTCGCTGGCGAATGAGGGCGGTGATATTGCATTCCGCTACTCGGACGACGGCGTCGGCGTGCGGTTGTCGCAATTGGAAGGGTCATTCCAGCACATGGGCATCGCAGGCATCGAGAAACGGGTGCAGAGCCTTGAAGGCAAGGTCGATTTCCGGTCGGCGCCCGGCAAGGGCTTCCATGTCACCATACGGTTCCCCAAGCATACGACGGAAAGGTGAGAGCTATGAATATCCTGCTTGTCGACGACCACCGGTCGGTGGTCGAAGGCACCAAAATGCTCATTGAATCGGAGCCGGACATTAACGTCACGATCGAGACGGACGTGTACCTCGTACCCGATTTGGTGCGCCTAAATAAATTCGACGTCATCCTGCTGGATCTCTATATGCCGAACATCAACGGCGCCGACCTGACGCGCAAGCTGCTAGATTACGTGCCGGGCGCGGTCATTCTAATCTATTCAGGTTTTGAAATCGCGCCGCATTTCAATCTACTCATGGAGTCCGGTGTATCGGGCTTCATTTCGAAGACATCCACTCGCGAAGAGCTCATTCTGGCCATTCGCTGCGCAGCTCGGAAGCAGGCGATCATCCCTATGCAGCTGCTCCGACAGCTAAGACGGCAGGAAATTCAGGTACAGGGCGACCCGGAGCACGAGCCGACCACGATCACGCGGGAGGAGGACCTCCTTCTGCGGGAGCTCGCCAAGGGAAAGAGCAACAAGGAGATCTCCCAAACGCTCATGATAAGCCAGCGCTCTCTCGAATACGGCCTGACGGAGCTGTTCCAGAAGCTGCATGTCAACTCGCGTGTCGATGCGATACGTAAGGCGAAAAGCCTCGGCATTCTGCCTACGGAGGATTTGTACTGATAACGAAGCGATGTGATAACCAGACCGCACCGCCCCTCACTGGGCGGTGCGGATTCGCTTTTTATTGGGGTTGTTTTTTGCGTGTGTCGCGCAAGGGTTTGCGCGGCAGGCCTCTAACATATGCGCGGCGGGGCGCAACCATTGCGCGTTGGCTGCGGCGCTCCTGCGTTAAGATGAAACCGATCTTATGAAGGAGGCCAGCCATGAACCCCTTGCGACGATTCCTGCCCTATGCAGGCAAGCAAAAAAAGCTCTACCTGCTAGGTTTCGCCGGGAGCCTGTTCCGGTTCCTGATCCCGCTCTCCGTGCCGCTTGTGATCAAATACCTGTTCGACCATTTGCTCCGCAGCGAGACGATGTCCCGTTCGGACAAAATGGATCAGTTGTTCCTGATCGCCGGCCTCATGATCGCCGTCTTCTTCGCGGTACGGGCGCCAATGGAGTATGTCCGGCAGTACTTCATGAACAAGGCGAACAATCGCATCATTACGGCTCTTCGACAAGACGTGTTCGCCAAGGTACACGCTTTAGATGCGAAATATTTCGCCGACAACCGCAGCGGGGAAATCGGCACCCGGTTTTTCGACGATGTTGAGAAAATCCGGGGCTACATGACCGCGATATTTTCGAACGTGTGGATCGAGACGATCGTACTGCTCTTCGTGACGGGCATTATGTTCTCGCTGAACCCGGTTCTAACGCTTCTCGCAGTGCTGCTGGTCGCGATCCAGTTCACCCTTGCCCACTTCCTATCCCGCAGGGTCAAGAGCACGACTCGTCAGATGATGGGCTACCGTTCGGTGTTGAGCGGCTTCGTTTTTGAGCGCATCCAGGGCGCTTCGCTCTCCAAGCTGTTTCAGTCGGAGAAGCGGGACAGCGAGCAGCTTGACCGCCATTTGGAGCGATTCGAGCGGATGACAGACAAACAGGCCGGGACGCATGCGGTTTCGCTTGCCGCGGTAAATATGCTGAGCGACATTACACCGTTCCTGGTCGTTGCAGCCGGAAGCCTCTTCGTCATTGACGGCCGCCTTTCGCTGGGAAGCCTGATCGCCTTCTTCGCCTATGTCGATCGCATGCGTGCGCCGGTAGCTGCACTGGTTCAGGCCATCCCCGTGATCGCGGAGGGCAGCGTTGCGCTTCAGAGCGTATTCGATTTTTTGGCTACGCCGGTGTCCGTCAAGGAGAAGGAGCAGCCCGCAGCCCTTGACCGGCTGTCCGATTCCATTCTGTTTGACCGCGTCGCTTTTTCCTATGACGGGAAGGAACGGGTTTTGCACGACATGTCGTTTTTGCTCCGCAAAGGAGGCACATACGCTTTCGTGGGCGAGAGCGGCGGGGGGAAAAGTACGGTGCTTCAGCTGCTGACCCGAATGTACGACGTCGACGCGGGCCGCGTGCTCATGGATGGCAGGGATATCCGGGATTATTCGCTTGCAAGCCTGAGGAGCCAGATCGGCATCGTCACGCAGGACAATTTCCTGTACAGCTCGTCGGTTCGGGACAATATCGCCATGGCAAAGCCAGACGCGGCAGAGGAGGACATTATAGAGGCCGCGAGGAAAGCGTTCGCTCACGATTTCATCCGTACGTTGCCGGACGGGTACGGGACGGAGGTCGGCGAGCGGGGCGTCAAGCTGTCGGGCGGACAAAAGCAGCGGATCGCCCTGGCCCGGGTGTTCCTGAAGGATCCGTCGCTCATTCTGCTGGATGAAGCGACAAGCGCGCTTGACAACGAGAGCGAAGAGCTCGTCCAATCCTCGATCGAGCGAATCCGCAAGGGCAAGACGATCGTCATGATCGCCCACCGGCTATCGACGGTGGTCCATGCGGATCGGATCTTCGTCGTTCGCAAAGGTACGATCGTCGAAAGCGGAAGCCATGAGGAACTGCTCCAGATGGAAGGTTACTATTGGGAGCTCTACACGAAACAAAATTCGGCCGGCATAGCCGCAGCGGGCTTGGAAACCACCGACTGCGCGGCGGAACAGGTCAAGGCTGGATAAAATCGATCATTTCAAGGAGGAGAAAGGAAATGAAGAAATTGCTTTTGCGTTTGGCTGTGTATGTATTGCTTTTCGTTGTAACTGTGGGAGGAATCGGGTTTTACGGCTTTAATCGCCATCAAAAAGATTTTTACTACAATGTCCGTCACGAGACGGTTCCTTCGCTGCAAGGAGTGGATATTCCTTCGTACAATCCCGATAAACCTACGGTAGCGGTCGTAATGGCGGAGTCAACGACGGAAGACTTTGATCTTATTATTCCTTACGCCCTGTTGTCGATGACGGATGCTTATAATGTATACGCCGTCGCACCGGATACAAACTTGAAGACCTTATCGGGCGGACTGGATGTGATCCCCCATTACTCCTATCAAGAACTGGATCATCTATTAAACAAGAGCCCTGATATTATTGTGGTCCCCTATATGCCCAAAATGAATGACCCGAGTTATAAACCGACTCGCGAATGGATTCAGAAATATTCCGGCAACAAAACCACCACCTACTTAAGCATTTGCGGCGGGGCGCTGAATCTTGCCGATGCAGGCTTGTTGAAAGGGAAATCGGCCACCTCGCACTGGCAATTCATCCCTTTATTGAAGAAGCAATTTACGGATACGCAATGGAAAGCGGATGTTCGCTACGTCGACGAAGGAAACATCGTCACTTCGGCCGGCCAAAGCGCGGGTATCGATGCCGTGCTTCACTTGATTTCTCGGCAGCTGGGAGAACCCATGGCAGCGAAAATCTCGAATGAAATCAACTATCCTTCGTACCATTTCGTTCAAAATCCAAAGGTGGATCACCCCTTTCACACGGATATCAAATTTGCAACCTACTGGTTAAATGTTACATTCCATTGGAATAAGAAACAGATGGGCGTACTTCTGTACAACGGCATGGATGAATTGGCTTTATCTTCTGTATTCGATGCTTACGGGGACACCGGCACGACACAGCTCCGCACAATTTCCAGCTCGGATGCTCCAACGGCTACAAAACACCATCTGAATTTACTGGCTAGGCATCAAATCTCGAGCGCTCCCAAATTGGACAAAATGATCGTACCGGGCGGCGACGCGAAATCGTTAGCTTCAGAGGATATAAAACTTTGGAGCGAAAAAGGCAAAGCGAAAGAGACTCTCTTTATTCATAGCGATTCGCCAAACCGGTATGTCTTCGAAGCGCCGCTGGAAGACTTGGCCAAACAAGAAGACCTGTTAACGGCCAAGCACGCGGTCAAACGATTCGAATATCGTTCGAACGGAATCCATCTTGAAGGCAGATCGCTGCCGCTTGGAACATACATCCATTTGCTGCTAACCGTTCTACTGGCTTTATTGGCTGCTTTCTTAATAGACAGACGATTCATTATGAAGAAGAGTCGCAATGGAGTTTGATTGCGCGATCATAGGTGGAGGTCCGGCCGGCTTAAATGCCGCTCTCGTGCTTGGGCGTGCCCGGAGAAAAACGATTCTTTTCGATAACCATAAACCGAGAAACGCAATCACACGGGTCTCGCATGGATTTCTGACGAGAGACGGCGTCTCGCCATCCCAATTTCGGGAGCTCGCGGCGGAAGAATTAACCCAGTATCCTTCCATCCAAAAAGAAGAAAGGGAAATCGATTCGATTAGTCAGGACGGTGCCGGGTTTCGGCTGGTCTCCCTGAGCGGGCGCGCGCTCTACGCCCGTAAAATTATTTTGGCCACCGGATTAATAGAATCGCTTCCGAAAATCGACGGTCTGGCGAACTGTTACGGCACCAGTATTTTCAACTGTCCTTACTGCGACGGGTGGGAGCTGCGAGATAAGCCGCTTGTCCTGCTTTCGGAAACCAGTCAGGCATATCGCATGGCTATGCTGCTGTATAACTGGAGTCAGGATTTAATTGTGTGCACGAATGGTCAAGATGTCCTGACCCTGAAGCAGCAAGCCGCGTTACGCGAAAAAGGCCTCCTGGTCGAAAGCCAGCCCGTGGACTTCTTGCTTGCGGACAAAGGTAGGCTTGCGGCCGTACGATTTGCGGATGGATCCATGATTAGGCGGAACGGTGGCTTTGTTACGCCCGTACTTTCTCAAAACCGTCCGTTTGCAGACATCTTAGGCTGCAAACGAAACGAGAATAATGACATGATAACCGATGCTTTCGGCAGAACCAGTGTAAGGGGAGTATACGCCGCGGGAGATACAGCGACCGCAGCTCCCTCCCAGCTTATCATCGCCGCAGCGGCCGGCAGCCGTGCCGCTATCGGGGTTAACGAAGATCTCTCGGAGGAAACCTTTGCCTAAGCAATGGTTAAACGAAAGGGCGCCCGCCAGTTGGGCGCTTTTTGTTTTGCCGTAATCGAGACCCAATACCGTAAGTTCGCCGCTTGCGCGGCCACCGCATAAAGATGCCGTATCCAGCAGCAAATGATGCGCGACCCTGCTCAATAATGGCGGGTTCGACTCGCCCGTAACCTTTTATGATGGGATTATAAACCAAATGATGAAAGGTGTAGATCCGTATGCATCACGCAGCAGCTCATTTCTCGTCCGAGTCCGATAATCGATCGTTTTTTGCGAATCGGCTTATCCGCTCCATTCTTTTTTCCGCCGTCTTTTTACAGCTAGGCATCTGGATTCGAAATTTTGCCATCCTGCTCTTCGTTACAGAACAGACGAATAAGGACCCGATCGCCGTTTCCCTGATCTCTGTAGCCGAATACGCCCCTATCTTCATCTTCTCCTTTATCGGCGGAGCCTTCGCGGATCGGTGGAGACCCAAACGCACGATGGTGTTTTGTGACCTTCTGAGCGCAGTATCCGTCTTTATCGTTCTTCTTGCCTTGACATTCGGCGGCTGGCAGGCCATTTTCTTCGCCACGCTGGTCTCGTCGATTCTGTCCCAATTCTCGCAGCCGGCCGGCATGAAGCTGTTCAAGCTGCATGTGCCCGCTTCTCAGATGCAAATGGGCATGTCCATGTATCAGACCATCCAGGCTATTTTCATGATCGTAGGGCCCGTGCTGGGCACGCTCGTTTACTTCCGCTTCGGCGTCCATACCGCCGTTGTCTTGATTGGGATTTGCTTTCTATTATCCGCAGCCGTTCTTACCACTCTTCCCAAAGACCGTGCAGCGCCGTCGGTACAGCCGGCGCGATTGACGGAGGACATCAAGTCCGGCTTGCATTATGTCCTGGCGAACAAGATCTTCCTGTACATGGCAAGCTTCTTCCTGGCCGCAGGACTTGCTCTTGGCATCATCAATCCGCTCGGCGTCTTCGTAGTCACGGAGCATTTGGGCCTTCAAGCGGAGCAGCTGCAGTGGCTTACCGCCATGAACGGTGCCGGCATCCTGCTCGGCGGCATGTTCATGATGTCCCTTTTCCGGCGCATGCCGCCCCGCGTCATGCTGATGGTCGGATTCTTATGCAGCAGCGCGGCGGTAGCTATTATCGGCACAACGACATCTACGGGAGCGGCATTCGCCGCCCAATTCGCTGCAGGATTCTTTGTTCCTTTCATCCATATCTCCTGCCAGACGATAATGATGAGCCATGCAGAAGAGGCCTACGTAGGCAGGGTTAGCGGAATTATGAATCCGATTTTTATCGGCGGGATGGTCCTGACCATGAGTATTGTCGGCATTCTGAAAGCCAATCTTCCATTAGGAGTTTTGTATGGAATGGCCGCAGCGCTTTTTCTAGTCGGTGCAATCGGCGTCGTGCCGCTGCTGCGCCATAAGCAGTCCGGGCCGGCGGCAGCAACGGCTCACGCCGGCGGATTCCGCCATTGATGAACCAATAAACGGAGGAGGCAAATGCCATGATCAAGCTGAACAAAGTGTCCAAAGTGTTTGCTATGGATGCGGGGAACTATACCGCACTCAAGGAGAACGATCTTCATATCAAGCGAGGGGAATTCATCGCCATTATGGGGCCAAGCGGTTCGGGAAAGAGCACGTTGCTGCAATTGATCGGAGGTCTGGACCTTCCGACTTCGGGAGAGGTTACAGTCGACGGGGTACAGTTGAACGGTCTCAATGAGAGGGAAAGAACGTTGTTTCGTCGTACGAAGGTCGGCTTCGTGTTCCAAAATTATCAATTGCTGCCCATGATGACGGTGGCAGAAAATGTCGGCCTTTCTCTCTCCGCAAATAAGGCTCCGTCGTCGGAGATCGCAAAAAGAGTCAATCAGCTGCTCCAAGATGTAAACCTGGAAGGCAAAGCGTCGCAATTCCCTTCGCAGTTAAGCGGAGGTCAGCAGCAGCGCGTTGCCATTGCTCGAGCTCTTGCGATGAAGCCTCATCTTATTTTGGCGGATGAACCGACAGGTAATCTGGACCAAACGAACGGCGAAGGAATTCTGAAGCTCCTCTCGCGCTTAAACAAAGAAGAGGGTATCACCGTAGTGATGGTTACCCATGATCGCAAGGCCGCGCAAACGGCGGATCGAATCATCATGATCCAGGATGGGGAAGTCGTACCCGGCGGAGGGAGCCGATCATGAGATTGCTGCAAATCGCATGGCGCAATTTAATGCGCCGCAAGCTCAGAACGCTGCTGACTTTATTGTCCATTATGATCGGGGTGGCTTCCGCGTTCGCCGTGACCGCTTCCGTCGATACCGCCAAAAGAACGTTCCCTCTGTATTTAAAAGCAGCTTTCGGCAAAGCGGATTATATCGTCTCGGGTACGGACGCCTATATGCCTGAAGGCGTGTATAAAGACTTTGAAAAGCTGCACAATACGGCCGCTATCGCCGTACTAAAGCATACGACAAAGCTGCACCTGGAGAAAGACGGAATATCCGACATTCAGAAAAGGGTCGAGCTAAGCGGTTACACGCGATTGGATACGTCGCTTACCCATTTTCAACTGGTCAAAGGGAGCTTAACGTCCGGCGGCGCGGTCATTACCGACAGGACGGCCAAGGCGTGGAAAACCGATGTGGGCGATACGATATCCTTCGATACGGATAAGGGCGTCAAAAGCATCCAAGTATCCGCGATCGTCAAATATACGGTGGAGCTGATGGGGCCGTCCAGCTGGATGATGGCGAAGTATCATCATTGGGCGGCAGCCGTGCCGCTGCCCGTTATGCAGGATTGGTTCGGGCTGACCGGTAAAATCCAAGATGTGCAGATCAAGGCCCTCTCACCATCCGACAAGAAATCGGTAGAGCGGCAAGCGGATGAACTGGTCAAACGATACGGGAATATGTATATGCAGCCTGTCCTGGTCGATTTCGGTTCGGTAAGCGATGCGGGTACCTTTTTTCTGGCGCTGTATTTGGCCGGGTTTCTCGGAATTGCGCTAAGCGGGTTTATCATCTTTAACAGCTTGTACGTCAGCGTTAAAGAACGTAAGCAGGAATTTGCCGTTCTCAAGACGATTGGGTACTTGCCCGAGCAATTGCGTGCTTTTGTCTTGTTAGAGGTACTTTTGTTGGCAATCTCGGGAACAGCCATCGGGCTATTGTTGGGATATGGATTCGGCAACATTCTAACTCATCTGATCTACATGGTATTCAGTGTCTACGAAGATACCAACATGGTGCTGTATAAAGGCTTCGCGGTTGCCGTTCCGGCTGGCATCCTGGTTCCGTTCGCCGCGGCTCTTATCCCGATTCGGCAAGTAGGCAAGATCAGCGTGATTGAGGCGCTTAAACCCAAACGTACCGAGACGTCCTCTCGAAAGTGGCTGGTTGCGGCAGGGGGCGTGCTGATCGCCGCAAGTTTCTTCATCAAACATTTGCTCCTGATCGTGCCTCTGATGATCGGAATCGCGCTCGTATATCCGTACCTGTTCAATCTGTTGATGTTCCTTTTGCAGCCCATCTATCGACGGATGTTCCGATTGAGCGGGCAATTGGCCGTGAGCAATGTAAGACGTAATTTGGCCCGCAATGCGATGACCTCCGTCATCCTCTGTTGGGGCATCGCGATGGTCGTGCTGATGAGCTCCATGAATTCGGCATTCAATCAGTCTTATGAAAAAGTCGTCTTTGCCTCCTACGGCGGCAACCTGGACATTCGTTTTCATCATACCGAAAAAACGGATCTTGAACAGATCAAGAAAATTCCGGGAGTGGCCGACGCAAGGGCGTATACGCTGTATTCGGCCATTTGGAACTTGAACGGCCGGCAGCGCAAGCTTCCGGTGGTCGGAGTAGGGGAGTGGATCGACCGGTTTCCGTTATTCGCGGGATCCGGCACATCGCGCAGCGAATTGGTCGGCAGTCTGAGCCGCGATGAAATCATTTTGGATAAAGCCGCCTATACGGCTTGGGGGGGCAAGGTCGGGGAGAGCATTGAGCTTGCAACGCTGAAGGGGCCGCATTCCTTCAAGGTTGTCGCGGTCGTCAGCACCATGAAAAACGGCGGATACGGCGCTTTCATGAAGGAAGATTCCTTTAACGATAACTTCGGGATCAAATACGCGAAAAACGTATTGGTGCTGAATGACAAAACTGCCTCCCCGCTGCAAGTAAGAGAAAATATTTTTGGCCAGTTCGGGGAAAGGATCGAAGAGATGTTCGGTCCGGAAGATATCGTTGCGATGGTGGGCTCCATGTATACCGGCACGTTCAGTGTTATTAACGGTCTTGTGATCCTATCCATTATCATTTCGGGCATGGGAATTACGAATACGCTGCTCATCAATATTATGGAACGCATTCGAGAGCTTGGGATGATGCGCGCAGTCGGGGTTACACGGCGGCAGGTAGTCGGAATGGTCATGCTGGAAGGCTTCGGCATCGGACTCGCAGCTACCGCAGTCGGCTGCATTTTCGGGATATTATTGGTGTATTTGACCTCCACTTTCGTTGAGATTAGCTCCCTGACCTATCGATTCGAAGTGTCGTGGATCATCATTCTGTGTATCGCCCTATTCGGAATATTCGTAAGTTTGGTTTCCAGCTTCACTCCGGCATCCAGGGCGTCCAAAACCCCGTTAAGCGAGGCGTTAAGATATGAGTAAAGCCACTCCGTATTTGTTGTTAATTTTGATAGTCGCGCTGTTATCCGCTTGCGGAACGAGCACATCGTGGGAAGACGAAAAAGTGACCGCCGTCAGCCAAAGACTGTTATCCGATGAGGTGCAAGTGACATGGACTGTCGATGGCGACGAATTGTCAGGGTCCGAAAATACAAAGCGAATCCGGCTTGAGATCAAGAAGAAGGATGGAGCGCCGATCGACCAGTTTGAAGTCAATCATGAGAAGCTCCTTCATCTCATTGTCATCAGCAAGGATTTATCCTATTTCAACCATATCCATCCCGAGTATAAAGGGAACGGCGTGTTTGAAATCGCGAATGACTTTCCCGCTGGCGGAGAATACAGGCTGATCGCTGATTTCAAAGTGGCAGGCGGCGATTCTATGACGAAGATGGTATGGGTTAAGGTTGACGGCAAAAGCGCAAAACCGGCTCCGGTCATGATGGATACGAACCTGAACAAGATCTTTGAAGGGAAGCATGTGAAGCTTGCCATGGATCAGCCGGCAGCGGGTAAAGAGCTCACGCTTAAGTTTTCCTTTGCCGATGCCGCAACAGGACAGCCGATTACCGATCTACAGCCTTACTTAGGAGCAATTGGACACGTGGTGATCCTCTCGCAAGACGGAGAACAATATCTACACGTGCATGCGGATGAAGGCCAAGGGACGGGTCCGGATGCAGCTTTTGAAACATCGTTCCCGAAAAGCGGAACCTATAAGATATGGGGGCAGTTTCAAAGGGAAAATCAAGTTATTACGGTATCCTATGTTGTGAGCATTCCAAGTGTCCAGGAATGATCTGATTTCCAACTTTCTTAATATGGTAATTTCTAGCGGTTCCAGACTTTTTGTTTGATGTTCAGAGAAAATAAAGTATTAGACTGGGGCTGCCTTTGGGTAACCCCATTTTCTTTTCTCAGGAGGCGTCCTACCAGACTTTTATATTGTTCGGTTGAGTCTACACGCTGATCGTACGCCGCTTGCCGATTCTCGAGCGGATGGTTATGAGACTCTCGGGGAAGCGGGAGTCCGCCCTGTAACGACTGAGATTTGATGGCGCATACTGAGCGAGTGTATCGTAATCCGGATAGGAGACGATGTCGTCCAGATAGGCTGATTCGGTCGCATCCTTCTTACGATTCTTGTTCAGCGCGGCTATCATGCCGTCCGCGTCTCGTATGCCGAGACCATGGCCGTAATATCGACCTTCTTCTAACAGGATAACGTTCTCGCCTTGCCATTCCGTCTTCTCGGGATTGACGTCGGGGTTTTTGAAGTAGAGACAGTCCCCGGGTTTTGCATAACGGGCGCCGACACGCGCGGTGGTGATCCCTAGATCGCTGTCGGCATCCCAGCTGAATAGGAGCAGGTTCGAGAACAGTTCATTAAATTTATCCGCGCCGATCGTGTCCAATACGCCTTTGTAGAATACGATCACGATGGCTACGGCGCATTCGAAGCCGTACTTCTCTCCATTCGAGAAGATGTCGTTGACGCCTCTCGCAGGAGATACTTCATCCCGAAGCAGAAAGCCCCCTTTGTTCGTCAGTATCCATAACTTCGGGTTGCAGAATGACTTGCGGAACGTCGCGAACCGCGTTCCTCCCTTACTCATGCTCTTGGCCGCATCGATAATGTTCGAGCGCAACGCATTCTCGAAATCCATAGGCAGGCGCCTCCTCAGATTGCTATTGCTACATCATATGGGTTAAATCATTGTTTCGATATAAAAATCGTATTCTGAAATAAAGATCTTTGGATCTTATTCAAATATGATAGTTAGTAACGAAGGGGAGAATCCAACTATAAAAGGGGTTATCGATAGATGTCCAAAATTCCTGTTGCAATACAGCCGTATACAGTTAGAGATCATCTTAGTAAGGACTACAAAGGAACGTTAACAAAGATAGCGGAAATCGGTTATCGAGGGATTGAACTAGGACCGCCGCCTAAAGGAATGACTATAGCTGAACAAAAGTCGTTGCTGGATCAACTTGGTTTAAAAGTGATTGGATTTCATTCGGGTTTAAATGAGCTTGAGTCCAACCCTGACGAAATCGTCGATTATTTGGAGGAAGTGAACGCGGAGAAATATGTAGCTCTCTCTCTTGGATTCGAATCGAAAGAAGATCTGTTAATCAAGGCTGCAAAACTTAATAAGATCGGAGCGCGTTTGAACCAACGAGGCGTACAGTTGTTATATCATAATCATGACTGGGAGTTTAACAAGTTTGACGGCGTTTATGCGTTGGATCTCTTACGCCAAGAAACGGATCCGTCATTCGTTAAGTTCGAGTTGGATACCTATTGGGTAAAACGTGGCGGCCAAGATCCAGCTGGATACCTCGGTGGATTTTTTGATCGTTGTCCGCTATTGCATATCAAGGACGTAGAAGCGGGCGAGGAACAATTCTTTGCCGAGATCGGCGAAGGGATTTTGGATTTTAATGCAATTGCTCACGCAGCCGAGAAGGCAGGAACAAAGTGGTTTATTGTCGAACAAGATTCGTGCCGAAGGGATGCTCTCGAAAGTATCGCCATCAGTTATCGTAACTTGCAGATGCTTGGATTCATATAACCTGCTTCCGGTTGAGATTATCGAGAAGAAGGGGTGTCCCGAAGTCGTAGCTGACTTCGGGACGCCCCTTCTTCTGATTTGTTCGTAGTTAAACGGGGATTTCCGTTATTTTCACCATTTTGCTTGCCATATCGGACCATAGATCAAGATCGATTCCTCGGTTCATCAATGCGCTGCCGCTCAACGGCTTCTCGAAGTCGCTTACATGGTACAGTGCATCGCTCTTCAGACCGCGCATGTAAATGCGCGGGGAGGGGTTCTGAAATTTCTGAGGGTGCATCAGTACGAAAAGCACGGATTCGCGCTGATCGGCTGTTACGTACTGCACAGCGGTCGTATTGCCCGCTCTTGGCGAGAGCAAGCGATATTGGTTCCCTTTCTGAACGATGTGGCGTATCGTTTTATATTCCTCTACCCATTTACGCGACTCCTTGAGCTCTTCCTCAGTCCAGTGTAGGAGGTTGCCCCCAATGCCTAGCGAACCCATCATGGAGGAATGGAATCGGTATGCGACGGAAGCCTGACGGTTTTTCACCCATTTGCCTGCGTCGGCTACCCAGCACATCATTGCTTGAGAGGAATAAGCAAGCGAATAGCCCTCTTGGATGAAGAGACGCTCATAAGGATCGGTATTGTCGCTTGTCCAGACTTGGTCGGTTAACCGCATAATGCCCAGATCGATTCGCGCGCCGCCGCCGGAGCATGCTTCAAAGGCGACGCCTGGATGTTTGGCGCGCAGAGTAGCGAAAATGTTATACAATCCCTGCACGTGACGCACCCATACTTCCTTGTGCATCTCCTGCGGCGCTTCCGGCCAGCCGACTTCGCTGAGAGAACGGTTCATATCCCATTTGACAAACGCGATATTGTTCTCGCTCAGTATATAATCCATTTTCTCGATAATAAAGGACTGCACATCCTGTCTGGCAACATTGAGCACCAACTGATTTCTGCTCTCGGTACGAGGGCGGGTAGGGAAATGGTAAACCCAATCCGGATGGGTTCTGTACAAATGGCTGTCCGGATTGACCATTTCCGGCTCTACCCAGATTCCGAATTTCATACCAAGCTCTTCCACCTTGGAGATGAGCGGCTTCAGCCCGTTCGGGAACTTCTTCGAGTTGACTGTCCAATCTCCGAGCCCGGCGCGGTCATGGTTGCGTTCGCCGAACCAGCCGTCGTCAATGACGAATAGCTCAACACCCATCGCTGCCGCTTTCTCGGCTAACTTCGTTTGTCCTTCCTCGTTGACATCAAAGTAGGTCGCTTCCCATGAATTGTACAAGACAGGGCGCAATCCCTCGGAGAAAGGTTTAGGCAGCACATGCTCACGTTGGTAACGATGGAAATTACGACTTGCTTGGCCGAATCCTTCGCTCGTATACCCCCCTACAAAAGAAGGTGTCTGGAACTTCGTTCCGCCACCCAGTTGCCAGGAGAAATCGAAATCATGAACCCCGCCGCTCACCTGCAGCAGCTTGAACGGGTTATATTCAACCGTCATTTTCCAGTTGCCGCTCCATGCGAGCGCTCCGAACCACACCTCGCCGTGATCCTCTGTCGCGGTTCCTCGGTCAATGGCAAACCACGGGTTAGCCTGGCAGCCTGTATTTCCCCGTCTGCTCTCCAGCGTTTTCTTCCCCGGGGTAATCTCGTCTTGATAAACTTGGGTCTCTTCGATCCATTTGCCTGCTAGATGAGTCAATCTATAACGGTCGCTTCTTGGCATGTGCCATGAAGCCGATAGGGATTGCTCCAACGTAATCGGTTGCTTGCCGGTATTCTCGATAACGGCAAACCGCTCGATAATGTCATGCTCTGGATAGAAATTGTAATGCAGATGCACGAGCAACGGATAGGCGGTATCCTTCAGCGTGATGATTAGCTCTTCGCGCTCGTCACTTTCGATCATCCGATGTTCCTTGTACACGAGCTTAGTATCCCGTACCTGATCGGGGAAGGTTGCCTTCAGACAAGGCTCATAATAGTACATCCCGCCCCATGCAGGGAACTCCTGCTGGAGAATGCCGCCGGATGGCTCGAAGGAGGAATGGCGGATGGTTGCTTTATCGGAAGCAAGCAGGTCTGTAATATAAGGAAGCTTTGATCCGTAGTAAAGATGCTGTAAAGTGCCGTTCTCATGAACGCCTAGGCCATACGATAAGTTTGTCCCTTGGAGGAGCCATCGCGATGTTTCTTTTTCGTAAATAATTGCCATTGTACTTCGCCTCTTTCTTTTAGTGAATATTCACTTAATAAATATAAAGCATATAACGAAAAAACGAAATGTTTTTTTAGTTTTAGTCGGGTTACAATGAATTCATCATGTGATAGTTGCCGTTCTGCGTGTTTACGCTTTATGAAAATAAGTGTATTTTTACTGAATTTTCGGAGAGGGTCGACCTTTTATCACACACAATACATATCATGAGTTGCGCGAACGTGATCTTTTCACTGAAAAGTTCTAAATTGTTAACCTCGATGAAATCATTTAGAATTAGGGTTATTCTACATTTCGGATAGGGTGAAAGAATGGCAACCATTCGCGATATTGCAAAGCTGGCAAATGTGTCGAGCGTGACCGTCTCCCGGGTGCTAAATAAGGACAACACATTGTCCGTATCCGATGAAACGAAACAACGTATTCTTGCGATTGCCGAGGAACTCAACTATCAGACGCCGCGAAGTCGCAAAGCGTCGAGCAATAGGGAGAGTGTAGAACATACCGAACTGTCGAAGGTTAGGATCGGCACCGTGATGTTTCTGACGGAGGACCAAGAGAAGGTCGATCATTACTTTCACGCGATCAGGCAAGGGATTGAGAAGGAATGCGCGGCATCTGGCAACAGGACGGCCGAAATATTCAGATTGTCACTGGATGAAACGCTGGACATGGACTTCGGCGATGTAGACAGCGTGATTTTTATCGACAGGCCTCTCGAGATTAATCTCCAGAAGGTCAAACAACTTAAAAATGTTGTATTTATTGATTGTGCGCCGGATGTTGAGAGCTTTGATTCGGTCGTCATTGACTTTGAGCGGGTAACGAAACTCGCGTTGGATCATTTGTTCGAGCTAGGGCATACGAAGATCGGCTTTATCGGAGGCAACCGTACCTATGGTAAAGATCAGAGACACTACCACTATGAGCGCTATATGAAAGATCGGGAGTTGTTAAATCCCGAGCATATTTTCATTGGAGGTTGGTGGAGTCATGAGGGCGATCGTCTGATGAACGAGGCGATTCGGAAAGGCGATCTGCCGACGGCGTTCTTCGTTGCCAACGATACGCTGGCGATTGGGGCGATGCATGCGCTGAAGGAAGCGGGTCTGCGCGTGCCGGAGGACGTGGCCATCGTTGGTTTCAACGACATCGACATTGCCGAGTATTTGAGTCCACCTCTGACAACGATTCGTATTCAACCTGAAATTATGGGGAGGATGGCGGTAAGGCTACTGATCGATCGGATAAAGGGAAGAGACATTCCGGTTCAGGTGGTAGTGCCTTCCAAACTCATCGTGCGTAGCAGCAGTGGTTTATAAAAACAGATTATTGCTTACATCACGAGCTTCCTTTGTCTGTTCGTAATTTTAGACAATTAATACTCTTCCTAGCCAAAGACATTTTCCATAAAAAACGATTATATGGAGGTGAAGAATAGAACGAGGAGTGTGCGAGGCTGCCGTGAAGAACAGAAAAGTGATGTTTATGAGTCCTCTGCAGGTACAGACGATCGAAGAGGAATATGTGTCGAGGCCTCTAGGCGAGAATGAAATATTCGTCAAATTGATCTATTCGCTAATCAGTCCAGGAACGGAGCAAGCAATGTTGGCGGGAACGGAATCATGGGCACAGCTACCGTTGTGCCCGGGGTACGCCAGCGTGAGCCGGGTGATTGAGGCTGGAAAAGGGGTCAAGGACATCGAGCCGGGAGATGTAATCTTCCATTACGGCAGTCACTGTGAGTATCAGACATTGGAAGTCCGTGACGTGGTATTGAAAGTGCCGGCTGGTCTGGAGCTAAGGTGGGTGCCATTTACACGGATGGCTACGGTAGCTTTTACCTCGCTGCGGGTATCAAATATTGAACTAGGCGACAAGGTCAGTGTCACCGGTCTTGGGCTGGTAGGCAATCTAGCTGCTCAGCTGGCCCGGCTACAGGGCGCGACAGTGATTGGAGTGGACCTCTCTAAGGACCGACTGCGCACTGCAAGACAATGCTTCGTGGAGTATACCTTGGAAGCTGACGATAGCGTAAAAGAGAAAATCATGAAGATTACGGACGGCAGAGGGGTATCCAGCCACATTGAGGCGACCGGTATCCCCCGGGTCGGAGTGGACAGCCTCGAGTATATAGGAAGTCAGGGAGAGATGATTCTGCTCGGAAGCCCGCGGGGAGTCTATCAAACCGATGTCACGGACGTGCTTAACTATTGCCACTTGGAAAACCGTGGTTCCATAACTTTTAAGGGAGCCCATGAATGGCGTTACCCCGTTGAGCCCGACCGCTTCGTCAAACATTCGCTGGTGAGGAATTCACTTATCGTATTCGAACTGATGCAGCGACAAAAGCTGCAAATCGAACCGTTGATCAGCCATGTCATCAAACCCGAGCAGGCTGCTGAAGCTTACGAAGGGCTGCGGATCAACAAAGACCGATACAACGGCGTTTTGTTCGATTGGTCCGCGGAAGGAGAAACAAGATGATTAGAGGAGTCACCAAAGCCGGTTTGGGCGAGATTGGATCTAATGAGGAGTATATCCGACTTGCGGACCGATTCGGTTTTCGTTCGGTGGATTTGAATCCGCTCGAACTAATCGAACAATACGGGCAAGTAGAAGCTGCAGATTTATTAGCCCGCCATAATGTGATCATCGGCTCGTTCGGGTTGGAAGCGGACTGGCGCGGTTCGGAGGATCTGTTCAGGGCGGGGCTCCCGAGACTTGTGCAGCAGGCTGAGGCGGCAGCGGCATTAGGTTGTGCGTCCTGTTGTACGTATATTTTACCCGCAACAGATTTGCCGGCTGCGCCATTCATGATTGCCGCGACAAGACGGCTCCGGTTATGCGCAAATATTCTAGGGGCTTATGGAATTAATCTGGGGCTTGAGTTTGTGGGACCGCACCACCTGCGCACCCATTGGGCCAATCCGACAATATGGACCATGCAGGATACGCTTGAGTGGATGGAAGCGATTCAAGCGCGAAATATCGGTCTATTGCTGGATTCCTATCATTGGCATACGAACGGACTGTCGACCCAAGAACTGCTCGCGTTAAGGCCGGATCAGATCACGTATGTTCACATCAACGACGCGAAGCCGTTGCCGATTGAAGACTTAATGGATTCCGACAGGCTTTACCCGGGAGAGGGCGCCATCGATTTAACCGGGTTCCTCACAAGCCTACAAAAAATCGGATACACCGGCGTAGTAGCTCAAGAAGTGCTAGCGCCAGCGCGGAACGAGAGCTTGATGGATCTATTCTCCCATTCGAAGGCGTGCTTCGACAAGCTCTTCGAAGAGCTTTAGCGTCGCTTGCTCCTCCGCCATGGATGTTTAAAGACAGTATCGAAGGAGGGAGAATGGGAGGTTGAATGAGGGGTGGATGAACGGCATTTCGCCTTATGTTAGAGGTGCCAGACGAATGAAGTCATCGTCGCTTTCGGGCGAATGGATAGATGGGGATCATGTCTATACCTATATCGATCAGGGTAAAGCGGAATTTATCTTGAACGGGGTAAAATACGATGTGCAGGAAGGCGATGTATTACTCATGCACCCGTTAATGCCTCATATTATCAAGTCCGCTTCGACGGTTCCTTTAGTACAATATATCGTTCATCTGGATCTGTACTACGACGAGCGCAGGAGTATTCTTGATAGAGATAGCGAATCGAATGCCGGGGGAAAGTCATGGCAGACGGATAACAGGGAAATGCAATTAGCCTCCATACATCCGATCTCACATCTGCCTCTTCCGGACCGGGTCGAGTTGAAAAGAAAGTTCACCGTCATGGAGAAGGAACTCGAGCACCCTTCTTCCGGCGGTATATTGGCGATTAAATCCGCCTGTCTGGAGTTACTCTACTTGTTCTTCAAAAACCAGACTCCGACTCATATGAGGAAAGGCAGTATGACGAAAGGGTGGCCGATGCTTGAACGGGCTATTCGTTTCATGCATGACCGATACCGGGATCCTCAGTTAAATATCGGGTTCATCAGCGGGCATATCGGCATTACGGCGAATCATCTGTCGTACTTATTCAAGACCCAGCTGGGAGTTACATTTTACAACTATTTGAAGCATGTGCGCATTGAACAAGCGAAGTTTCGAATCATAGAGGGCCGGCACAATTTGACGGAGATCGCCGAGGATATAGGCTTCTCCAGCATCCATTTGTTCAGTAGGACTTTTAAACGTATCGTTGGTGTGACGCCCAGCGAATTTGCCGCAACACAATCGGACTTCCATGTTCAGGATCGGTTGTGGGCCCGGCAGGATATGCCCCAGGGTTACAGCACATAACCCGGCCTCGAAATGGATAGAGGAGTTGCTATAAGGCAGCTCCTCTTTTGTGTCAATAAATAGCTTTTTCCATCAAAATGCGATAAAACCTCATCGTAAAACACTGCCTATTAAGTTAAGGTGAAATCGCATATCAAATGTCGGGGGCTGGGGAAAATGAAATTTCTATTCGGGATTTTCAGCAGGATAGCGAACCGTAAAGTCGTACGCTTCTCCTCGATACAAACGCGCCTTTCCGTATTTTTCATTCTCTTGCTTACCGCATCGATCTTGGTGACCAGTTTCGTGAGCTATCGCCAATCCAGCCAAGCAATGAACGACAAGATCGAACTATACTCTAAGCAGATCATCAATCAAATAAGCGCGAAAATAGACTTGGATATCGAGCACGTGAAGTATGCGATTGAGGATATTTCTTCTAGCGACGGGATTCAAGACGGTTTAGGTAATTTGAAGACAGCTGGCGATAAGGCCTATGTGTTGAATGATTCAATCAATAAGGAAATATCCCGTAAACTATCATTATTCAACTTTGTGTCTAGCATTGTCCTATATGTAGATGATGCGACGACGCTGGGTACATATAATGCATTGAACAAAGACCAACTCAAGTCTATTGTCGCGGACACGCAAGCTAATCACGATTATCACTTTGCATTAATCGACGATACGACGAACGGCAAAGCCTACATTTCGATTAGCCGACAAATTAAGTCGTCCATAAATGGCAATGTTCTAGGAACCATTGTGTTGACGCTTACGGAGAAACATTTCTTGGATCTATACGAAAATATCGATTTAGGGACGTCATCGGATATTGTAATTGTGGACAAGCAAGGAAAAGTCGTGTCGAGTAGAGACAAAATCAAGTATCCAGTGAATCGAGTACTGACGGATACTGAGGCTGGAACAAGTACTTCCTACTTCGGACAAGCGTTCGGCGTCGCTTCGCTAATTTCTCAGTCTACCATTGAGAGTAGTGGCTGGACGGTCGTATCGATCATTCCCAAATCGTTTATTTATGCGGAATTAAATACATTGGAAAAGAAAATGATCCTGATCGGGGTAATATGCCTGCTGGTATCGGTCATGATAGCCTATATTCTTTCACTCGGCATATCTATCCCAACGAAGCAGTTGTTACAACAGATGAATCAAGTTAATGAGGGCAACTTGACGATAAGCATAGACGATCCGAATAAAGACGAGATGGGAACCATTTCGAACTCTTTCAAAGAGACGATGGGCACCATCAGCCAATTGATAGGGCGCGTTCGTCTGTCTGCTGATCATATGCTTGGACAAGCGGAGCAAACGACCGCCTATGCGAATAGATTTCGCAACAATCAGCATCACTTCGTCGCTACGATTGAACAAGTAGCTTCCGGAGCTAACCATCAGGCTGGCGAGGCAATGGAAAGTCTATCCAATATGAACGAATTGTCTGATAATATTAATACGATAGGATCGGACATCAATACGATATCTAGCGCAATGACCGGGATTGGAGCGATTTGTGGCAGAGCTCAGCTTATCGTCGCGTCATTGAATGAAAAGACGGACAAATCCAATGCGGTATCGCGAAATGTGAATGAGCACATCGGATCGCTCAGCGAACAATTGGGCACGATCACCAAAATCATTGAAACGATAACCGCAATTGCGAAGAAAACGAACATTTTAGCTATCAATGCAGCTATTGAAGCGGCACGGGCGGGTGCGGCAGGCAAGGGGTTCGCAGTCGTAGCCGATGAGGTGAAGCGGCTAGCGGAGCAATCTCGAGATGCTTCTACGGAGATTTACCGTATAATCTCCGGCGTCATGGAGAAGTCCCGAGCGACGGTTACGGAAGCCGATCATGCTATTGTGCTGCTACAAGAGCAGAACGTGGCGATAGCAGAAACCGGTAGAACCTTTGAACAAATTAATCAGGAAGTAAACCAGGTGCTTGAATTCGTTTCTAATATTCGCAAATCATCTGACCGAATGCTTTACTCCAGACAAAAAACATTCAAAGCCATTGAAGTCATTGTGTCTGTCGCACAGGAAACCGCAGCCGTCACGGAGGAAGCTTGCTCCGGCATGCAGGAACAATTGATGGAAACCGAGAAATTAGCAGATATGGCTCGATCGATGGGGGATACTGCGGAAGGGCTAACCCATGCCGTTCTGAAATTCAAGACGAATCAAGTCGACAAGGCGGGATGAGCATGTACAAGTTGCTGTTCGTAGATGACGAAATTCTCGTAAGAGAAGCAATCAGAACCCAGATGAACTGGGCGGAATACGGTTTCGATTGCATAGGCGTCAGCGAGGACGGCATTGAGGCTCTCGAATTTATCGAGCAGAATAAACCCGACGTTGTGCTGACCGACATTGGCATGCCATTTATGGATGGATTAGAGTTAACGAAAGAGTTATCGGAGAAGTACCCCTTAATCAAAGTTATTATTTTGACGGGATACGACGATTTCGAATATGCGCAACAAGCCATTAAGATGCAAGCGGTCGACTATATTCTAAAGCCGGTTACGGCCGATGAATTAGGCGGAGTGCTAGGCAAGCTGAGAAGCGAGCTCGACTTGGCTAGAAGAGAGAAGCAAGATTATGAACATTTGAAGCGTCAGCTAACGGAAAGTATGCCGCTCTTAAGAGAACGTTTCCTAGAGCGGATGTTAACGTCCCCCATGTCGGATAAGGAGAAGCGGGAAGGCTGGCAGTATTTCCGGATTAATTGGAAGGGTCCTCATGCGATAGAGCTGGTCATGGTCGTGGACGACTTTCTCTGGAGTCAAACCGTGACCACCTCCGACCAACAACTCATTTGGTTTGCCGTCTTTAATATAACGCAGGAAATCATAAGCAAGTACGATGGAGCGGTCGTCTTTCGTGATCGGGACAACCGTGTATTAACGCTGTTATCCGGCGTTGATCCAGTCGAATTGCAAGAGGAAGCGCTGCGCTATGCGGAAGAAATTCATCATGCGGTGACCTCGATCCTTCCCGTGAAAGTTTCAATCGGAATCGGAGATGCATCCGAGCTTGGCAGCAACGTCTCGATCGCTCATGAAACCGCTTTATCTGCACTCGAGTATCGTTTCGTTATCGGGTCGAATTCCATTATTCGACTATCGGATATGGCTCAGCGGGGCCATCGCGAAGCGTTCCCGATCATGTCATGGGAGAGCGAGCTGATAACCAAGCTGAAGACCGGAACGATAGAAGAGATGGAGCTATGGGTTGCCAGGTTATTCGCCGTCTTTCGCGATCAATTGTATCCCGGAGACGTTTGCCAGATTTATCTTCAAAGAATCGTGCTTACTTTGATCCACACGCTCTATGAAATGAATAGCGATCTTGTGCAATCGCCGCAAAACGCGGAAAATCTGATACAAAAAATTTCGAAATTTACGACGCTTTACGATACGGAGGAGTGGATGAAAAACCTCTGCACGGAAGCCGTATCCAAGATCAAGAGCTTAAGGGAAGATTTTAATTTGTTGCAGATTGCAAAGTCAATTGCGTTTTTCAAAGCCCATTTTAACGATCCGGAGTTGTCTATCAAATCGGTATGCAACCATATCTCCATGAGTACAAGCTACTTCAGCACGCTATTCAAGCAATACAAAGGGAAAACTTTTATTGAATACGTAACGCATGAACGGATGGAGAAGGCCAAGGAACTATTGAACCTTACTTCGATGAAAAGCTATGAAATCGCTTACGAAGTCGGATATAGCGATCCTCATTATTTTAGCGGAGCATTTAAAAAGCATGCAGGGGACACTCCGACGGATTATCGTCTTAAAATGACAACTAAGAAAGCGTGATAGGGATGAATCTATTTACTAGATTTCGAAGCTTTCGGACGAATATCGTGCTTGCGTTCGTCTTGGTTATTCTGATGACGATCTTTATCATGAGCGTGACTTCATACTACTTGTCCAGAGATTCCGTTAAAACCAACGCGCAAGCCTACACGTTAGAGTTGGTAAAGCAGGTCAACCAGAACATTAAATCGTATGTCAACGGAATGAAGTACATGTCGAGTCTCGTTGCGAATAATCGCAGCGTTCAACAGTATTTATCTACGAAAAGTTTTGAAAGTCTCTCAGAAGAGAAAAAACAAAGGGAGACTGTAGCCGACTTTCTTGAGGCCATGTTCATCTCGCGTTCGGACATTGCATCAATCAATATATTCGGCAGCGACGATAAATTCATTTCCGGCAGAAAGGATTTTGAGCTTAATCCGTTCGTCGATATCAAGAGCATGAAGTGGTATCAGGATGCGATTGCTGCCGATGGGGCGGACGTCGTATCCTCTTCGCATGTGCAGCCCATCTTTAAAGGTCGTTATCCATGGGTGGTTTCGCTCAGCCGCGAGCTATTAAGCCGTGACAGGACGCAGAAGCTTGGCGTGTTTTTAGTCGACTTAAATTTCAATGTATTGAGCGATATGCTGAAAGATATCAAGTTAGGCGATAGAGGATATGTGTTCATAATCGACAGCAGCGGAAAAATCGTCTATCATCCGCAGCAACAGCTCATCTATAGCAACCTCAAATCGGAAATGATCGATAAAGTGCTCGTCAACAAAAGCGGCACGTTCACGAGCGACGAAGGCAGCAGCAGTCGGATCTATTCGATTCAAGATTCGGATTTCGGATGGAAAATCGTAGGCGTATCTTATGTCAGCGAATTGGTGGCAAATCAGCATGAAATACGTTCATCCTTTATTCTCTTGGGAATTATTTGCATTGTAATCGCGATAATAATATCGGTGTTTTTGACCCAACGAATCAGTCAACCGATCAAGATGCTTGAGCATCATATGAAAGAAGTGGAGAAGGGTAATTTCGATATTCACGTGCCCGTGCCTAGGACGATTGAGATCGGCAGGCTAGCGCGAACGTTCAATATAATGGTCGGTAAAATCAAGGAACTGATGACGCAGGCTATTTCGGACCAAGAGCAGAAGCGCAAAAGCGAAATCAAAGCCTTGCAAGCGCAAATAAATCCTCATTTTCTGTACAACACGCTTGATTCAATCATTTGGATGGCCGAGAGTAACAAAGTTAAGGAAATTACGGTCATGACATCCGCATTGGCTAAGTTGCTTCGTTCATCGATCAGTAAAGGCGAAGAGCTAGTCCAGATTAGCACGGAAGTCGAGCACATTACGAATTATTTGAAAATCCAAAAGATGCGTTATAGTAACAAGCTGGATTATATGATTGAAATCAGCGAATCCCTTCAAGACTACATGTCGATTAAGCTAATCCTTCAACCGATAGTCGAGAACGCGATCTACCACGGCATCAAGAAGAAGCGCGGCTCCGGATGGATCATGATCAGATCAGAGGAAACGGAATCCGATATTTTGCTAATCGTAGAGGATAATGGCCAGGGTATGGATAAGGAAAAATGCCATTCCTTATTGTATCCCTCGACTACTCGTACGGGCAGTCGCGGAGTCGGAGTGCGAAACGTACACGAGCGGCTTCAGCTTTATTTCGGCACACAGTATGGACTTAGCTATACTAGCGAGCTAGGAGTCGGAACAGTCGTTACGATTCGCTTTCCTAAGGTTTTGTAGCCCAATATAATGAGGTGAAATAACGATGCGGTGGAGTTTCCGACGCTTCATCTGGGTACTAGCAGCGGGGGTTATGCTTGCTGCTATCCTCGGCTTCTGGCTTACGCGAATCTCGGAGGATAAGAAAATAGAAATACGAGTCATTATCAAATCGACCGACGATTCAATCGAGTTCTGGCAAGTCATGAAGGACGGCATCGATATTGCGGCTAAAGAGTTCGGCGCGCACGTTATTGTTAAAGGCGCCAAATCGGAGTCGGACATTGACGAGCAAATTGCGTTAGTTGAGGAAGCGATCGCGGAGAAACCCGACGCGATAATACTAGCCGCGAACGATTACGATCGACTCGTACCCGTGTCCGAGAAGGTGAAACAAAGCGGAATCCGGCTGTTCATTGTAGATTCGGGTATTAAAGCGGACATAGCGGAGAGTATCATCGCGACGGATAACTATAAGGCAGGAGAAAAAGCGGGTACGGAGATGAAGCGGCAGCTTGGAAACCGACCGGCTCAAGTCGCGATTATTAAATACGTCCTTGCCGCGGCTTCCGTGAGCGATCGGGAGGACGGCGTGCGAGCGGTACTAGGTAAAGACCCGAACATCGATCTACTGGATACCTACTATGCCAAAGGTCTTGAAGAGAACGCCTACGATCTGATGAAAGTAATAATGAATGAGCATCCCGACGTCGACGGGATCATCTGCTTAAACGAAATGACAAGCGTTGGAGGAGGGAGAGCCTTTCAGGAGCTGAATCTTAAAAATAAAGTTGCATTGATCGGGTTTGACAGCCCGATTCCCGTAATAAAGCTGCTGGAAGAAGGCGTCATAAGATCTACCATCGTTCAAAAGCCGTTCCAGATGGGGTATTTGAGCATTAAAGCAGCCGTTGATGCTACTCATGGAAAAAGCGTGCCAAAGGTAATCGACACGGGCTCAGAGGTCATTACCAAACAAAATATGTACGAGGAAGAATACCAGAAGCTTTTGTTCCCTTTTTACGATAAGTAAGATTATCCAAACAAATATCTGTGTTTAAACCGGAATATCTTCCGGTTTTTTTGTTTTTTATTGGCGTTTTTTCGACTATTCCAGTAGTAAATCACATGTAAGGTTAATTGAGTTGAGAGTAAAGTTATGTTCAACGACAAGAAATAGAAGATGGAGTGAGGTGGGGCGATGCGCGAGCCTATCGTCGTCATGAAGGGAATCGAGAAGCATTTTTCCGGTGTGCATGCTCTTAAAAATTGCAGATTCGATCTACTGCCCGGTGAAGTTCACGCGCTTGTCGGAGAGAACGGCGCAGGTAAGTCAACGATGATGAAAGTTTTGACGGGAGTCTATCAGAAAGACGCAGGCGAGATTATTCTGGGCGGCAAATCCGTTCAATTGCCGGATACGAAAGCAGCCCAGAAGCTCGGGATTAGCATGATCCACCAGGAATTGAACTTGGCTCCGGATCTAACGGTTGCGCAAAATATTTTTATTGGCCGTGAACCACGGAAAGCGATCAAGCTATTCCTGGACGATAGAGAGATGAATAAGCAAGCAGCTATTCTTCTGCGGCAGATGAATCTGGACATAGAGCCTACGACGCTGGTGTCGGAGTTAACCGTAGCCAAGCAACAAATGGTCGAAATCGTAAAAGCCATTTCTTACGATTCGCAGGTGCTCATCATGGACGAGCCGACGGCGGCGTTAAGCGATTCGGAAATCGAAGAATTATTTACCGCAATCGCAAAGCTTCGTTCAAGAGGCGTAGGAATTGTGTACATCTCTCACAGGATGGCCGAATTACAACGGATAAGCGATCGAATCACGGTTATGCGGGATGGCAGTTATATCGACACTGTCATGACGGCGGAGACAACGATCGATCGAATCATAGCTATGATGGTCGGCAGGGAAATCTATCATTCCACTAGCCCCGAGGATCACCGTAAAAATACGGAGATCGTGTTGGAAGCTAGAGGATTGAATCGCGGAAGAGCGATCAAGGATGTTAGCTTCCAGCTTCGCAAAGGCGAAATACTAGGCATTGCCGGCTTGGTAGGATCGGGACGTACGGAAGTGGCAAGGGCGTTATTCGGCGCGGATGAAATCGACGCAGGCGAGATTTACATTCATGGCAACAAAGTAAAAATCACTAGCCCTCATCACGCAGTAGACCATGGGCTCGGGTATTTGTCGGAAGATCGTAAAAGATACGGTTGCGTGCTGGATATGGATGTGAAGTCTAATGTAGCCGTTGCATCGTATGAACGCTTTTCGCGATGGGGCTGGATGTCGGACTCTCGCATTGCGCATATAGCCGACAAAATCGTAGATAGCCTGAAAGTAAAAACGCCAAGCATTAATCAACAATTGCGCAATTTATCGGGCGGAAATCAGCAGAAGGTGATTATCGGCAAATGGTTGACCAAGGACTGCGATATTTTGATTTTCGACGAACCGACGCGTGGCATTGATGTTGGAGCTAAGAGCGAGATTTACAAGCTTTTAGACCGTTTAGTTCACGAAGGAAAGTCGATTATCGTCATCAGCTCGGAGCTTCCGGAAGTGCTTAGACTTAGTCATCGCATACTCGTTATGTGCGAAGGCCGAATTACCGGGGAGCTCGTAAACGATGGGAACGTCTCGCAAGAGAAGATCATGCAGCTCGCGACGCAAAGATTCGAAGCCGTTTAATTGGAGGGGATATCGATGAATAAGACACTGGTAACGCAGAAATCGAATCGTTACTCTGTTTCCATAAAATCCGAACTATTGCAGCAGCTTCTCGCCTTTGGAAGCTTAATCGTTCTGGTGTTAGTGTTCTCGCTGGCATCGGATAACTTCTTTCAATTCACCAATATAGTAGGCGTACTGCTATCGACGGCGGTCGTAGGGGTACTGGCGCTCGGGTCGACTTTCGTCATCATTACCGGGGGGATTGACCTATCGGTCGGTACGGTAATGACGTTAACCGCAGTGATGACCGGCGTCAGCATTAGCTATTGGGGATGGCCGATCTGGGCGGGGCTACTCGTTGGTTTATCGACCGGAGCCTTATGCGGCTTCGTCTCCGGCGTAGCGGTGGCAAAGATGAAAATTCCGCCTTTTATTGCAACGCTGGCAGTCATGATGATCGCAAAAGGATTGGCGCTCGTCATATCGGGAACGCGGCCGGTATACTTCCCAACGCCTGACAAAGGCTTCGGATTCTCGGATATATCGCTAGATTCCTTATTCAATAAAATAATTCCCGGCTTCAAAATTCCGAACGCCGTCGTTATCTTCTTCGGCGTAGCGATTATAGGCAGCATCATATTAAGCCGGACTATTATCGGACGTTATAATTTCGCGATCGGAAGCAATGAAGAAGCGACAAGGCTGTCGGGAGTCAACGTGAATTATTGGAAAATCGTGATCTATACCATTACCGGCCTATTTACCGCAATCGCAGGTATTTTGATCGCTTCACGACTGAACTCTGCCCAACCGGCCCTTGGAGCGGGATACGAGCTAGAGGCGATAGCGGCCGTTGTCATCGGTGGCACATCGCTAAGCGGAGGCAAAGGCTCGATACTCGGGACGGTCATTGGGGCGCTCATCATGAGCGTGTTGACAAACGGACTCCGAATTATGTCCGTTCCGCAAGAATGGCAGACGGTGGTCGTCGGCTTCGTCATCTTCCTTGCCGTGTACGCGGACATTCTTAGACGCAAGAAAGCGTCGTAACTAGGGTATGGTCTTCGTTCACGAAGATTATATAAATTAAACCAATCCACTGAAGGGGAGCGTTACCATGAAAAAGAGTTTTAAGAGTATGTCCGTAGCCACGCTTTTGCTGGCGGGCATCATAGCTGTTACCGCGTGCGGAAAAAATTCAAACGAGAACACGAGTAGCCCGTCGCAAGGAGCAAGTACGACACCGCTTGCGTCGAAAGCTGCAGTAACAGAGAAATTGTACATTCCGATTATTTGCAAAGGCTTCCAGCATCAATTCTGGCAAGCGGTTAAAATCGGGGCCGAGAAAGCGGCTGCGGAATTCGGCGCTGAAATTTCGTTCGAAGGACCGGAAACGGAAGAGCAAGTCGACAAGCAATTAGAAATGCTGCAAGTTGCGCTAGGCAAGAAACCTTCGGCAATCGGGTTTGCCGCTCTAGATAGCAAAGCTTCTATTCCGCTCCTTCAGCAAGCCAAAGACAGCAATATCCCTATTATCGCATTCGACTCCGGCGTGGACAGCGACATTCCGGTGACGACGGCGTCGACGGATAACAAAAAAGCCGCAGCTCTCGCAGCGGACAAAATGGCTGAATTAATCGGCGGTAAAGGCGAAATCGCTATGATCGTCCACGACCAAACGAGCCGCACGGGCGTAGACCGCAGAGATGGGTTTAAACAGGAAATCGAGTCGAAATATCCCGATATTACAATCGTCGATCTTCAGTATAGCGGCGACCCGTTGAAGGCGACGGATATTACGAAAGCTATCCTCCAGGCGCATCCGGACCTCAAAGGAATTTTCGGATCTAACGAAGGAGCGGCGATCGGCGTAGTTAACGGCGTCAAGGAAGCCAATATGGTCGGCAAAATAACGGCTATCGGATTCGACTCCGGTAAAGCGCAAATGGATGCGATTCGTGAAGGCGTACTCGCCGGTTCGATTACCCAAAACCCGATCGGTATCGGTTACGAAACCGTCAAAGCAGCCGTAGCGGCAATCAAAGGCGAGACGGTAGAGAAGAACATTGATACGGGCTTCTACTGGTATGACAAAACCAACATCGACAACGCGGAAATCAAAGCTGTTCTTTACGAATAAGGAGTTGCAAGAAAGCCTGCCGGAGTAAGTGGCGGCAGGCTTTCCTCTAGGCAAAGGTGGCGAGGTTTTTCAACTTCTGCAAGTGTTTAAAATGACAAGGAGGAATAGTTATGGTTCGCAAAAAGAATTGGAAACAACGCCTCGTGAGCGTGGCGGCAGCAAGCAGCTTGGTGGCTGCATGTTTGTTCGTAGCTCCAATGGCGGAGGCTAGTCCGACATCGCAATCGTTCGATACGAACGGTGGCAAGTTGAGTGTTGATTATGCATCCTATTTGTCAAAAAACGATCTCGTATTTAATTCTCCGGTTACGAATTCCAAAAGCGGAATGACGGTAGGAAACGGTCGCGTAGGCGCGCAAGTGTGGAATACGACAGGCGGCCTTACGATGCAGCTGCAGGGCGTGGACGCTTCCGAGCAGGGCTGGGCTTCGGAAGGGTTGGTCAACCTAACTTCCAATCCTGGCTTCGATTCAAGCTATTCAAGTTATCAGCAAAGGCTATCGTTATATGATGGCATTTCAACGACTAAGTACGACAATAATCGAACGATTACGGTCATGGGTTCTCCGAACTCCGAAGTCATGGGCATCCACGTGGATGATACTCGTACCGGCGTGTCGAACGTAACGCTTGATCTAAGCCTGTGGGACGTTAGCACGCTTCCTAATGGCGGCGACGTGCCGGATCTGAATACTTGGAAGACGGTAACGACCTTCGTGGATCCAACTGTCGTAGGTTTTAGCCGCGGACAGACCGATGCGAACAAATTCGGCTACACGATGGCCGCAACGGTAGAAGGAGCGAGCTTCACGACCCAATCCGTGGGCGGCAGTAAAGTTCGTTTGAACATTACTCCGACCTCAAGCTACACGATATGGATATCCGTCGCAAGCCGGATAAATGCGCCAAGCAACGATTCAATAACGCAAGCGAAGAGTTTGCTTAACAGCGTTAAGAGCACCGGGTATGCAACGACATTAAATAACTTCAAAAACTGGTGGCACGATTTTTGGAACAAATCTTTCGTTCAATACGCTAACGCATCGGGAGACGCCGACTATCTCGAGAACTTCTACTACTTAAGTACTTACATGATCGCGGCAGGCAGTTATGGAAATTATCCGAGTCATTTCGTTAACGGTGCTTTTAGCGGCGTGAATGACGACGACGCGGGCAAATGGGGGCATGCCTACTGGTACTGGAACCAACGCGATCTCTATCATTCGTTCCTCGCGTCCAACCATGCGGAGATCGTGAATATGTTCAACAACTTGTATGCTCGAAACTTCAATACGTTAAAGTCGTATACGATGACCCGATATGGGATCGACGGTATTTGGCTGCCCGAGACGATGGGGTTTGACGGCAATGCCAGACATACGATTAATAGCGATTACACGCAGGATATCATGTCGACCGCCGCAGAAGCTTCGTTAAACATGTATGCGCAGTACAAATACACCAACGATGCTAGTTATTTAAGCAATACGGCATATCCCTTCATGAAGGAAGCGGCGAAATTTTATTCGGCGAAGCTAAGTTTCAATAGCGGAACAGGCAAGTACTATATGGCTTCTTCTAATTCGCACGAACAGCATTGGGACGTACAAAATGCGATCGTTGACTTAGCGGCCGTAAGAGCGCTATTCCCCGTCGCTATTCAAGTCAGTCAGCAGCTCGGTCTAGACAGCACTTTACGCACGCAGTGGCAGAACATTTTGAACAACTTAGTTGCGTATCCCGTAGATCCGAATGACTCGACTAAGTATTTCCCGCATACTCCGCCGCTTTCGCAGAACCGGAACAACGAGAACGTAGTCCTCGAACTGGCTTGGCCGTATTCCGTTAGCGGTATTGGTTATTCGGATCAGCAAATGATCATTAACAACTATAATAGCCGGCCAAATCCGTATGGGATCAACAACATTTGGGATCCGGCTCCGATTCAGGCCGCAAGATTGGGTCTTGGCGACGAAGCGTATTTGGGCATGAAGATGATGGTCCAACGCTATCAAGACCTTGCAAACGGACGCACGATGAATACGAATGGCGAATTTGAATACATGGGCGTGAATTTGATCGCCATGAACGAGTCATTGCTTCAAAGCTATGGCGATAAAATCCGTGTGTTCCCGGGACTGCCGAGCGACGCGACGATGAATGCGAAATTTACCCTGCTTGCGAGCGGCGGATTCTTGGTCAGCTCAGAGAAGGAAGCCGGAGAAATTAAGTATGTGGGCATCCGGAGCCAATTCGGCAACTCAACCGCGATCGTTAATCCATGGGGTACGCAGCAGGTTCAGGTTAGAAGACTATCGGACAACGCGATCATCTTGACGACTTCCAGCAACCAATTCAATATCTCGACGGCGGCAAACACGAATTATATCGTCGAAAGGACAGCCAAACCGCTTGGAAGCTACAGTTTCGCGCAACTGACCGGTACGGCGAATCAAGGGACTAAGACGATCACAGTAAACGGAACTCAAAGATCGCTGGGCAACGGAGCAGTAGCGAGCGGCGTGCCTATCGGACAGACGATTACTTTCAAAGCGATTGTTAACGGTAAATTCGTATGCGCGGATTCTGCCGGCGCAAGTCCCCTTATTGCCAATGCACCTGCCGCAGGCGGATGGGAGCAGTTCGTTGTTGTCGATGCCGGAGGCGGAGCGATCGCGCTCAAAGCAGTCAACAATATGTATGTGACTGCTTCCTCTTCCGCAAGCTTGATCGCCAATTCATCAACGATCGGGACGGCGCAGAAATTTATATGGATTAATAATAGCGACGGCACTTTCTCTCTCCAAGCAGTAGTGAATAACCAATACGTTTGCGCGGAAAATGCGGGTGCAGCGGCATTGATCGCAAATCGAACCGCCATTGGCCCTTGGGAGAAATTTCAACTTTAGTTGAAGCGGTAATAAAGAAAAGCGGTTATCACACGAATTAGGTGTGGTAACCGCTTTTTAAGCTTGCGTGATAACCTTAAGCCCGGCTTCTCTAAGCTTATTGATGTATTCGGCATCGGCTTGGCTATCGGTAATCAAATAGTCGATGTCGCCAATCGGCGCAATTTGAACTAAATCCTTAACGCCCAATTTGCTGCTATCGACGAGAAAATAGACGGAGTCCGCGATTTCGATCATTCGCTGCTTCACGGAGGCATGCGCTTCGTTTGAATCGCTAAATCCTCTGTCGACGTGAAGTCCGGTGCAAGACAAAAAGGCTTTATTGACGTGGTATTCTTTCAAGACCCGTTCCGTGACGGCCCCGTGGAAGGAATGGGATTTACGAAGCAAGTTGCCGCCGACGGCGATGACGTTAATATGCTCGCGGTTGCTCAGCTCAAACGCTACCTTCATGGAATTCGTAAGTACGGTTAGCGGAATATCCGGAATGATTTTGGCTAAATAGGTTACCGAGGTACTTCCATCGATCGCGATCGTGTCATGGGGTTGAATATGCTTCAACGCGATTTCGGCGATAGCCATCTTGAGCTCTACGTTCGTATGCTCCCTTTCTAAATGCGGGGTAAGCGAAAGGGGTTCCGATAACGAAATAGCGCCTCCGTGCGTCCGTTGCAATTTGCCTTCCTGGCTTAATAGATCGAGGTCCTTGCGGATGGTCTCATCCGTAACGCCGAGCAGGGGGCTTAACTCTGCCACGCGTACTATGCCGTGTTGTTTTAGTTGGGATAATATTTTGTTTTTTCGGTCATGAACGGACACGTCGCTCACCTCGGTTTAGTATACATCTGTAACATAGTCGATTTACTTAAGAAAATCAAGAAGTGGGGACAATAAAACCGCAATATTTCTTTGTTTTTGTTAATTAAACAAACAAAACAAAATAAAGTGTAGACAAAAACAAATAAAAGACCAATAATAAAAGGGTGGTGTTACCAAATTAATTGAGGGTGGTGTAACGAATGGATCCCAAATTGTATTTGGTCGTAGATAATTGTTTTGCCTCCAAGCGGTGGACCAAACCCGCGGAATGGATGACCTTATTGCAGGCCATGGACATTGCTTATGTAGAAGCAAGCGCGGACAACGAATGCGATCCTCTGTACATGAGCAAGGAGTACTTGGAAAACTGGGTGCGAGAAGTTAATGTCCAGACGGACAAGACCGGAGTAAAAGTCGCGAACATGTACTCGGGACATGGAACGTATACGACGCTAGGGCTGGCGCATCACGATAAGTCGATCCGCGACCGGATTCAGCACGAGTGGATCTATCCGATGGCGAATATCGCTGCAAGCGTAGGAGCGGGACTCGGATTTTATTGTCATGCATTCGCGGACGCCACGCTGCAAATTCCAAGTGCCTACAAAGAAAGAGAAGAGGATTTGTATGCTAGATTAGCTGAAATTTCCGTACATTGCCGAGAGCTAGGCATTCGTGCACCGAGCGTCGAGCAAATGTACACGCCTCATCAAATTCCGTGGACGATCGAAGGCTCTAAGAAATTATTAAGGGAAGTATTCCGCAAGTCTGCGTCTCCGTTCTATTTGACGCTGGATACGGGTCATCAGAGCGGTCAGCATAAATTCCGCAGACCGGAAATTAAGAAAATCCAACAAGAGGCAGAACGCAATAGACAGGACGGCACACTGCGACCGTTATGGGTGGGCCCGTATGCAGCTTATGAATTGTTCGTGGAGATGTGCATGTCACCGATTCATGAGCAAACTGCTTATTTGAATCGCATCAACGAACTGATGGATGACTATCCGTATCTGTTTGCTGAAGCCCATGACAGCGATACATACCGGTGGATAGAAGAGTTAGGGGCATACTCGCCTATCGTGCACTTACAGCAGACTACGGGGACCTCATCGGCGCATCAACCATTCACGGAAGCCTGTAACAAGGATGGACTTATTTTCGGCGAACCGCTATTAAGAGCTCTGGAGAAAGCCTATAAAAGACCTGAAGAAGCAGGGATGCCGCCGAGATGCGAGGATATCTACTTAACGCTTGAAATCTTCTCTGGAACTAGTGAATCCAACAATGATGTATTGCGGAAAATGGAAGCCTCGATCATGTACTGGCGACAATATATCCCGCGAGACGGTCTGAAGCTTAGCGAAGCGATAGGACTGTTAGGAAAGAAATGAGGGTAATTGGATGAGTAGGCTATCGACTGTACTCGCTTTTGACCTTGGCGCGGGCAGCGGGCGAGCCTTCATTGGTGAGCTGATTAGCGATGAAGGTACGACTCCGAAGCTTGGGATGCAGGAGATTCATCGATTCCCCAATCACGCTATTCATGTGGGAGATCATTTGCATTGGGACATTTTGCGTCTGCTGCATGAGGTGAAGACCGGAATTCGTAAAGCCCATCAAGCGGGTTACCGGCCGGAGACGATCGGAGTCGATACGTGGGGCGTTGACTTCGGGTTATTGGACGCGAACGGCGAGCTGCTTGGCAATCCCTATCACTACAGAGACCGACAAACCGACGGTATGATCGAACGAATCAATGCACGAATCGGCGCTGACGAGTTGTATGAACAAACCGGGCTGCAAAATATGCCGTTTAATACGATCTATCAACTCTTTGCGATGAGTCAGGCAAGGTCGGTGCAGTTAGGCGTTGCAGAGCATTTTCTGATGATCTCCGATCTGCTCGCTTATTTACTGACAGGTCGGCGAACGAATGAATACACGATGGCGACGACAACGCAATTGTTACATCCGGTTAATCGTGCTTGGAATACGGCCCTTATGGACTCGCTTTCGATCCCGTCCCGGATATTTTCCGATCCGATCCAACCCGGCGAGATCATTGGCCCTCTCACGGCGAATGTGTGCGCAGAATTAGGCGTTGTTCCGATCGACGTGATCGCCGCAGCTCATGACACGGCCTCGGCCGTAGTAGCCATACCGGCAGGTGACGAGCCCTTCGCTTATCTGGTGTGCGGTACGTGGAACCTGCTCGGAACGGAGCTTACCGAGCCATTAATAAACGCGGAGTCCGCGAAGCTGACGTTTTCCAATGAGGGCGGTGCTTATGGGACCGTACAGCTGCTGAAATCCATCATGGGATTATGGATTATTCAGGAATGCAAGCGCGAATGGGAGGAAGCCGGCAATGCGATCAGTTATTCCGAACTCGCGCTTCAAGCCCGGGAGGCTCCGGCATTCTCTTGCTTGATCAATCCGGATGATCTACGGTTCTACTCCCCGAATAGCATGGTGGACACCATTCAAGCGTTCTGCCGGGAAACCGGACAACATGTTCCGATAAGCAAAGGCGAAGTGATCCGTTGCGTGATAGAGAGCTTGGCGCTGCGGTACCGATATACGCTTGAGGAATTGGAACAACTAACGGGTAATAGATTCGGCGGTCTGCATATGGTCGGAGGCGGTAGTCAGAATGAATTGCTCTGCCAATTGACTGCAGGTGCCATTGGACGTCCCGTATGGGTCGGACCGATCGAGGCAAGCGCGATCGGCAATGTGCTTACGCAGCTTATTACATCGGGTCATTGTCTTAATCTTGCGGATGCTCGCAGGCTCGTGAAGGAATCTTTTCCGGTAATCGTGTATGAGCCTCAAATAGATTTGCCTTGGGAAGAAGCGTACGAACGATTCATACAACTATTGGAGAGGTGTTAGGGATGAGTACAAAAGCACGATTGAAACGAATGTTCAGCGAGGAAGGGAAATGCTTCGATGTAGCGATCGATCACGGTTTTTTTAACGAACAGTCCTTCTTAGCTTCTATTGAGGACATGAAGCAGGCCGTCGAGACGGTCGTTCAAGCGAATCCGGATTGTATCCAATTAAGCGTAGGACAGGCAAAGCACCTGCAAGATATCCCTGGGAAACATAAGCCGGGACTCGTCCTCCGTACGGATGCCGCGAATATTTACGGTGCGCGGTTGCCGCGGTATCTGTTCAGCGAAACGATCGACAATGCAATCGAACATGCCGTACGCCTGGACGCCGTTGCCGTATGCGTAAACCTGTTGTTGTTGCCCGACCAGCCGGAGCTGCACTATCAATGCGTCAAAAACGTGATGAAGTTAAAGAGCGATGCCGAGCGGTACGGAATGGTTCTTATGGTTGAACCGCTAGTCATGCTGCCGAATGAAGCCAAGGGCGGATATATGGTAGACGGAGATATTAACAAAATAATGCCGCTTGTTCGTCAAGCCGTCGAGCTTGGCGCGGATGTCATTAAAGCCGACCCTTGCGATAACATCGAAGAATACCATCGCGTAATTGAAGTCGCTTCGGGAGTGCCGGTTCTCGTGCGCGGGGGCGGGCGCGCCTCGGACGAAGAAATCGTAAACCGCACCGTTCGACTGATGGGACAAGGGGCAGCGGGCATCGTCTACGGACGGAACGTCATCCAGCATCCGGCCCCGGCACGCATGACTAAAGCGCTTATGCAAGTCGTTCATAAAGGAGCATCGGCAGAGATGGCATTGGCTATTTTGAACAGAGGAGGCGTGTAATATGGCGGCTGATAAGTTGGAGAAAAAGATTATCCGCTTCGGCGTCATCGGATGCGGCTTGATGGGCAAGGAATTCGCTAGCGCCGCAGCGCGCTGGTGCCACCTGACCGACGTGAACTTCGAACCCCAAATTATAGCGGTGTGCGATGCCAATCCCGCTGCTTCGGCATGGTTCGTTCAAGCGGTGCCCAGCGTTAAATACGTATACGTAGACTACAAGGATATGCTCGCTAATGCTGACGTGGATGCGATCTATTGCGCAGTCCCGCATAATTTGCACCGACAAATCTACGAAGATATTATTCGTGCCGGCAAGCATTTGCTAGGAGAAAAGCCGTTCGGAATCGATAAGGAAGCGAACGCGAGCATACTGCAAACGATTAAAGAGCATCCGCAGGTCGTTGTTCGTAGCTCGTCCGAGTTTCCGTTCTTCCCAGGCGCGATGCAGATAACGAAATGGGTTAACGAAGGACGATTCGGTCGCATTATAGAGGTGGAAGCCGGTTTCTGGCATTCCAGCGACCTTGATCCGACTAAGCCGATTAACTGGAAGCGACGGATCGAGACTAACGGCGAGTACGGTTGTATGGGTGATCTTGGTCTTCATGTGTTGCATTTGCCGCTAAGATTCGGGTGGAAACCGCGCAATGTGAGGGCTTTACTCAACAAAATCGTAGAAAAGCGACCGGATGGACGAGGCGGAATGGCCCCTTGCGAAACGTGGGATAACGCGATTCTTGCTTGCGATGTGCAAACGGAGACGCAGCATTTTCCAATGGTACTATCAACGAAACGAATTGCCCCAGGACATGCCAACACGTGGTTCATTCGAATTCAAGGCACCGATTTTTCCGCGGAGTTTACGACCAAAAATCCGAAACAGGTCGCCTCGCTGCCCTATGTTCCTGGAGGCGCTCAAGCTTGGCATGTAACGGACGTTCCATATAAATCGGCATACGGCACGATAACGGGAGGAATCTTCGAGTTCGGTTTTTCGGACTCCATTCTACAGATGTGGGCGGCGTTCTGCGATGAGCTCGCGAACGGCAGCGACGGAATGCTGCAACCGTTTCGATGCGCGACTCCGGAGGAGGCGGCGGGAAGCCATGCCTTGTTTACCGCCGCATTGGAATCCAACCGTTCGGGAAATACGATACCGTTATGATAGACCCGATTGTTACGAGACAACTGCGGCAAATCGTCGGTGAGTCCTATTATCGAGACGATCCGGAGGCTCTTGTCACGCACTCCTACGATGGGACGCCGATGCTGCAAAGCTTGCCCGATGGAGTAATCTACCCGAAGACTACGAATCAAGTGGCAGACATTATGAAGGTGCTGTCCGTTCATCGTATCCCCGTCGTGTCTCGCGGCTCTGCTTCGAACCTATGCGGAGGAACGGTTCCCGTGCAAGGCGGCGTCGTCATGGTCATGCATCGGATGAATCGGATACTAGAGGTAGATCAAGAGAACCTGACGGCCACGGTTCAGACGGGAATTATTACGGCGGAGTTTACGAGCCACATCGAATCTATGGGATTATTTTATCCGCCGGATCCGAGCAGCATGAAGATCTCAACGATCGGCGGCAATATCGCAGAGAGCTCCGGGGGGTTGCGCGGTCTTAAATATGGTACGACCAAAGACTATGTGCTCGGGCTCGAGGCCGTTCTGGCCAACGGAGAGATCATTCGTACCGGCGGAAAATTGATGAAAGACGTAGCGGGGTATGACTTAACCAAGCTGCTTGTCGGATCGGAGGGTACGCTCGCCATTATTACGGAAGCGACCTTGAAGCTTATCCCTCCGCCGAAGAGTAAAAAGACGATGCTAGCGATGTATATGGATCTGTATAGCGCGGCAAGAACAGTGTCCCGAATTATCGAGCATAGAATTATTCCCGCCACGCTCGAAATTATGGATAACGCAACGATTCGGGTAGTGGACGATTACGCGAAGCTGGGTCTCCCGCATGACGTTGCTGCGATTCTGTTAATCGAGCAGGACGGCGATTCAGAGACGGTGGAACGCGACATCGATCAAATTCGATCGATATGCGAGTCGGAGGGAGCAAGTCGCATAGAAGTGGCCGAAGATCGGGAACAAGCGGAAAAGCTGTTAACGGCAAGGCGAAGCGCCTTTACTGCGTTAGCAAGGCTACGGCCGACGACGATCTTGGAGGATGCGACGGTTCCTCGTTCCCGAATCGCGGACATGGTGCTGCGTATTAATGAAATTGCAAACAAATACAACGTACAAATCGCTACCTTCGGTCATGCCGGCGACGGCAATCTTCATCCTACGGCGACCACCGATGCACGGGACCATGAGGAAGTACATCGCGTAGAGCTTGCGTTCGAGGAAATATTCGAGGCGGCGATCTCGCTCGGAGGTACGATCACAGGGGAGCACGGGGTCGGACTTGTCAAAGCGCCGTATCTGGAGTGGAAAATCGGAGCGGTCGGCATTGCCGTCATGCGCGGGATCAAGCTGGCGTTCGACCCGCACAACTTGCTTAATCCCGGCAAAGTGTTCGCTAAAGAAACAAGAAAAAGAGTGGTGATCGATCGTGTCCGAACGTCACGCACCGAGCCAAATGAATAGGGCGCAGGGATCGTTAACGGGTACATTGGTAACAAAGCTAGACTACGAACAGCTGACGAATTGTATGCGTTGCGGGTTCTGCTTGCCTGCATGCCCAACCTTTCGCGAGACTGGCTTGGAAGCGGAATCGCCGAGAGGACGCATCGCGTTGATGAAGGCTGTTGCGGACGGTATTATGAAGCCGGATCAAACGTTTCAGGAGCAGATGAGCCATTGTCTCGGATGCAGAGCGTGCGAACCGGCGTGTCCCGCGGACGTGAAATACGGTCAATTGATCGAGCAGGCTCGCGACGCCATTGAGGATCATGCGCATCATAGTGCACCAGTCACGGGTATTCGAAAGCTCATGTTTAAAGGCATGTTTCCCCATCGTAACCGGTTGAAATGGCTGGGGAGAGCGTTAACCGTCTACCAAAAGTCAGGTGTTCGGGCGATCGTAAGGGCGAGCGGGTTGATGAAGGTTTTCCCGAAGCATCTGCGAGAGATGGAACGGATCTTACCGGATGGGACCGGGAAAGGCGTGGTTGAGCAGCTTGGAAGGATCATTCCGGCCAAAGGCGATCCGATAGCCCGAGTTGCGTTATTTCGGGGCTGTATTATGGATGTGTTGTTCGCTGGAACTAACGTTAATACGGTTAAATTGCTGACGGAAGCGGGCTTTGAAGTGGTCATTCCCGAACAGCAAACCTGCTGCGGTGCCCTTCATGCGCATAGTGGCGAGATGGACTTGGCGAGGGAGCTGGCACGCGTAAACGTGAAAGCTTTCGAGGAAGCGGGCATTGCCTATATCGTTTCGAATGCCGGCGGGTGCGGTGCGCAGTTGGTCGGATATGACCATCTGCTGCACGATGATCCTGAATTCCATGAGCCAGGCAAGCGATTTGCTTCGCGTGTCATTGATATTAGCCAATTGCTGCTTCAATTCGGACGGTTGCCGAAGTTCTCCGAACCGATAGAACCAGACTCGATGCCTCTGAAGGTAACGTACCAAGATTCTTGTCATTTGCGCAACGTAATGAAGGGGGCGAATGCTCCTAGGCAATTGATCAAACGCGTCGCGAACGTGCAGTTCATCGAGATGAAGGAAGCGGATAGATGCTGCGGTTCGGCAGGGATCTACAACGTGATGCAGCCGGATATGGCGGATCAAATTTTGGAGCACAAAATGGAGCACGCTAACCAAACCAACGCTCGCTATTTGCTGACGAGCAACCCCGGGTGTCTTCTGCAAATGAAACTGGGCGTAGAGAAGTACGGGACGAATGAAAAGGTAGAAGTTAAACATATCGTAGATTTTCTTTATGAATCTAGCGGTAATAAGTGAGTGGAGACCCTTAACGTCGGCAATGACGGGTAAGGGTCTTTTTGTGAATATTTAATTTATTAATTTAAAAGCCTTGAAGGATTTTCCATCAAAAAAGGCGAATGTATATTCGCATACTTCCATAGTTATTGGTCTAGGAGGCGATCGTAAATGGGAAGACAGATTGGCAGTTCGCTTAGCGTGCTTGCAGTATCCGACATCGCCCGTTCGCGGCAGTATTACCGGGAAGTACTTGGCTTCAACGTAACCGACTGGTGGGCGGAGCGGGACGGACTGAACGGCATGGCGCTAAAGCTGCATCAGGCGCCGGAGGGCTTCAGGCCGGTTCCGAACCCTCCGGAAAGCGGAGCGGACACGGGCATCGATGTGCAAGGCTACACCGAGACATGGGCGGGGCTTGATAGTTTGTACGAGGAATTCAAGAGCAAGGGAGCCAAGTTCGCCAGGGAACCGGTCATTTATCCGGACTTCGGGCCGTGGAAGGAGTTCGTCGTCGAGGATCCCGATGGCTATCATCTCGCTTTCGGCGGCGTTGACGGTGGCAGAGCCCACTGCAGCATCCAGTCCAAGATCGACTCGGCCATACTGTGGGTTAGAAACCTGGAGCGGGCCGTGGACCGATACAGCAAGCTGATGGGGCTGGAGGTTCGGGAAGAGGATAGATACGGTCATCTGCATCTGTTCCGACTCGATAACGGTACGCATCTGATGCTGGACTCGAATGGCATGGACAACGTGCCGGTGCCGGAACGAGGTCCTTTGCTGCTAAAGCTGGATACGTACGACATCGAGCGGGCGAAGCGCGAAGCCGTCGGTCACGGGTTCGAGGTCGTACTCGACATTCAGAAGCTGCCTTCGGTGTCTTATTTCAATATTCGCGACGAGGACGGCAATATCATTATGATTACGCAGAATGTCGTTCAATCCTAACGATCGGGAGGTTATGGGGGCAATGAGGGTACGTATCGTGGAAATGCCGGAGATGAAAGCGGCGGTCATTCGTTCGGAGCAAAGCGGTGAAGGCACGCGCAAGGCATGGCGAGGGATACGGGAGCTGCTTGGCGGTCACTCGTCCGTGAAGAATGAGGACTACGGGCTTGTATTCATCCCGGAATGGCAGTGGGCGACCGGCGTGCGGGAGCTGTGGACCGGCGTTGAGGTAAGTGGGTTCGAGGAGCTTCCGGACGGGCTGGAAACGATCATCCTTCCGGCGCGCAAATACGCCAAGCTGACAATCCGCGGCAATGGAAGCCGGATGGAAGACGGGTATGCCTTCCTAAATCAATGGTTCGAGCAGGAAGGAATCGAACGGGACGTAACGGAAGGCTCGTTCGGCTTCGAGGCCAACCGGCTGAATCCGGTCAATCCGTTCGACATCCCCCGTTCGGAAATCGACTTTTTCGATTATGACATCTACGCGCCGATCAAGCATGCGGAGGCGCTCGAGACGGACCGCTTTCAGCATATCGAGAGCATCGATATTGTCGCTGAGCCGTCGCGCCGGATTATCGGGATCGAGCGGTTCGTGGCGCAGCAAGACGGAGAACAGGCAGCGGAGGCGATCCCAGCGATCTGGGAAGCGTTCCACGCTCTTCGCAAAGAGCGGAGTATTGCGAACGATAGCGAGGAGTCGTTCGGTCTATTTACGTACGCGCCGCCCTTTGGCCCGGGTCAGAACTTCTTATATTTGGCCGGCGTCGAGATTGCGGAGAATGACGGAAGTCCGATCCCGGACGGAATGATCGAGCGCACGATCCCCGCCGGCGAATTCGCCGTCGTTACCTATCGCGGACAGGTTGCGGACATCCATGAAGCATGGGGCTTCTTCCATGGAAGCTGGCGCGGGCATTCGGAGTATAATGCAATCGACGATTATGAGTACGAACGCTATGACTGCAAGTATAGGGGACCGGACAACGGCGAATCGGTAATCGAGCTGCATTTTCCGGTCGTTCTCGCCAAATCGATTGTGGAGGTATAAGCGATGGAACTTAATAATCAGAACGAGAAGCTGAAAGTACGGTATTCGTTTATTAAAGGGTCCGAGTTCGATTGCGTCGAATTAAGCGAATCCAAGTTTACTAACATCAATATGTCCGGCGTTCTCATCAAGGACGCGAACTTGTCCGATCTCGAAATCTTCGAGGCGCAGCTGGGCGGCGCTTACATACACGGTATCGGCTTGCCGCCCGTCGGACATCCGGCTTATCGGGACGATCAAGGCGAGCAGCGTCCGATTCGATTCGAACAGTGCGATATGGCGGGCAGTACGATCAAGTCTTGCAATCTGAAGAACGTCTCCATCGAGAATTGCGAGATTGAGGGGTTAACGATTAACGGAATTAACATTTCGGAGTTGATCAGCAGATATCAAGCGGAGTACAAATGAAAGAAGTCATTTTAACGGACAAAGCGCAGCAACCGGGCACAATGCCGTATTCTCAGGCTATCAAAGTCGGTAATACCGTGTACGTCGCAGGGCAAGGCCCCTTCGAACCCGATACGGGATTTTGTAACAGCGATACGCTGGAGTATCAAGCCAGGCGAACATTGGAGAACGTAAAAGCCATCCTGGAAGCAGCTGGAGCGAAAATGAGCGATGTCGTCAAAGTTACCGTTTTTCTGGAGCCTGGCGCTGATTTTGACAGGTTTAACGAGTACTACAAGGAGTATTTTTCAGCTCCGTACCCTGCAAGAGCGATTACCGGCGTCAGCCAAGGATTCCTGATTCAAATGGATGCCATAGCGGTCATTAATTCGTAGGATTATGGCAAATCCGGTGAAGTTGAATTCGGCGTTTCGGTAAAAGGTCGTAAGAGCCCGTCAGCTTCTCTAAATGAGCTGACGGGTTTTTGTTTCGTGTTGGCATCGGAAGACGGGCTGCACTAGAAGGATCCGAAAGTTTGTTAATTTAAATAGAACTCGTGAAGAAAGAAGGAGCGCTGCTTTAGTGATTATCGAAGTGATCGCTACATCCACGGAAGATATTCTGCAAGCCGCTGCAGGAGGCGCCGACCGAATCGAGTTATGCGCTGGTCTACAAGAAGCGGTTAATGCGAACTTGGTACGTAAAATAAAAGAGATAAGCAACTAACCATCAGAAGCAAGATCCGACAACAATTCCGCCGTTTCGACCGCGTCCGGCAGGGAATCAAGCCCTCGTTCTAGAAATCAGTACGCATCGGCAGTTGACCGATTGCACAAACGCGTAAGCAGCTGTTGCCGCTGCTTGACCGGAACGAGGAGATGAAAGCGAGATTGAACCGTTCTTTGACCGAACGGAGGTAGGTTTGTGGAAAAACGTGATTCTATGTATAAGAGCCATATAAAGGTTGGAATATGAAGGGAGATGCTTATGAGGCCTCTAATCGGTTGTTGGATGTTTTGGTACATCTTATTATTTGAAAAGAATAAGACGCTGAAAGCCTATAGGATCACTCGCTTAAAGGGCGACGCGCTTTGGTATTCTAATGCGCTTTGGACCCTCTTTTTTCTGTTTATTTCAGGAGAACCTAATTATTATTTTATTTTGCCTATTGCCACGGGTATATGTGTGATTCATGTTATTGTTCAACGTCCCTTCATAAATGAAGTTAAAGTGTTTATAAAATCTAATTTTTCCGACAATTACATTCGCGCTATGTTTCAAACGTGGCTTAATCAAAAATCGAATAGAGAAGCATTCTTAGAAGAGTTGTATATGTTCGAGCGTGCGGTTTTTGACAAATGGGTTGCAGGTGGCGGACCCGAACGAGAGCGGATAGAAGAAGAAGAGCGCAGACGAAAACGAAAGGCTGAGTTTGAGGAATTTAAAAATGAAATTAAAAGCGCTTGGCATGAGATGTGGCAAGAGCTGGACGAAAAGTGGGACAATTTTAATAGGTCACGCCAATCAAAACAAGATGATTATGGTGAAAGTAATAATTTCGAAGAAGAGTATGCGTACAAGCAATCCCATAAAAACTTCAATGAAAGAATTACAAATCCGAATAAATGGGCGCTTCAGATTATGGAACTCCCAACGAATACTACTGATTTCAATGTGATTCGTTCAAAATATCGAAGTTTAATGAAACTTCATCATCCTGATGTCGGTGGCGACGAATTAAAATGTAAGCAATTAATCGATGCCTATGGGGTGTTGACAGAAGCTTACGGGAAAAAGGCCAGTTAAGTTGAAATAAATAGACCACCTTTAAACCGCGCCGGTCGCGGTTTTTTGTTTGCGCATTGACGGGAAAAGCAGGAAACGCTAATATAGAAATAAATTGCGCAAAAAATTTCCTGACGGCGGTGGACAACAGATATGACCTCGAAAACGATTGAAATTCCAGTGTTGAAGGATGAGCTTTGGTGGGGCGGCGCTATTCACGATGGCATTCGAATGCCTTACGGTACGGAGGATATCGAGCATGATTTAAGAAACTTATTGGAGAATTCCGGAGCGCCGTTTCTCGTATCGAACAGAGGCAGATTCATTTGGCACGACAGGCCTTTTAAATTCAAATTCGGTTCCGGCACGATAAGCATCGATAGCGACAATAAAGCAATCCTTCGCGAAGGGCAGTATCATACGCTCGAGGAAGCCTTCCACGAGGCGGCCGGCGAATATTTTCCGGCGCTTGGACGCACGCCTGATCCGCTAGCGATAACAGCGCCGCAATATTGCACGTGGATGGAAATGCATTACGAGCCGACGCAACGGAAGACGATCGACTACGCGCGGGAAATCGTCCGCCAAGGGTTCCCGCCGGGCGTGCTCATAATCGATGATAACTGGATGGAGGATTACGGCACTTGGAGCTTCCACCCGGCCCGGTTTCCCGATCCGAAGCAGATGGTCGACGAGCTGCACGATATGGGATTCAAGGTCATGCTATGGGTATGTCCTTATGTCAGCCCGGACAGCCGGACGGGAAGAATGCTTGCTAAGCAAGGTTATCTGGTTAACGACGATAGAGGGAAGACAGCGCTGCGAAGATGGTGGAATGGCTGTAGCGCGGTGTTGGATTATACGTATCCCGAAGCGTGGACGTGGTTTAAGGACACGTTGGACGAATTGGTGGAGCTATACGGCATCGACGGCTTTAAATTCGATGCCGGTGACCCCGCGGGCGACGCGAACAGCGAATGGGTTACGGGCTTTACATGGAGAGGAACGAATATCCCGAACGAGGATTGCGCCGCGTATAGCCGCTTAGGACTGCATTATCCGCTCAGCGAATACCGCGCAAGCTGGAAGATGGGCGGAGCGCCGCTCATGCAACGCTTGCGGGATAAGCCTCATACTTGGGGACAAGACGGCATTCGGGCGCTCATACCGAATGCGATCGCGCAAGGTTTGGTCGGCTTCGCGTTCAATTGTCCGGACATGGTCGGGGGCGGGTGGGACGGAGATTTAGGCGGAACGGCATTCGACCCGGAGCTATTCGTCCGGTATGCGCAATGCGCGGCGTTGTTCCCAATGATGCAATTTTCGACGGCGCCATGGAAAGCGCTTGACGAACGGATGACTTCATACTGCCTGGATGCGGTGAAATTGCGGGAACAGCTCGGCCCGGAGCTGCTAGCACTCGCGGACGAAGCGGGGCGGAGAGGCACTCCGATTTTGCGCGCGTTGGAGTTCGTGTTCCCGGGACAAGGGTACGAGTCCGTTAAAGATCAATTCATGGTCGGAGCCTCGATTCTAGTTGCTCCCGTACTAGAGAAGGGATCCGTCAGCCGGGAAATCCGATTCCCGGTAGGAACATGGATCGGGGATGACGGGAGCGTGGTCGTTGGACCCAGTACAATCAAGGTGCAAGCCCCGCTCTCGCGTCTGCCTTGGTATCGTCGCGAGACATTATCTATTTGACTCTCCATCCAACGCTCATTAAGATGAAAGTATAAGGTTGTACCGGACCGGAGGAGATCGTCCATCAAGCTCAAGGAAATAGCCGAAAAGGCCAACGTATCGGTCAGCACCGTTTCTCGCATTATTAATAACCAAGGGAATTTTAGCGAGGAAACAAGGCGCAAGGTGCTTGATGTCGCGAACGAGTATATTAAGCCCGGCATCGCCCCGTCGAAGCTTTCGGGAATCGCTTATAGCATTGCCGTATTCGTTCCCGACGCGAACGATTTCTTCGACAATGATCCTGCTTCTTCCGCGGATCTGAACGACCTGAAGGAGCACTTTGAAGCCCATGGTCATCAGTTTCATATGGCGACCCATACCGCGGATTTTGCGGTTTCTTCTTCCGCCTACCGGTTGCTAAGCGAGAAGAAGATCGACGCGGCGGTCGTGTTCGACCCGTTCATAGAGGATAAGCTGGTCGACGAACTCATTAACCGAGGCATTCCTTATTTGGTGACGAACGGCAGAAGCTATGAGGGCTCGCAGAACTTTATCGATTACGATAATCGTAGAGGCGCATACGACGTCGTCCGTTATTTGCACGAGCTTGGCCATCGCAAGATCGGCTTGATTGCCGGTCCAAGCCGGCATTTGGTGAACGAGAACCGGCTGCGCGGCTGTAAGGAAGCTTTTCAAGAATTAGGTCTCGAATGGGACGAAGCTAGCGTGCTTATGGGCGCATTCGATCCGGCGCACGGCTATCAGGCGGTTAAGCGCTTGCTAGCCGAGCAGCCCGATATTACGGCACTATTCGCGTTCAATGACATGATCGCGTTCGGAGCGATGAAGGGGTTGTCCGAGCTGAAGCTCAGAATTCCGAAGGACGTATCCCTCGTCGGGTTTGACGATTTGAAGCTATCGGAGTTCATGATGCCGCCGCTGACGACGGTTAGAAGATTCAGGTACGATATTAGCCCGTTGATCGTTAAGATGATAACGGAGCTCATTACGAACAAATATATCTCGGAAGTGAATATCAGCTTGAAGACGGAGCTGGTCGAACGGGATTCGTGCGGTAAAGTTCGCGCATAGCAGGTAAATAAAAGCGGCAGTCCCTGGTCATTCCGGGGACTGCCGCTTTTAGCGTTAAAACGTAAACTGATCCAAGTCTCGCTGAAGACCGCTTGATAACTCAGCCATCTGTTCCGATAGTTGCAATAGGCGATTGCTGATTTGCAATTGAATATCGCCTTGCGCCGCCACTTCCACGGACGTCGCATAAGATTGCTCCGATATGGCGCTTACGTTTTCCATGGCCGTCGCCAACTGGATCTGAGATTGCTCCATCGTTTGAAGAACTTCCGACATGACGGATAAATTCGTAAGGAATCCGCTCTGCCTTTCTTGCACCGTTCGAAAAATGTCGTCCGTGCTCATTACCAATTGAGATTGCTTTGTAAGAATAGGGTAGGTGTCTCCCATTAGCAAAGCCGTGCGATCGATATCATGAAGGATCTGATTGGTGATGTCCCCAACTCCTTCGATCGTCGCTTTCGATTGCTCCGCAAGCTTCCGAATTTCATCGGCAATGACCATGAACCCTTTACCTGCGCCGCCGGATCGATGGGCCTCTATGGAGGCATTGAGGGCGAGAATATTCGTTCGCTTCACGATGTCGTAAAGCTTGTTCATGACGAGCTTGACGGACTGGTTGCCTGCCTTTAACTTTTCCACTCTTTCCACCATTAAGCGGGTCTTCGTTTCTACCTCTGTCGTTTGTCCGCGTAGCTGTACCATTAGAGATTGGCCTTGAAGACCTACCTGCCTTAGTTCGATCGCGGATTGCTCCATTTGAACGCTGCTATGGATGACCGACCCCATCTGAGTCGTTGTCTCTGAAGCCATTCCGCTCACCTTGTCGGTTTCGGAAGACAACTCGGCAGAGCCCGAGGCGATTTCCCGGTTCGCTCTCGTCATCCGGTCTGCCGAGGCGGCCGTCGATTTCGAAACCCGCAACAGCTCTTCGGAAGTGGTAAGCACTTGTTTGGCCGATTCGGCCGATTTGTGGACGAACCGGGTAATCTGCGACATCATGCCGTTAAAGCTCGCTGCAAGCTGACCGATTTCGTCTTTCCTGGAGGAAACCATGCGCACCTGAAGGTCGCCGTTCTCTCCGGCTTTCATCAGTTCTCTTAGTTTAATTAAAGGTTTGCCGTATCGACGGGCCATCCACCAGCCCATGACGATTGCCAATAAAAGCGACAACCCTGCGATGAGCAACGTATTGTGCCAAATGGAACGCGTCTCGCGAAGGAACTGGCTGACCGGCACGTAGGCCAAAGTGTACCAACCGTTCTTCTCCGACCGTGTGAAGACCATTGCATTATTGATTCCATTGCTGTCTTTAACGTAGGCAAAACCGGATTCCTCGCTATTGGAGCTCCTGTTTACAATTGTGTTCATCATAGACGCGGCGTTGTCGTTATTGTGGTCGGCGCTGTTATAGATCACTGCATTGCTCGCGGTTGCGACGATTTTGACGCCATCGTCTCCTATTCGGACGGCGTTTAATTCGTTGCCGATCAAATCGAGCTTGATTTCATAGAGCAAACCGCCCAGGAACTCGCCAGCGCCTTGATTGCCTAATGCCCTGGCAAGACCGATGGAGGCTTCTTCGCCGTTGCTGGAATAGCCTTGGGGATGGGTTTCCAGCCAGACGGCATGTCCATTGTTGGATCGAATATCGGCAAACCACTTTTCTTGCGAAACCTCTTTCGCTATCGCGGGTTGTCTACCGGATAATAGCCATTGTCCGTCGGCGTCGTACAGTTGAATAGACACTAGCGAGTCGTCGACGGCAACCATCTCATCCAGTTTGGATTGAATTTTAATTTTGGCCAGCGCTTTATCTACGTCGGGCAAATCCGAGCTTAAATAGTCCCTAACATCCTTAAGAAATAAATTGTTGATGGCGAGTTGTTCGGTTTTCTCGTCATATTGGTTATAAAGTAGATCCAGCTTTTCGCCGGCTTGCGTTATCGTTTGTTTCGAAGCGTCGGTCAATTTTTCCTTTAGAATGCTTTGGGAAGAGTAGTACGAACCGTAACCGGTAATCAGAACGAAACCGATAATGCTAACCAAAAACAAGAAGAACAATTGGTTCCCCACGGAGTACCCCATCTTTAGAAAGCGAGCAGGCAGCCTCATTTTTGTTTACTCCCTCGGTTTTGTCATGGAACGGAACGCTCTCATATCGACGACTTCCCCGCCGCGAAGGCGGGATTGCTCGGCCGCGAACGCCATGAGATGGCTTTCGAGGGACGCTTCGGCGGAAGTAAGATTGTTCTCGTAGCGCATTTCCCGCAAATCGGACAAGAATTGCCGCATAATCCCATCGTCGCCGCCTTGATGTCCGCCTTCCCCGGTCGATGCCTGAACGAGCGTTCGAACGCCTCCGGCAAACTCGAACAGATCGATTTCTCCTTTGACGAGATCCCCCCGCAACTCTCCCTTAGTTCCCATGATTTGCACGATTCGGTTTATGTCTCGCGTAAGCCCGCACATGCTGAACATGACGGTCGCTCCGCTCTCGAACTCCATGTTCACGACTTGGTGGTCTACGACATTGTTGTCGGTCCGGTAGACGCACTTCCCGTACGGCCCGGTCTTGATCGCTTTCATGCGGTTGTCTACGGTAGGCGGGTCGGCGATTAATCTCGCAAACGGATTATCTTCGAGATTTTGCAAGTAGAACCTTGGGGCGGAATAAGGGCAAGACGATTCCACCGCGCAGCCGTCCGTGCAGCGTTCCGCCGAATCGGGCGGCGCGTTTTCCAGCCGGAAGTGGCTTAAGGAGCCGAAGGAGCTGACCCTGGTACATTCTGAATCGACTAGCCATCGGATCAAGTCCATATCGTGGCAAGACTTGGCTAGAATCATCGGGCTGGAGAGGTGGGAATTCCGCCAATTGCCTCTAACGAAGCTATGCGCGTAATGGAGGTAACCAACGTTCTCGTTATGTTGAATGGAGATGACGTCGCCGATTCGCCCGTTCGCGATCAAGCTCTTCAGCTCCCGCCAGAATGGCGTATACCGCGAGACATGGCAGATTGACAGCAGCAGTCCTTGTTTTGTAGCTTCTTCCGTCATGAGCGCACATTCCAAAGGATCTGCCGACATCGGCTTTTCCAATAGAACGTGATACCCCTTGCGCAAAGCTTGCATCGTAGGTTCGAAATGCATGCGATCTTGCGTGCATATAAGCAAGGCGTCGCACATCTTCGGTTGTTCGAGCAGTTGCTCCCACGAAAGGTAAACCTGATTCTCGTTTAAGCGGAATGATTTCGTAAAGGCGTCCCTCCGCTTAGCATCCGGCTCGGCAACGGCTACGATTTCGGCTTCGTTCGGGTGGTTTTGTACATAAGGCATATAGCTTAGAAAACCGCGCGCCCCTGCGCCAATAACCGCCAATTTCAGTTTTTTCATGCTGCATCCCCGCCTTCAATTTACTAATATTGCGCAAATTTACGAAAATAATTTCCTATCATTTTTGTAGCACAGATGAGAGTGGGTTGGAAATAGATTCTTAAATATGTGGCGAGAATCTTTAAATTACGGCATTTATTTGTGGTCTGTGGCGTTTTATGATGAAGAAGTCAAAAGTACTCTTGATGCAACGAGTCGGATAATTTGCGCAAATTTTCCGAAACGAGCAACGGACATGGATAAACTTTGAGGGGGAAACGTAAATGTTGCGTAATAAACCAGCTTACTTATTGGGCACGATTCTAGCATTCTCGACGATTATGGCAGCCTGCGGTAACAACAACGACGGAAACAATGGCAATAAAGCAAGCGAGTCCGCAAAGAACGAGCAACCTAGCCAGTCCGCATCGAACGATCAAGCGAGCCAGAAGCCAGAGAAGGACGTAACGATCAGCTATACGATTTGGGACAAGAACCAACAGCCAGCGATGGAGGCGATCGCGTCCGAGTTCACAGCGCAGCACCCGAATATCAAAGTTAAGGTAGAAGTCATCCCGTGGGGCGACTATTGGACGAAGATGTCCGCCGCCGCGCCTGCAGGCACTTTGCCAGACGTGTTCTGGATGCACGGAGGCCAATTCATTAAATACGCGACGGGCGGATTCCTTGAGCCGATCACGGACAAAGTGGATGCTGGCGCCATCGATTTGAACAACTACGCTTCCAACCTCGGTTCCATCTACACGCTCGACGGCGTTAACTACGGCGTGCCGAAGGATTTCGATACGATCGGGCTTGCCTATAACAAGGAATTGTTCGACCAAGCAGGCGTTCCTTATCCGGACGATACTTGGGATTACAATAAGCTTGCCGAAGTCGCCAAGAAATTGTCCCAACCGGACAAAGGCATTTACGGATTCGCTGCTAAAATGGATACGCAAGTCGGCTACTGGAACGATATGCTCGCGAACGGCGGATATATTTTATCGGACGACATGTCCAAATCCGGATATGACGATCCTGCTTCCATCGAAGCTCTGAAATTCCGTTACCAAATGGTGCTCGACAAAGCTTCCCCGACGCATCAACAACTGACGGATACCGACTCCACCGAAATGTTCAAATCCGGTAAGCTGGCCATGATCTTCGAAGGATCTTGGCGCAACGGAGATATCGATAGCAGCGAAATCATTCATGGCAAATGGAACTGGGCACCGCTTCCGAAAGGCAAAGTGAAACGCGGCAACATCATTAACGGTCTCGGCAACGTTATGTCGGCCAAAGGCAAAAACAAAGACGAATCCGGTCTTTTCCTTGAGTTCCTAGGCTCCAAGCGCGCGGCTGAAATTACCGCCGAGATGGGCGCGGCAATCCCGGCATTCAAAGACACGCAAGCCGCATGGGTCAAATCGAAACCGGACTTGAACCTGCAAGTGTTCATCGATCAGGCATCCGACGCGGTTCCGTATCCAAGCGGTTCGAAATCCTACCCTGTCTGGTTCGCCAAAGAATCCGAGATCATGTCTCAAGCATGGGGCGGAGCGATTTCCATCGAGGAAGGCGCCAAGAAAGTCGCGGATATGATGAACCAAGCGATAGCCGATGCGAAATAACGATTAGCAGGATGAATGTCGAAGGCGTTCCGCGCTTGCGGAATGCCTTCGGCGATCGAGAAGGGTGGCGGCGATTATGTCGAAAAGCAGATATTTATGGGCGTACTTTATGATTGCTCCCACACTGATCGGCACGTTGGTGTTCTGGAGCTGGCCCGCTTTCTATTCCATATATCTCGGTTTTCTGAAATCCGAGAATTTCGGGCTCGTCAACCATTGGGTCGGATTCAAAAATTACGAGAAACTATTCCACGACTCGGAGTTTTGGCAAAACCTGCGCAATACGCTCTACTACATGGTGCTGTTCGTACCGGCGACCGTGGTGCTCTCTACCTTTTTCGCCGTGATGCTGAACGCCAAAATCAAGGGACAGTCCATATTCCGGGTCATCTTCTTCCTGCCCCAAGTGACTATGCCCGCGGCGGCGGCCATGGTATGGGTCGTTCTGTTCGCCCAGGATTACGGCTTTATAAACTATGTGTTCGGTACGCATATTTCATGGCTGTCGGATCCCCGCTTCGCGATGTATTCCGTCGTGCTCGTTGGCGTCTGGGCGGCTATCGGCTTTAACATGCTGCTTATATTGGCGGGTTTGCAAGGGATTCCTAAGACGTTGTACGAAGCGGCCGAGATCGACGGAGCGGTCAAATTCAATAAATTCCGGTATATCACGTTGCCACTTCTAACCCCGACGCTATTTTTCACGACGGTCGTGTTGATGATCGGGGCATCGCAAATTTTCGACTCTATCTACTTGCTCATCGGGAAGACGAACGTGGCGTTGCCTTCGGTTCGTTCGCTCGTGTACGCCTATTACCAAAATTCCTTCGTCTACTACGATCAGAACTATGGTGCGGCCATCGTTAACATATTACTTCTCATTAATTTGGTCCTGACGGGACTGCAGTTTTTATTCCAGAAAAAATGGGTCGTATACGACTAAGGAGGGCATGAGATGAACGGCAGCTTGGTCCGATCGAACAACAGAACGAAACTTGTCATCTACGTAGTGCTCATCGCAACCTCCCTCTTTATGGTCGTGCCCTTTATATGGATGCTGCTGACTTCCGTCAAGACGCCGATGGAAGCGACCCAAATTCCGGTCAAAATATTCCCTTCCGAGTTGAAATGGGGGAGCTACAAGGAAGCGTTCGTACAATCTTCCTTTAAGTATTACTACTTCAATACGGCTTTCTCGGCATTCATGAAGACTGTGTTCCCGATCGTATTCAGTTCGATGGCTGCTTTCGCTTTCGCGAGAATTCGATTTCCGGGCAGAGCGTTGTGCTTCTTTCTCATCATCTCCGTCATGATGGTACCGAACCCGGTGTTTTACACGCCGCAATATCTCATGCTCAGCAAGCTGGGACTGGTGAATACGGTAACGGCGCTATGGATCGCGGCGCTCATTAGTCCTTTCGCCACTTTCCTGCTTAGGCAATTTTTCCTCGGTATTTCAAAAGAGTTGGAGGAGGCGGCTATTCTCGATGGCTGCAATCCGTTCCAAATCTATTGGCACATTATGCTTCCGCTCGTAAAATCGGCGTTAGTCGCGGTCGTCATCATTCAATTGCTGTGGTCTTGGAACGAGCTGCAGTGGCCGCTTATTATTAATAGTTCTCCGGAGAAGCTGACTTTGTCCGCCGGGCTGGCAACGCTCGTATCCAAATTCGGAACGAATTACCCCGTGCTGATGGCGGGAGCTTTCATGGCCGTCATCCCGATGATTATCTTGTTCTTTATTTTCCAAAAGAGATTTATCGAAGGCGTGGCATTTAGCGCTCACAAAGGGTAGGACGATAAGGGAGGTCTTGATGATGCTCCCTTTTCGTTCACCTCCTTATGTAAGCGCTTAATATGTAAATTTTAGAGGAGGAATTCGTAGTGAAAAGAAAATTAGGGTCGTCTATTTTGTCGCTCTCCCTGGCTTTGGTTGTGGCGGCGGGATCGGCGGGGTGGCCGGGTAAAGAAGCTCGTGCCGCTGTAGGGACGTTGACGGTTAATTTGACCGAAACGTCGGAAGCGTTCAAAAATCCGAATATGGGGTTCAGGCCGTCGGTGTACATCGGCAGCACTAACTTCCCGGACAAGGAGTACACTTCGATCTACAAGCAGTACATTCCGTATACGAGTCTCGAGAATTTGGCTTCGGATTCGGTGCAGAAAATTAAAGATTGGAGCAACACCGCGTGGGCGGGGCTGGAAAACCGCAATTTGAAGGTTGTGCCGAGGGTCGTCATCGTCTATCCGAACGTAGGCGAATATTGGCCGGACGGTATTCCGCATGGAGATCCGGCTCAGCAATGGCTTTCGGATACGTACAAAAACCGGATGGTCGCCTTTATCGCCAAGCTCGGGCAAGCGTGGAACAACGATCCCCGCGTCGCGGCCGTCGAATTCGGCTTGTTCGGGAACTGGGGCGAGCAGCATATTTATCCGAACAAGTTCGCCGACGGAACGGACCGCATTCCGCTAAGCTTCCAGCAAGCACTCGGTGATGCTTATGTCAGCGCGTTTCCGAACAAGAAGGTAATGGTTCGTTATCCGGAGACGTTCGTCAATTATCCGTTCGGCATCCAGTGGGATTCCTTCGCGCTCCCGGATGACGCCGCGGGAGGAAACGGAGAAATCTCGCGGGATACGTGGCGGACGCAAATCAACAGCGGCGAGGTCGCGTACGACTGGGGTGACCAATCGAACTTGGGCGGCAGCCCGGACGGAACGCTGGGCAGCGTGAATAACACGAACTACGTGATCGATTGGATTATGAAAACCCACACGTCCAGCCTCGGGTGGATCGCGGAATATAATGCGGCTAACTCCGCGGTCGAAACAGGTGCGACGGCGATGCAGAAGGTGCTCGGTTACCGGTACGTCATTAATCAAGCTTCATTCTCCGGCAACGTTACGCCTGGCGGCACGATGAACGTCTCGTTTAACGTCGTAAATAAAGGCTCGTCGCCGTTCTATTACAATTGGCCGGTAGAGGCCAGCTTGCTCAGAGCGGATAAAACGGTTGCCTGGAAAGGCTTGTTCAATGCCGACATTCGGCAATGGTTGCCCGGCACCAATTGGAACGCGAGCACGAGGACTTATACTAACGCGCCGGCAACGAACGCGGTATCCGGTTCGTTCACGATTCCGAGCAACTTGGCTAACGGGACGTATACGCTGGCGTTGTCGATTCTCGATCCGTCCGGCTGGAAACCTAGCGTAAGATTCGCGAATACGAACTACTATTCGGGCGGTCGTACGCCGATCGGCAAAGTCGGTATCGGGGGAGATCCGAGCGATCAGAATTTGGGCTCGTTCAGCAGCTTGAAGTCTGACAACACGCTATCCTATAGCTTAACTAGTGGGGCTTACGACGGCGGGGTTAGCGGCGGCGGAGGCGGAGGCGGCGATACGCAAGCACCTACGGCACCGTCGGGGTTGAGTCAGACGGGCGTCACGTCCAGCAGCGTGGCGTTAACGTGGAGCGCGGCTACGGATAACGTCGGTGTGACGGCATACGACGTATACCGGGGTAGCAGCCTCGTCGGAACGACCTCGTCGACTTCCTTCACAAATACGGGACTTGCCGCAAGCACGTCGTATACATTTACCGTGAAGGCTCGCGATGCGGCTGGGAACGTGTCGGCGGCGAGCAACGCGGTCACCGTTTCGACGTCCGCGGGAAGCGGCGGAGGCAGTACGGTAACTTACGAGGCGGAGGCTTCGGGCAATACGCTCGCGGGAGGCGCGGTTACAGGCGCTTGCTCGGCGTGCTCCGGAGGGAGCAAGGTCGGCTACGTAGGCAACAATAGCGGGACGTTGCAATTTAACGGGGTTAACGCGGCTTCGGCCGGGACGGCGACGCTGACGATTTCGTACTTGAACGGCGATGCGACCCGTACGGCTCAGATGAGCGTCAACGGCGGATCGGCGGTTAGCGTAAGCTTCCCGAACACGGGCGGCTGGACGACGGTCGGCACGGTGCAGGCGCAAGTGACGTTGGCCGCGGGCAACAACACGATCAAGCTGTCTAACCCGAGCGGTTGGGCGCCGGACTTCGACCGAATCCAGGTCGCCGTCGGGGGCGGGGGAGGCGGCAGCGACACGCAAGCGCCGAGCGCTCCGGGAAGCCTGATCGTGACGGGGAAAACCGCTGCCAGCATAAGCTTGAGCTGGACGGCCTCTACGGATAACGTTGGAGTGGTTGGTTATGACGTATACAGAGGCGGGGCGTACGTCGGGACGACGGCTAGCGCTTCGTACACCGATTCGGGATTGGCGGCGAGTACTTCTTATACGTACACCGTTAAGGCCAAAGACGCGGCGGGCAATGTCTCCGCGTCGAGCAACTCCGTCACCGATACGACGAGCGCTTCGGGCGGAGGCGGCACGGGCTTGCTGCTCGACAACTTCGACGGTTCGCCGGGATGGCCGGGCAGCAACGATCTGGGCAAGTGGGCGGGAGCCAACAGTTTCTCGAACGGCGCGGGAATCATCGAGAGCGGCGCGCTGAAGCTGCAATACGCTAACAACGGCTGGCTAGGTACCGACGTAACGCAGAGCATCGCCGGATATACGAAGATGATCGTTCGCGTGAAGGGCGCCAACGGTGGCGAACAGTCCCACTTCAAGCTGAGCATCGGCGGCGTGGAGAAGACGTTGGCGGACTTCAGCGGCAACACGATTACGACGGCTTACAAAGATATCGAGATTGATCTAGTCGCGAACGGCGTGAATCGCAGCGCGCCCGGCCAATTGACGATGACATTCTGGTGGGGCGGAAGCGGGACGATCTGGATCGACGAGATTCGGTTCGCGTAGGGGGGGCAAGTGTTGTTAGGGAATCGATGTGAGTGTGGAGGGATATGTATCTCCTTCCGCTGCGGCTTCACCCCGCAAAGTGAAGTAAAGCTTTGTAGCCTATTCCAATTACTTTGCGGGGACCCCGAAATTTGGTCCCGAATTCTGAATGGTAACACCTTAACAAGGTGAATTCTCGCTCTTCAGGAGACACATGTCCCTCTTCTATCATCGATAAGAACATTGCTTGCTATTTTGGGTGGTGGAAAGGCAAATGGGCTTGGCGATTATCTCGCCAAGCCCATTTTGATGTCTTGAGTTGCCTCGCGGCTGCACTTCCGCGACTACACTCGCCACCCGCGACCTCGCTGCTCGCCACCCGCCACCACGCGCAATCACCACGCCACCCGCCATCGTCGCCTAGTTGCAGAACATACATTTAATTCGATGGGATTCTCGGATTCTGCCGCTCTAGTTGCATTCCGTACAGCTAATCGTAACTGAATCGTGGGAAATGAGCCAAAAGTCGAAAGTTAGTTGTACGAAATGCACGTAGACGACGCGAATGGGCGGACGGTGGTGAATCTAGTTGTACGTTTTGCATGATGAGGTGTGGTTACAGCCTAAGTGAGCGTGTTAAGAGGAGTTGAATTCCGAGAGTTACACCATGCCGCCAACACGATGCCACCCGCCACCGTCGCCTAGTTGTAGAACATACATTTAATCCGACGTAATCCTCGGATTCTGCCACTTTAATTGCATTCCGTACAGCTAATCGCAGCCGAATCGTGGGAAATGAGCCAAAAGTCGAAAGTTAGTTGTACGAAATGCACGTAGACGACGCGAATGGGCGGGCGGTGGTGAATCTAGTTGTACGTTTTGCATGATGGGCGGACGGCGGCGAATTTAGTTGCACGTTATGCATGTAGAGCGAGCGCGGCGGCCATGTGGCGGATGAGATGAGCGTAAACCAGTTACTGCAAAGTAATGTTGCCCAGATCAAGCCAGCCGTCGGAGCCTTGGCTCGTGTTCGCGAACAGGAGCGGAAGCGGGGTGTGCCACGGCAAGTAGGCAGGCAACTGGCCTTTAGCCCGGACGTCGGCTTCGTTGATTCGCTCGAGCGGATTAACGACGCGCATGACCAATTTGTACTGTCCCGAAGCGACGCCCGCGGCATTAACCGTCGTATCGAAATATTGCGGTTGTCCGAAGTTCACGTAAGTCGGATTACCCGGCACGTTCCATTCGGGGAATGCGCGGACTTGTTTGGGCATAATCGTCCGCAGGTCCCAATCCGTCGTCCATCTTTTGACGATTGAGCCAGAGGTGTTCTTAAGCGCGACTTCGACCGGATACATGCTCGGACCGTAGTAGAACGGCGCGACGCCGGTATTCTCGATTTGCACGCCGACCTTAAAGTTGCCGGAGACCGTATTGTTGAAGTACGCGTTCTTGGCGTAGAAGTTGTAGCCCATCTTCTGCCAGACGGCGACTTCATTAGGGTCGTTGATGTTGTAAGTGCAGTTCTGGCAAATCATCCATGTCGCGTGGGACATCTCCACGTCGGTCATCGCGTCGTCCTTGGTCGCCGATGCGGGACCGAACAGATTGCCTTGGACTTCGGGACGAACCTCGCCGCCAATGCTCGCCGTCGCCCATTTGTTCTCGGAACCGAACAGGAAGGCCTGAGTCAGTTGGGAGTCCGACTTGCCGTCCATGGACAATGGCAGCGTCATGCTGCCTACGCGGCCGAGGGCCGGATCCGTCTCGCGGTAAGCGAACGAATCGTCATGGAAGCCGATGCTGGCCAGCGTCGTCAGATGAGTACCTCCGCCCGACCGAGGGTAGCGGTTCTCCAGACGCGTCGTGTTGAAGGCGGCATCGTATGCGTCGAGAATGACGTTGGCGTTCGCGTCGGAAATCATCCAGTTTTGCGTACCGTTGCTGCCGTCGTTCGGCCAAGTGTGCCATTCGCCCCAACGTCCGACAAGGCCCATATGGATGAAGCCGATGCGCGGATCTCCGTCGTATTTGGCGCCGAAGGCGGCGATGAAGTTTTGGAAAGCCTGCATGACGGTCGGAGAATCGTAGTTGAGGATGCATCCGTTTCTAACCTGGCTCATTAGGAAGTCCGGAACGTCTTTGCTGGAGAACGATTCGCAGCTAGCAACCCGAAGCGAAAGCTGTTTGCCGTGGGAGGCGACTTCGTCAAGGGCTTTCTCTACCAGCGACCAATCGTACGTATTCATGCCGGTCATCAACTCGCCGAGACCGAAGTATTTCCATTCAAGCGAGTTGCGGATGCCGCCTGCCAGCACGGTTTTGTCGGCGTTGTCGCCCGACCAATGCCAGATGGCGAAGCCTTTGAGCGGATTTGTGATCGGGTCGGTACCTTTCGTCAGCGCATGAACGGCCAATGCGGCGTCCGGTGTATTAACGGCGTAAGGATTGATGGGCACGCCGGTCGGAACCGTTGTTGCCGAGCCTCCCGGAGGCGGGGCGTTCGTCGTGACAGAAAGGGTGGAGCTGGCAGCGGACACGTTACCGGCTGCGTCGCGCGCTTTGACGGTGTAGGTGTAAGCCGTGCTGGCGCTAAGACCGGTATCGGTATAGCTAGTGCCCGTCGGCGTGCCGACTTGCGTGCTGCCGCGGAACACGAGGTAGCCGGCTACGCCCGTGTTGTCGGTTGAGGCGGTCCACGTTAAGCTGACGGCGTTGCTCGTCTTGCTGGACACGGCGAGGCCTGCCGGAACGGAAGGCGCCTGGGTGTCGGGCGGGGTCGTCGTAACGGAAAGCACCGAGCTGGCGGCGGATATGTTGCCAGCTGCATCTCGCGCTTTAACCGTATAAGAATAAGCTGTGCCAGCCGTGAGTCCGCTGTCCGTGAAGCTCGTGCCCGTAGGCGTGCCGACCTGCGTGCCACCACGGAACACGAGGTAGCCGGTTATGCCGACGTTATCCGTTGAGGCGTTCCAAGCCAGGTCGACGGACGTGCTCGTCTTGCCCGGCGACGCGAGTCCCGTAGGCGCGGAAGGGGCTTGCGTATCCGGCGGCGCGCTAAGGGAAATGCGGTCGAAGTCCGGAGCCCAGCCGCTGGCGTTCGATACCTTGATGGTGTTCGTGCCGGCATTCAGCGATAAGGTAACGTCAAGCGAGGCAACGGTACCCCAACCGCCGCTGCTTGGGAAGTTCACGGTAACGGCCGAGCCTCCGTTCACGCTGACTTGCGCGGAACGGCTGGATTCTCCGTTCAAATAATAAAATTTGACCGTCTGGCTGCCTGAAGTAGCCGGAATGACGCCGTTCCATTGAAGCGTAGCGCCATTGCCGACATAGCCGACTTTGGAGCCGCCCGAGCAGCTGCCGCAGGAAGCCGTCGCCGCGTTGCCGCCGAGCGCGTTGCCGGTGGCTTCGGCTTCGTAGCTCGTCTGCGCGGTAGCGGCATCGGTCGTGACGGACAGTGCGGAGCTGGCGGCGGACAAGTTGCCGGCCGCATCGCGAGCCTTCACCGTGTACACGTACGCCGTGCTCGCGCTGAGTCCGGTGTCGGTGAAGCTCGTGCCGGTAGGCGTGCCGACTTGGGTACCGCCGCGGTAGACGATATAACCGGTTACGCCGACATTATCGGTCGAGGTGCTCCAAGCGAGACTGACGGAGCTACTCGTTTTGCCGGACGATGCGAGATTTCCGGGTGCGGAAGGAGGCGTCGCGTCCGATGCGGCGCTCGTCGTAACCGACAGAGCGGAGCTGGCGGCGGACAAGTTGCCGGCCGCATCGCGGGCCTTCACCGTATACACGTACGCCGTGCTCGCGCTAAGTCCGGTGTCGGTAAAGCTCGTGCCGGTAGGCGTGCCGACTTGGGCGCCGCCGCGGTAGACGATATAGCCGGTTACGCCTACGTTATCCGTTGAAGCATTCCACGACAGGCTGACGGAGCTGCTTGTCGTACCCGTCTGCGCGAGGTTTGCCGGAGCGGACGGCGCGGCGGTATCGGCACCGCCGCCTCCGCTTCCTCCGCCATCGACCGTAATGGAGTCGAGGAGCAGCACGGCGTAGGTCGTGTCGCGATGGACGAGGCGAATATACTGCGTATTCGCCAAGTTGGCGTTAAACGCGGAGAGCGGGACCGTAATGTTCGAATAGCTTCCGGTTACGTTTCCGTACAAGGAAATCGGTCCGACCGAATGGTCCGTCCCGTCGTTCAGCACGACGTTCCAATGGCTTTCCGAGTCGGAGTCGCTCCAGTCGCGCGCGCGAATAATTAAATTCGTAGCGCCGGCAAGGCTGCGATTGACGTTCTCTTGCAAATATTGCCCGTTGCCGCCGGAGTTGAGGACGATGTTGCCTACGCTTTCGGAGCCGTAATACAAGCTATCCATCGTCCAACTGAAGTCCAAGTTCAGATCATTCTTCTTATTCGCGAACGCCGTCGCGCTCGCATAGGCGTCGATCGTTACCGGCTGCGGGGCGGCCGGGGTCGCGCTCGCTTGCGGCGAGTTGCCACTCGCTCCGGCGCCGTTAACGGCGCGGACGACGTAATAGTAGGCCGTTGCGTTCGTTAGGCCGGTGTCGATATACGAAGTGCCGGTCACGCCGGATGCGATGGACGCATAACCGGAACCGCTCGTCGTCGACCGCAATATCGAATAGCTTGTTGCGCCCGTCGAGGCTGGCCACGAGAGAGAAGCTTGCGCGTTACCCGGCGTTGCCGTCAGCGATGCGGGCGCGGCCGGAACGGAAATCGCGGCCGGGGTCGCGCTTGCTTGGTTGGAGTTGCCGCTCGCTCCGACGGAGTTCACGGCTCTAACGACGTAAAAATAGGTCGTTCCGTTCGTTAAGCCCGTATCCGTAAAGCTAGTAACTGCCAAGCCCGAAGCGATTTGCGTATAGCCGGAACCGCTAGTCGTAGAGCGAAGCAAGTTATAGCTCGTCGCTCCGTCGACGGCATCCCAAGTCAATGAGGCTTGAGCGTTGCCGGGGGAGGTCTGCAAGTTCGCCGGAGCTTGAGGCGCAACGGGAGTTCCGCTAATCGTCACGGCATTGGCCAAGACGTTATAGCCTTTGGTCGCATCCCAAGTTCCCGTGTTGGCAAGACGAACGGAGTATTCCGGTCGCGAGCGCAATCCTGCGTCGGCGTCCGGGAGCCACAAAGCCAGCTTATAGTTGCCGCCTGCCATGCCTGCAGGCAAAGTAACCGTCTGGTTCGATACCGTAACGGGGCCGCTCAGCCATTGCCGGACGTCCACGCCGGTCAACTGCACGTTGTATCGCTGAGTTCCGCTATCGAAGACGAGGAATGCAGGCCTGGATTTAATAATGCCGGCATAGCCGTCGTTATTCAGATGAGCGGAGAAGGTGAAGCTGCCTCCGGGACTGGCGCTCGTCGGGAAAGTCGCGTCGACGAGTCTTAGCCGATACCCGAGCTTGCGCTTCAGACGGGTGAAGGCGGTTTCCGCGGGATCGTTGCCGGATGCCGTCAGGTTGGCGTTTTTCCAAATGTTAAGGTTAACGGCGGCGTAATCCTCGTTGATTTCGGTGAAATTGAGTTTGCTCATCTCCGACTGCACGTTGACTCCGGCGAGGTCGTTGGAGCCTGCGGAGTCGCACGTTTCGCCGCCCATCATTTTGTTGCCTCCGGTCGAAGTCGCCAGATCGTACATCCACTGTTTTTTCTCCTCGACGTAATACCAGCCCATCCAGGAGTTGTTGTCGTACGTGCCCATATCCGCGGAGTCGGATAGGAAGCAGTCGTTGTGGAAGCCGATGCGGTCTCGATTGCTCTGAGTTAGAGGTGTCGAACCGGTTGGCGTAGGAAGTTCAAGCACTTCTTTGATAAAAATCGGGTAACGGATGACGATCGGAATGGAAGCGGGGGTCGTGTTCAAAATTTGCTTGATGATGCGGTAGCGGGTGTCGGCGTCCGCTCGGTTGAAAGGATCTGTGAATTGGCTCGTATGCCATTCGCCCCAAGGACCGAGGTAACCGGCCTCGAGGTGGAGCACGACGTCCGAATAAGCCGAGATGACGGCGTTGAGTTGCGTGATGTGCCCTAATATACGGCTTTCGGGCAGCGTGGGCGATTCTGACCAAGCGTATGCCGGACGCAAGACGATTTTGAGACCGGCGGCGCGGATCGAAGCGAGTCCGGAAGCCAAGTTGTCAAGCAAGGCTTGCGGGAGCTGGTCGGTGTTTTTGTATTTGTCCAGGTGGATGTAGCTGTGAATGAGTGTATTGCCCGCTTGCTTGGCGCGCGCGAAAGTGCGGTCAAGCATGTCGGGATTGAAGCCGGCGATGCTCGTCGCGGAGCTGGCATAGTCGTTGACCGAAACGTCGTTAATGATCTCGTAACGGTTGTGGAAGCCTCTTTCGGGATTTTGAAAAACGCTTGCAAAATCGGCGGCGTAAGTGAGTGTCGCGGCGCTTGCTAGGTAGGCGGGCATCAAGCTAATGAGGATAATAGCCGCAAGCATAGAAGAGAGCCATTTCTTTGTGGACATCATCATACCTCCATGAGTGAAGTTTGTGCTTCCATGAAGATCGGATCTGGATGTCTGGCTGCCATCCCTCCTTTGCGTGCGCTTTAAGAAAATATTTGCGCAATAATACCTATTATAGTTGCTTTATGTGTGACATACAAAGCCACAAATTTAAGGTGTCCCACCACATTGATAACGTAAATACGATGGGCCATATACAAATTCGAATTCACCATGCTACAATTCGCTTGAATATTTGCGCAAATAATTTCTCGAAAGGATTGAGGGGAATTGGGGGAAAGGGGAGTCGAAGTTAAAGATACTCCTATCTATCAATTTTTATCTGAAAGCGCTTAACAAGTTAAAAATGGGAGGAATACGATGAAAAGGTTTGCGTACGATTCAAGAAAAGCATCCATGAAATTCATTCTGATATTCAGTTTATTGTCGTCGCTGTTTATGAACATGGTACCAGCGGTTTCGGCAACTCCGGCTCCGACGGGTATACCGACGTTACCTTATGCGAGTCCGGCTGTGGATGGTACGCTGACCCAGCACGACTTGACTGCTGCCCCAAGTCCTTTGGACAATCCGCTGAAAGGATTCGCGCCGTTCTATCCGTGGGAAACCGAGACTTCGTTCCCCCACAGCTTGGAATGGGTATACGTGCCGCTGAAAGATGTAATGAACGGTCCGAATTCCTTTACGTTTGATGCAGGCATAGAGCCGGCCTTGAACGCGATCGCGGCAAGAGGGAATCAGGTTGCCGTGAGAGTGTATCTGGAGTATCCGGGCAGAGAGGACGCCATTCCGCAGTTTATTCATGATAATGACGGCATCGAAATGCGCGATAACTCGGGTCAAATCGAGCCGGATTACGACAATCCTGACATGGTCACCTATCTGGAAAACTTCATCGCCGCATTCGGCGCGAAGTATGACGGCGATCCGCGGATCGGCTTCATCCACATGGGACTCGTCGGCTTGTGGGGGGAATGGCATACGTGGCCTTATGATGACGATACGGCCGACGGATTACCGAATCACATGCCGAGCGACGTGACGATAGACCGTATTTTCACCGCATACGATAACGCATTCGATTATACGAAGCTTGAGGTTCGCAATCCGAAGCTTCATAACGCGGGAAATTACGACATCGGCTATCATGACGATTCGTTCGGCTATAAGGAAGGCGATCCGCTCCAGAGCGTGACGCAACCGGAAAGCATGGGCGGAGCCTACTATTCGTTCATGACCCAGATGCTGGACGCGGGTTCGGAAAATAAATGGATGACAGAATCCGTAGGCGGCGAAGTCCGTCCGGAAATTCAGAATACCTTCTTCAGCGGCGGCCCCAATGTCGACAATGCATTGGACGATATCGAACTGACGCACGCCACGTGGATGATCAACCAGTGGGGCATCAGCAACTATAGCGCCAGCGATCCTGCCGTTGCCGCGGGCGTAAGGAAGATGGGCTACGATCTGAACGTGAAGAGCGCCTATTACAACGATGTTGCCCAAGGAGATCCTCTGAAGGTCGGAGTGACCATTCAGAACAACGGCGTCGCACCTTTCGCTTATCCGTGGAAGGTAGAGCTAGGCGTCAAGAATGCTTCGGGGACGCTCGTGAAGCAATGGGACACGTCGTGGGATATTACGAAGGTTCAGCCTGTGCAAATCAGAACGTATCCGGAGTGGAACGTTCCCGGGGATCCAAAGTATGTCCCATTCGGCGAGCCTTATTACTTCGATACGACGGTTGCCGATCCGGACTTGAACGACGGTTATTATTATTTGGTCATGAAGGTTGTCAATCCACTAGAGGCGACTAGCGCTAAAGCGAAAAAAGTAGGCTTCGCGAATGCGGATCAAGACGCGGCAGGTTGGCTCAATCTAGGTTCGGTGTTGATCGGGGATTGCGATGGGGATTGCTCCGCGCCGCCGACGTCGCCGCCGGCTCCTCCGCAACGGCTTCTCGTCGATAACTTCGACGGGTCGCCTGCGTGGGGCGCAACGAAGTTGAACGATCTGAATCAATCGATTAATGGCAGCAACTTTGGGAATGGGGATGGCGCAGGCGTCGTTGCCGATGGCGCATTGGTGCTGCAATATAAGAATAGTTCATGGATGGATATCAATATCGGCCGCAATCTATCGGAATTGAACAAGCTGGTCATTCGGGTAAAAGGAGCCGTCGGCGGCGAAGAGAGTCAGGTCAAGCTGACCATTGGCGGCGCTTCGAAGACGATCGGTCAATTCAGCGGAGATACGATAACGACAGACTACAAAGATATCGTGATCGATTTGGCCGCAGGCGGAGCGAATCTATCGGATACGATCTGGAGTCTAGCGATATCGCAAGCGAATTGGGATACGACGGGTACCATCTATATCGACGAAATCTATTTGACGGACAGGTATGAATCCGATACGGAGACGGAAACGCCGCCGGTAACCCCGCCGGCGACGGCTCCTGGGCTCATCGAAGATTTCGAGTCCTACGCGGATAACGCGGCGATCGGGCAAGCCTGGTCTGAAGCGTGGTCCGACATACCAGGCTCGGTAACGAGAACGATCGGCCAAGCAAGCGGAAGCAAAGGCTTGAAGCTTGCGGTTGCGAACGCTGCTTCGACTTGGTCGAATATTATCCATTCCATCCCTGCGGATAAGAATGATTGGTCCGCATTCGACGGCTTGAGCTTCTGGGTGAACAATACGGCGAGCGATAGCAAAGACTTCAGCTTGAACGTCGCGCTCGAAACGCCCGTATCCAAAGGCGAGTTCGGATTGAAGGAGGGCGGATCGGCGCTGACGATCGCTGACAACGGAAACTGGCACCCTGCGGCGTTCAACGGCGCTTCGCTTAATGTTCCCGCCGGATTCGAAGGAGTCGTCAGAATTGCTTGGGATCAATTCGTCCAATCCGCATGGCAGTGCGACGGCGTTCAGGCAGACTGCTCCGCGGCGTTGGATCCTAGCGAAGTGAACGGCCTTCAGTTCGGATACCCGCCGTCGGGTTACGCGAACAACGTCATCACGATAGATGACATCACCCTCTATCGGGCAGATAAATCGCTGGACGATTTCGAGTCCTATGCGGACGATGCCGCCTTGCAGAACGTCTGGAAAATCGATTGGGAATCCGGTGAGCCGTCTACGCTTCGAACGCTAGACACGGCGAACTTCTCGAACGGAAGCCAGGCGATGAAGTTCTCGGTTTCCCCTCCTCCGGGCAAGGATGCATCCGACTGGGTGAATATTAAACGTATCGCATTTACCGGATCGGACTCGGATTGGTCCTCCTTCGACGGACTGACCTTCTGGGTGAACAATGCTTCGCCAAGCAACAAAAATATGGATCTGAACGTTGCGGTCGTTACGGATGCTTCGAAAGGCGAGTTCTCCTTGAAGGCAGGCGGAACCGTGATGTTCTACAATGCCGCCGATGGCTGGAAGTCGACCGTTCTCGGCGGAGGTTCGCTATCAATCGCTGCGGGCTACGCGGGAATGGTTAGAATTCCTTTGAGCGCGATGTCCCAATCCGCATGGCAGGGCTGCGACGCCTGCGACGCTGAATTCGATGCGAGCAAGGTGCTTCAAGTTCAGTTCGGTTTCGGTCCTAAAAATCAAGCGGACAACGTCCTTACGATCGACCAGCTTGGCTTGTACGCATTGGCAGGCAGGACGGATCAGTCGGGCGGAGAACCCGAGCCCGAACCTGTCGACCACCCGAGCGCGCCTTCTTGGGCAACATTAGACGGGACGCATACATTGGCGTATCAAAGCGCACCGGTAGACAATCCGTTGAAAGGCTTCCTTCCTTTCTACGATGCATCCGAGGAAGCTTATTTTAAAACGGGCGACGACTGGAGAGACCGGCCTGCCCAGTTGCCGTACAGCATGGAGTTTTTCTATTTGCCGCTCAACAAGCTGATGAACAATATGAACGATTTCGATTGGTCCGAACTGGACAAACGGCTTGAAGCGGTCGCATCCAGAGGAAATCAGGCCGTATTCAGGGTGTATCTGGACTACCCGAATAAGCCGTCGGGAATTCCGCAATTCCTGCTGGATGAAGGGCTGGCGACTCACGGCTATACGGAGTACGACAATGGCAAGGACGCTACGAGCGTAGCTCCCGACTACAATGACGAGCGGTTAATGGCCGCTTTGGACAATTTTATCGGCGCGCTTGGATCGCGTTATGACGGCGACCCTCGGATCGGCTTCATCATGACCGGGTTAATCGGCTTCTGGGGCGAGTGGCACACGTATCCTTACGACGGGAATTTGAAATCGCCTAACCTGATGCCGACCGACGCGAACCTGAAGCGGGTTCTTACCGATATGGATAACGCGTTCAACGAAACGCAGCTCGTACTAAGATATCCGATGGACAATAGCACGCTCAAGACCAAAAACTTTGATATCGGCTATCATGACGATTCGTTCGCGTTCCAGACGCTGCCGCCAAGCTTGGGAGGGCAAGGCTGGCATTTCTGGGGTAGAGTGAATGACGCGGGAGTGAACGATTTCTGGAAGCAAAACAGCATGGGCGGAGAGATGAGACCGGAAATTCAAGTGAAGATGTGGAACAATGATCCGCCTAGATACAACGAGCCTTCGGCGCCGATCGAAGGCGCGCAAGGCGAGGATTACTACACCAGTCTTAATCTGACGCATGCATCCTGGTTGATCGCGCAGGGCATTTTCCAAACTCCGCTGGACCCTGCGGCGTTGGCAAGAGCTACGGAAGGTTCCCGCGATATGGGCTATGAATATCATGTGCCGACTGCTTACCTGGATGCAGCCGATGGCAATCTGAAGGTTGCCGCCGAGCTTGAGAACAGAGGCGTAGCGCCGTTCTACTACGATTGGAAGGTCGAGCTTGCCGCCAAATCAGGCGATGGTTTCGTGAAAATATGGGAGCCGGGCTGGGATTTGAAAGACGTTCTTCCTAACACGAACGGATTCGAGAATAATAAGCTGTTCGAATCGACCGACAATCCGGCATTGCCTAACGGAAGCTATCAAATCTTCATGCGCTACGTCAATCCGCTAGAGCAGATCAACGCAGATGCCAAGACGTTCAACTTTGCCAATACCGAGCAAGGTAGCGACGGATGGCTGAATCTAGGCAACGTAGTGGTATCGAATAGCGCTGCGCAAGCTCCGGTAAGAGTTACGGGACTAACGGCGAATACGACGCAGCAGGTTCAATTGGCTCCAGGCGCAAGCAAGCAGATCGATGTCGCCGTAGCGCCGGCGAATGCGAGCAATAGTAGAGTCGTGTGGTCTTCGGCGAACAATAAAGTCGCCTACGTATCTGCCGCTGGCTTGGTCACGGCAGTTGGCGTCGGCCAAACCATCATTAAGGCTAGCACCTCCGACGGCCATATAGAGAAGGCATTCACAATAACCGTATCGACCTCCGATTCCGGTTCGACGCCGTCATCACCATCAACGCCGACCACAACGCCGAACGAGCAGTCGAAGGACGGCGTTAAGCTAAGCAAAGACGGTGTGAATTCCGTTCAAGGCACTAACGCGAACGGCGTTAAAGAAACGGTCGCGACCGTAGATTCGAATAAACTCAAGGATGCTTTCGACTCTCTCCAAAGCAGTGCGGTCGAAGTTAAATCGGTTACGGTCGAAGTGGACAGTGACGGAGGAAACGTAAAGGTAAATCTTCCTTCCTCCGCATTCGTGGACGTAGCGAAAGACATGCCGGAAGCGATCGTGATCGTCAAAACCGATTTTGGGGACTATCAAGTTCCCGTTAAGGCGTTAGGCTTGCAAGCTTTAGCGCTAGAACTTGGCGTGAAAGTTGAAGAAATGACCCTAAGCATAGAGATCGACAGAGTAACGGGAGCAGCGGCAGACCAAATCTCTACGCAGGCAAGTAACAATGGGCTTACCTTGCTTTCCTCCACCTTGGATTACAGGATCACCGCGAACGCCAAAGGAAAAACGGTTGAAGTCGACGGCTTCGGCAACACGTACGTTGCAAGATCGATCATCCTCCCGGGTTCCATTGATCCGACTAAGGCTACTGCCGTCGTATATGACCCGGTTACGGGGACATTCAGCTTCGTACCGGCAACATTCGCAAGCAGCAACGGAAATACGGAAGTCGTAATCAAACGGAACGGGAATAGTATTTACACGGTAGTATCGGGCAGCAAATCTTTCGCCGACCTTAACGGTCACTGGGCAAGGCCGGATATCGAATTGTTGGCCTCCAAGCGGATCATACAAGGTGTGACTGCCGACAGCTTCGAGCCGAATCAATCGATTACGCGCGCGGAGTTCGTAGCTTTACTCGTTCGTTCGCTCGGACTGAGTTCTCCTAGTAAGCCGACTACCTTCAGCGATGTCGCTCAAGGAGACTGGTATGCGGATGCCATTGGCCAAGCGGTCGATGCGGACATCGTGAAAGGTTATTCGGACGGTACGTTCAGACCGAACGAACGAATTACCCGCGAACAAATGGCAGTCCTATTATCCGGAGCTCTGAAATACGTGAACAAATCCGTGCAAGTGGGCGACACGCAAGAGGCCATTCTTGGTAAATACGCGGATAACGGTTCCATTGGAGCTTGGGCGAAGCATTCGCTGGCCGAATTGCTCGCCGCGCAAATTATGAAGGGAACATCGGCGACGACGATCGACCCCGCAGCCCATGCGACGCGGGCGGAAGCGGCCGTCTTGATCAAGCGGTTCATGCAGTACGTGCAATTTATTAATTGATTGGCAGGGGCTTGGCGATATTCGCCAAGTCCCTTTTGGCGCTTATGCAAGACTGTCGGCTAGTTGCATTACGTACATCTAATCCGATGGACTCTTCGATTACGCGCGCACTTGTTGCATGGCGTACAGTTAAAAGTAGCCGCAAGCAGGCAATTAGGCAAAAAGTCGAAAGTTAGTTGTACTAAATGCACGAAGACGGCGTTATTGGGGGACAACGGCGAATCTAATTGCACATTCTGCATGAAAGTTCGTGGGAGAGGGTACGGAGGCTTTCGCGCAACCTTAAATATCGGGCATCGATTCTTGAATTGCGGGTCTATTCGATTGCGGCAAGATCATGTAACCTGAATTTAGTGCTTTTTCTACAATGGGGGTTCTGCATTCATGCTCAAAGGTACGTTACGGGTCTTCGCCTTGCTTGTCTTGGTCGGCGTTCTGACGAGCGCTTGCCGCGGTAACGAAGAGAATGCGCCATCCTCCTCCGGGAACGGTACGGACAAGTTCGTTACGCTGAGAATGATTATGCCCGGCGACGAATCGGCGCGCATGAGGGAATTCGTAGATAATGAACTGAATGCCAGACTGAGGCAGGATTTGAATATGGAGCTCGATCTTACGTATATCCCATGGGCCAATTATCAGCAAAAGCTTGAGCTCGCGCTCTCCACGGGCGAACGATACGACTTATTCTGGTACGGCACTCCGTTCGTCTCCGGCTACATGTCCAAAGGTTACATACAGCCACTCGACGAATTACTTGCCATATACGGTTCAGATTTGATCTCGAACATTCCCGCCGACAACTTCAAGCTTGACCAAATCAACGGCAAGCAATGGGCGATTCCGTCTCAGGCGTTTACTTCCGCGGGCAAGTTTACGTCGGTGCTCGTCCGTCAGGATTTGCTGGAATCGGTCGGCATGACGGAAATCAAGACGATCGCGGATCTTGAAGCTTTTTACGAGAAAATGCATGCGAGAGAACCCGGTTATTACGGCTACCTGGAGACGGACCGCGGCCAGGACATCCTATGGCGGGAAATTTCCGATCGCAACTATTCCATGCTCGACGAGCAGCAATTGTTCGCGGTAGACGAAGATACGGGGGAGCTCATTAATTACGTCGAGTCGGATTTATACAAAAAGTCCGTTCAGCTCCGCGAATCCTGGGTAGCCAAAGGCATCATCGATATGGACCTCGTCGGCAATCCGGCGGCCAAGATCGACCAAGAGAACGCGGGCAAGCTACTGTTCCGCGTCGGCGCGGTTTCGCGGGCAATGGAAAATTTGCAAACGGCGCAAAAAGCCGATCCGAACGCCAGGCTTCGCGAATATTACCTGTCTCCGGACAAACCGAAATACATTATCGCGCCGAGCAATGAAGCCTATATGATCCCCGCCTCGGCCGAAAATCCGGAACGCGCCATGAAGTTCATGAACTGGATTTTGAAGAGCAAAGAGAATTATATGTTCATCATCTATGGCGTGGAAGGCAAAGATTACGAGCTGGACGACGGCAAAATCAGGCTGCTTACGAACGATCAGCTCATGTACGAGTGGATGTGGAGAAACAAAAACTACTTTACCGCACCTACGATCGTAGACGATAAAGTGGTCGACGATATGCTTAATAACGACGATAACGCGAAAATTTCCAAGCTTTTCGGGTTTCATTTTAACGAGGAACCCGTCAAGAACGAACTGGCCAAAGTATTGACCGTCTACAAAGAAAAGTTCGAACCGATCAACTTTGGACTAGTCGGCTATGACGAAGGGTACGCGGATGCGATTCAAGCCCTTAAAAAAGCAGGTTTCGACAAAGTGTTCGAAGAAGCTCGCAGCCAGTTCGAGACATTCCGGGAGCAGATGAACGATGCGCATGAATAATTTCGGCATATTCACGAAGGTCATATCGACGCTGTTTATATTGCTTACTCCGATTCTGATTTTGTATGCGATATCCAATCGTACGAGCGTAAACTTACTGACCGACGAGATTATGAAGGTCAAGCAAAACCAGATCGAGACGTTCGCGAGCCAGCTGGATCATACGTTGCTTCAGTTGGATACGTATCAAAAAATGCTTTACGAGAGCACGGACGTCCGCAATTTGGCGTATCCGGATCTACTTGGCGATATTTTGCAAAAGTACAGAACCGTTCGTACCGTCTCGGAAGAAATCAATCGCCTTGCGGGGTACGGGGATTGGAAGGCCGTCATCGCCGTTACTTATCCGAAGGCGGACAACGTGATCAAAAGTAATTCGAGTTTGAACGCCTTGCCGTCCAAGCTTCCCGACGAGGATATGCTATGGCAGTATTTCGAGGATCCGGCCGGGTCGTACTTTATGGAAGTGTTATCGTACCCGCGCAGTTCCGGTTCTCAGGCGGAGGCCGACATGCGGGTCATCGTGAAGATGGACGTGGCCGAAATCAATAGCGCGTTGTCCGATTTCAAGACGAACGGGTCGGGCGATCCGTTTCTGTACCAGCCGGGCAGCGCGCCGATCTACAATTACTCTTCCGACCGAGCGCTAATAGACGAGTTGTTAACCGGATTTAATCCGGATTCGTCTTCGAGCGATGGTTATTTTCTTAACAAGGCCGGAGAATCCAGCTATCAGCTCCATTATAAAAAGGTAGATTCGCTCGGTTGGTACGTCGTCGATTACGTTCCGATTACGCAAATTATGGCGCCGATCAAACGCAATCAAACGATGTTTTACGCGATCAGCTCGATGATGCTGTTCATGGCGATCGTGCTTGCTTTCGTCTTATACCGCAACGTGCAAATCCCGTTCCGCAAATTAATGCAAAGCATGAATCTGATCGAGAAAGGCATCTACTCAAGCCGGATGAAAGACAAGCCGAAAGGCGAATTCCGGTTCCTGTACGACCGCTTTAACTCGATGGCTTCCAAGATCGAGGCATTGATCGAAGACGTATTCAAGGAGCAGCTGAGCTCCAAGGAAGCGACGCTTAAGCAGCTTCAATCGCAAATTAATCCCCACTTCCTCTACAATACGCTTGCTTATATTAAGAGCATGATCGAGCTGGGCGAGAATGAAGCGGCGATCGCGATGACGATGAACTTAAGCAAATATTACCGCTACACGACGAAGACCGGGAGAAAGCTGGCTACGCTCGAGGAAGAGCTGGAGATGGTAGCCCATTATTTGCAAATCAATTATTCGCTGATGGACGGCTTCGAGTTCGAGATCGAAGTCGAGCCCTCCATGCTGCAAATGGAAGTTCCGCGCTTGATCGTACAGCCGCTCGTGGAAAACGTGATCCTGCATGGGTTCAAAAATCAAAGCGGGTTTGGGATGATTCGCATCAAAGGAACAAGGGACGGCGAATTCGCGCGGTTGACGGTCGAAGATAGCGGCATCGGGATCGAAACGCCGGCACTGGACGCCATGAACGTGCGCATACGGACGGCGAACAACGAGGATATCGAATCCGGCATGCAAAACGTGCATCAACGGATGAAGCTGTTGTACGGCGACGGCTCGGGACTGATCCTTCGGGGGTCGTCGCTCGGCGGAGTGTGCGCGGAGCTTTCTTGGAAATGCGGGGAGTAGAATAGAGGCGGAAGGAGTGGATGGCCTTGTACGAAATTTTGCTCGTGGACGATCACACCCATTTGGTAGACAGTATGGCGATCGCGCTCCCGTGGGAACGAATGGGCATTACCACGGTGCACAAAGCTTACTCCGGCGAGGAAGCGCTGGAGCTGCTCGCCTATCATTCCATCGACATCATCGTAACCGACATTCAAATGAACGGAATGAGCGGTCTAGAGCTCATCTCCAACGTCAACGAGAAGCGCCGCAACATTAAAACCGTCATTCTTACCGGTCACGACGAATTTCAATACGCAAAGGAAGCTCTTCAGCATCGCGTCTCGAGCTATTTGCTCAAACCGGTACCCAATGATGAGCTAGAGCTTACGATACGCGAGCTGATTGCCGAGATCGAACAAGAGGGCAAACAGCTCGTCGATCAGCAGAAAATCGCCGGTCTGTTCCGCGAGAGCTTGCCGAAGCTTCGCGAATCGCTGCTTTTGGACTTGCTAGAGGGACAAAAGCTGCCGGCATCTTCTTTGAAGGAAAAGATGGGACTGTACAATTTGAACTTCGACTTGGAGCAATCCGCTACCTTGCTCTGCATCCGAGTCGAAGAGAACAATTCGGATACCGATTTGTATAGCTTCTCTTTGCTGGAATACGCCCTGTGCAATATTACGGAAGAGGTATTTTCCAGGCACCATCGCGTGTGGCAATGCAAAGATCCGTACGATTACTTGATCATGCTCGTTCAACCGCTGGAAGGCGCAACCGGGAGCGAGTCGGAAGCAAGCGCTATGCTCGAAGATTTGGCGAGACAAGTGCAGCATCAGATTAAGCTGTATTTGAAAATGAAAGTGTCGGTCGTCGTCAGCCATAGCGGCAACATTCCGCGCGATTTGGCTACGATGTACCGTGCGGCGTTGTCGACGTATTCGGATTTCATCGGCTACCAGACGGAAAGCTTCCTGAACGTCGTCCAAGTTCAGACGATGATCGAGCTGCGTCCGCTGTCCTCTCTGTACGCCACGCCGACGCTTATGCAGCTGATCGAGGTCGAGCAGTGGGGCGCTTTGGAGAAGAAGCTTGCGATGATCTTCGATGAGCTCGACGGTCAAGCCAGCAACACGAACGAATACGGCTTCGAAATTTACACGGCCTTGCTCCAGGCGTTCACTTATTACGTTCATAAAAAAGGGAAACGGTTTTTCGAGGTGTTCGGCAGAGACATCGACATGATGCTGAAAGCGGATGCCAGCTGGAGCGCGGGGCCGCTGCGCGAGTGGGCGTTCGTCAGCTTCCATTTGCTCAAGGCTTATAGCGGCAATCGGTCCGATAGTCTGCGATCGGAACTGATGGACCGGGTCTATCGCTATGTGGAGGAACGGTTAAGCGAAGTGACGTTACAATCGGTGGCCGATCATGTTCACTTGCATCCGGTATACGTATCCAACTTGTTCAAGCAGGGAAGCGGGGAGAACTTCTCGGCCTACGTGCTGCGGCTGCGCATGGACAAAGCCGTGCAGCTCCTCAAGAACAAAGAGATGAAAGTGAGTCAAATTGCGTTAGAGGTCGGGTATCAGAAGCCTCAATATTTTATCAAGCTATTCAAAAACCATTTCGGCATGACCCCCGACGCTTGGAAGGCTCGCTTGTGAGATGACGGGGGAAACGGTATATTAACCAGTAACTAATGCTGGGGAAGTGATCAACATGGACAAAGATTACAACATTCCGGTCCTGTCGGTGAAGGATGGCAAACCTACGATCATTAAATATTCCGAAGTGATATCCAATGAGGAAATTAAAGTGGATGGGGCATCAACGCTCTGTTATGTCACCAAAAAGGGAAAATACACGCCCATCAATAAAATCAAAGACGCCGCCGAATTATTTAAAGCTCAGTTTGTGTTGGTGAATAAAGATATCCTCGTGAATATGGCGACCGTAACCCGGTTTGACGAACGCCGCAGTGAAATCATATTTGAAGACGGTAGTCGCGAATCCGTAGACGCAGATAAAATTAACGAGGTCAAAAGACACCTGAACCCATGATCGGCGAGTATAGCAAGAGCATTTCTCCGCGATGAGGAATGCTCTTTTTTCTGTGCAAAACAATCGAAATTGATCATTAAACGATCTAAATTTATTGCGAAACGATAAATGGTGTGATAAATTCAACTTAACGATAACTTAGTGAGGTGTTTGTTCGTGGAACGAGGAACAACGTTATTTTTACGGGTAGCTGTTTTTCTTATCGGAACCCCGGTTCTCGCAATGTGCATATTCGCGGTGCCGGAGATCGCTGATTATATGGTGGATTTGTATCCGGATCATACGTATCTCAAATATCTCGTTTTTCTCCTCCTGTACGCAGGGGCGATCCCTTTTTACTTTGCGCTGTACCAGGCTTTCAAGCTGTTAGGCTATATCGATAAGAACGAAGCGTTCTCGGAGCGATCCGTACGGGCGTTAAAGAACATCACCGCCTGCGCAATCTCCATCAGTAGTTTGTTTGCGCTAGGCATGCCGCTCTTCTATCTCATGGGGGAGAAAGACGATTCCCCCGGGGTCATCGTAATCGGAATGGTCATTGTTTTCGCCTCCATGGTCATTGCCGTCTTTGCCGCCGTGCTCCAGAAGCTCTTACAACAGGCCATCGATATAAAATCCGAAAACGACTTGACGGTCTGAGGTGAGTGACATGGCGATAATAATCCACATTGACGTGATGCTGGCCAGACGGAAAATGAGCGTTACGGAGCTTACGGAGAGAGTCGGAATAACGATGGCTAACCTGTCCATTTTGAAGAACGGAAAGGCAAAAGCGATTCGATTATCGACTTTAGAGGCGATTTGCAAGGCGCTCGATTGTCAGCCCGGAGATATTTTAGAATACAGAAGCGACGAGGGATAACGATGGACGCTAACAATCCGATTATCGAGAATAGGGCTAATCCCCATGAGCTGGAGAGAATGTTCAGGCAAGAACCCGAAGCTTTTACGAAGTCTTTCCGGGCTGCCTGGGAACAACACCCCGATTCGCAAATTCTGGCCGTGTGGTATGAGAGATTGAATTTTAGTGAAAAGACCAATACCGAGACGGCTTCGGTCATTCCGAAGGACTTCTTTATAATGGGGATTTTAGCTATTCTAGCCGGGATCTGCACAAGAATCCTGTTTCATTTCGTCGATACGGAAGCCATTGCCCCTGTTAACCTTGCTTTCGGCGTGCTTCCGTTTATTGCCGCCTATTTCGTCTACAAGAATACTTCGAGCAAGCAGGTTGTTTACACGCTGGCAGCGGTATTCCTGATCTCCGGAGTTTATCTTAACGTGTTGCCGTTAAAACAAGAAGACAGCATTATGCTGGCTTACCTGCACCTTCCCGTTCTCTTATGGGTATCAGTAGGGCTTGCTTATACAGGAAATGAATACGGCAAGGGCGGCGCAAGGTTGGCTTATCTAAAATTAAACGGGGAATACGGGATACTTTACGCCATCATGGCCATCAGCGGAATGCTGCTATTCGGATTAACAATGAAGTTATTCGGATTCGCCGACATGGACGTAACGGAATTTTATTTTAAAAACGTCGTCGTATTCGGCGCGGCCGCGCTCGCTATCGTTGCTGCATACCTGGTATCGAGTAACCTTAAATTAGCCAAAAACATTGCGCCGTATATAGCCCGCATTTTCAGTCCTATTGTGTTGGCGACCTTGGTGGTTTATCTAATAACGCTTATCGGGGGCGAGAAAAATCCGTTCTTGGACCGCGACTTCCTCCTGTCCTTTAACGGAATACTCCTAGTCGTGTTGGTCGTCACCATATTCTCCATTACAGAGAGCGGCAAGGACGAGAAGAAGAAAGCTTCTGACTATATCAACTTCGCCCTAATCGTCCTTGCTCTTGTCATCGACAGCGTCGCTTTGTCGGCTATCGTGTTCAGGCTTTCCTCTTATGGGATTTCGCCTAACAGAGTTGCCGTGCTTGGCGCGAACATCCTGATCTGGGCGAACCTAATCTGGATTATGCTCGCCTATACGCGGTTTCTGCGAAACCGAACCGGACCGATCGCGATCCAGGATGCCGTTACCAAGTATTTGCCGGTTTACGGGCTTTGGGCCGCTTTCGTTACCTTTGCTTTTCCTTTGCTATTTAATTAACGCTATCCCTTTGCCGGGGCGAAATGGACGTACACAGGAAAAGACGGTTCCCTTAATTAGAGGGAGCCGTCTTTTTAATGCCAATCTCGCCCGGATTCGTCAGCCATCAGCTGCACGTCTTCCGCCGTAATCGTGTAGATCGGGTAGCCGTCCGCCTGCTGCCGCTCCAGCGCGCGTCGCTTCATATGCTTCGGGCTCGCTTCGCCCGCATCCTCGTCGTAGAAGAGGAGCATCCCGTCCGATTTGCGAAGCAGCAGATCGTCGCGCGCGCGAAGCTGCCAAGCGCCGGTGTACGGCTGATTGCTCACCGTGCCGTAATAATCGACAGCCTTGGCTATATCACGAAAATACGTCTGCTTCTCCTCGCTCCATTTTTCCTCCGGGCTGCTGTAGGCTGCCAATATTGACGTTTTGAGCTGAGGATATCGCTGCTTCATCTCGTTCGCCACTTCGCACGCCCACAGATCGAAGCCGTATTGCCCGGCCGTAAGTACCCATTCCAAGCCTTCCTCGGCGAGAGGCGCCAGTCTAGCTTCTATCGCTTGCTTAATATAAGGGATGCCTTTGTGCTTCTGGTTGAAAATGTTCAGTTCATTCGCGCGGTATCCAACGATCAGCAGATTTTTCATACTTGCCTCCTGGGTACGGGTCGCAATCAGCGTAGTATCAAACGGGCGCGATGTCAACGAATGGAGAGACAATATCGTGGGGACATTGATTTATACCAGTTACCCACAGGGTTATACACATATTAACCCCTCGATATTAGTGGGTAGTTGTACTTCTACCACGCATCGTCCACATATCCACAGCGACCTTTATTCACAATGACAAGTTATCCCCCGTGGATAACTTGTTTTGGCAAGAGATCGGCGCGCAACGCGGCGACGCGAATTATGAAGTCGTCGATATTGCCGATTATGGGTTGCCGTTCTACGGTACGACCGACGGCAAGGAGCCTGGAATCGCGGCATTCTTGGCGAGTTGAAAGTGGCGGACGTACGGGCGAATCCAGCCCTTAACGTGTTCTCCGACTTTGAAAACCGCGTCACGTTTAAGCCTCAACCTATGCATCAGAATACGGTTAAACCGTGAGTTTGGGGGCGGTCTCTTTTTAATCAAATTCGGCTTGCTCGTCGACTGGGACAAGAAAAGCTCCTTCGGAGGAATTTTTGCCGTATAACTCGTCCAAATGCGCGACATGAGCCGCTCCCCAATCGCTCATAGCCTGGAGAATCGGCGTCATTCCCTTACCGTATTCCGTAATGGAATATTCCACTTTTGGAGGGACTTGGGGATAAACTTCGCGATGTACGATATCGTGATACTCTAACTCTCTTAGTTGTTGGGTGAGCATTTTTTTGGTGATATCCGGTATCGATTTCTGAAGCTCGCTGAATCTCATCGTGCCGTTGGCTAAAAGGCGAAGCAGAATGACGGGCTTCCATTTGCCGACAAGAATGTCTAACGCCGTTTCGAATTTGCAGTAGGTGGACATCGTACGAACTCCTTTCCCGACTTAAGGTATCTTTTTGTATACTATGTTTATTTTAAGTGACTACTTCATATAAGGTAGACTATCGCTTATTATACACCTACGGTGAACGGATACAGAATAACGAGCGATAGGGAGCTGGCGCATCATGAATGTCGCGTTATGGATCGTGCAAGGGTTATTAGCGCTCCTATTTATTTACTCGGGCTGGTTGAAGGGGATTCAAGTCGACAAAGCGCAAGTCGCCTGGGGATGGGTGGACGATGTTCCGAGAGGGCTGGTCGGCTTCATCGGGGTGATGGAACTGATCGGAGCAATCGGTCTGATCGTGCCGGAAGCGACGGGCATCGCGCCCGCGATGACGCCGGCGGCCGCGATCGGGCTAGCTGTAATCGTGCTGCTCGGAGCCTTATTTCATGTAAAGCGCAAAGAGTATAAGGAAATCGGCGTGAATGTCGTATTTTTGGCGTTAGCCGTATTCGTCGCGATCGGTCGGTTGTGAGCGAAAGGCATAGCCGATAGGCTGCCGCTTCAACATTCGAAAAATTCCCGGCGAGCGAGGCTCGCCGGGAATTTTTATTTGCGGCATTTATATTACGCCTTGCGAATTTTAGGCGGACTGCTTGCGCTTTCCCGCGCTCTCCTGCGCTTTCAGCTCGGCGAGCAGCTTGTCCCCTTCGACATCGAGGTTCGGCAGCATGCGGTCCAGCCATTTCGGCAGCCACCACGCCTTATCGCCGAAGATCGCCATGATCGCCGGAACGAGCGTCATCCGGACGATGAACGAGTCGATCAGGATGCCTATGGCAAGCGCGAAGCCAATTTGCTTGATCATAACGTCATGGCCGAAGATGAACCCGGCGAAGACGGATACCATGATGATCGCGGCGGCAACGACGACAAGGCTGGATTGCTTGTAGCCGTCGACGACGCTACTCGTTCCCCGATGGCCGTGCACGTACGATTCGCGCATCGAGCTGACGAGGAACACTTGGTAGTCCATTGCCAATCCGTAGAGGATGCCGGTTACGAGAATCGGCATGAAGCTAAGCAGCGGTCCTCCCGTATCGAAACCGAACAGCGAATGGAGCCATCCCCATTGGAACACGGCCGTCGTGAGACCGAACGTGGCGAGCACGCTGAGCAGGAAGCCTACCGTCGCTTTGATCGGAACGATGATGGAACGGAACACGAGCAATAAGATGATGATAGACAGAAGGACGATGACGCCGACGTAGATCGGGAACGCTTCGGCGAGCTTCGCCGACATATCGATGTTGATCGCCGTAAAGCCGGTTACGCCAAGCGTAACGCCGTATTTCTGCGCGAAGACCGAATCGGGATCGCGCAACGCTTTGACCAGGTCCTGGGTTTCCTTATCGGTCGGGCCCGATTGGGGAATGAGGTTCAAGATGGCCATGTTGCCGGTCTCGTTAACGCCCATCGGCGTCACCAACGAGACGTCTTTCATCTGCTGGATCTCTTGGACGATACCGCCCAACGTCTCCGGCGTTACCTTGCCGGAGGAATCCTTCGGCTCGGCGACGAGCAGCAGAGGACCGTTGAAGCCTTCTCCGAAGCCAACGGCGATCGCGTCGTAGCTTTGCCGCGTCGTCATGTCCAAGTTAGCCGTCGCGCCGGAAGGAATGCCGAGCTCCATCTTCAAGACGGGAATAGCCGCGACGCCTAGGAGCACGATCACGCCGAGGATGATCGCCCAGCGGCCTTTGACAACGCCGTTCACCCATTTAGACGACACTTTGTGATGCTGCACGGAAGTGTGCGATTTGCTCTTCTCGCGTAATTTCTTAGAGCAGATGCGCTCGCCGACCAAGCCGAGCAACGCCGGCAGCAATGTAAGCGCGACGAGCACGCTGACGAAGACGGTCGCGGCGGCGACGAGCGCCATCGTGGACAGGAACTCGATGCCGATCACGAGCATGCCGCTCAGGGCGATGATGACCGTCAAGCCCGCGAAGAACACGGCGCTGCCGGCCGTGCCGACCGCCCGGCTCGTTGCTTCGCGCGCGCTTAGCCCTTGGTCGAGAATGATCCGACGCTGCCGGTTAATGATAAACAGGGAGTAGTCGATGCCGACGGCTAGCCCGATCATGAGCGCCAATACCGGCGTAACGCTAGTCATCGTGATGAATTTCGAGAACCCGTAGGCGCCCACGACGCCAACGGCTACGCCGACGATCGCGATGAGAAGCGGAAGACCGGCGGAGACGACGGAACCAAGCGTAATGAACAGCACTACCGCGGCTACGACGATACCGATCGCTTCCGTCGCGCCGGAAGCCGGAGTCGCCGTCAGCGTATCGCCGGGAAGCGCCGAGATGCCGGTGCCGGCTTCGGCTCCTTTGACGGCATCGATGACGGCTGTTTTGACGTCGTCCGGTACGGACGTCTGCTGTACGGTGAATTGGAATTGGAACAACGCCACGCTGCCGTCGGTTGCGATAAGGACGCCAGGTACCGGAACACCGTCGATAATAAGCGGGCCGTATGGCGGCTGTTCGGCCGAAGTCGTCGCGGCTTGCTTCGCGTCGGCGCCTTGGGCATCTCCCGAAGCTGCTGCAGCCGCTTGGTCAGCATAGTCGGCTGGATTAAGGACCAAGTCGAGCGTATACACTTTGTTTACGGCATTGCTGATCGCCGTCAGACGCTCTGGCGTATCCAAACGATCGCCAGCCGGGGCGGTGAACACGACGCTTCCTTGTCCGCCGGACGCTGCCGGAAGTTCTTTCGCCAGCTTGTCGAGCACTTTCTGTGATTCCGTGCCCGCGATTCTCATCTCGGAGCTCGTGTGAATGCCGTTAACACCGAGTATAGTCACGAAGATGCCAAGGATGACGACCCAGCTGGCGATGAAGCGCCAAGGGTTGTTGAAGGCTGTTTTGCCGATGCGATACAAAAATTTAGACATGTCGTAGATGTCTCCTCTCTATCCTCTAACGCTTTCTCTCTGTGTGTTCTTTGTCGTGACAATCCGATCACTAGAAGCCGTTGCGCAAGTAGCCGAACACTTGGTCCATGTACTCGTCGAGCGTGATGGCGCCCGTTGCTTCTTCCTCCGGCTGCCCTGGAAAGCGCACGTTCATGCTGCCGTCGAACATCGGCATGATGGCACCGGTCAATGCGCTCGTGAGTAGGCGGTTATATTCCGCAGAGTAACGATCATGGTACAAGCGGTTCAAAACAGCCTGCGCGCCCGCTTGCTGCTTGTAATGCACGATCAGTATATAGGGAAGGAGCGTCGGATTAGATTTGGCCAGCGATATGAGCTTGTGAATCTTGCGGAAGTATTCCGCCGTAAGCCGCAGCTTCATGAATTGGTGCAGCGTATCCAGCGGCGTGGAGGTTGCGGGCGTATGCTTCAGCAAATCGATCGCTTCTTCGACGCCGTGGAACGGTTCGGCAACCATCGCCACCGCTTCTTCCTTACAGGAATAGTAGTTGGCGAACGTCCTTCTGGAGTAACCGGCGCGCTGCACGACGTCTTCGACGACGAAGCCGTTCAAGCCATGCTCCAGCGCCAGCTCGAACGCGGCTTCAGCCAACGCATGGGCGGTTGCTCCCTTTTTCATATCGCGCAAATTCATGGGTAAGTGTTCACCTCGCTTCCGAAAATGATCCTATCTAGATTATTGCCCATTGGGCAATAATGCACAATGGGCAAGTTGTTACGGTTTTGTGGCGGTTGTAAAGTTAGATTGGAGCCTGCACCTGAAAAATTCGGACTCTGCCTAAAAAATAAGGATCGGATCAGAAACGGTAATTGGTTTAAAATAGGAATCAGGTTATTCTATATCTTGCACGCGCAAGCCCTGGCCTGCCGATCGAGGGATCCGGTAGACCGGGGATTTTTATTAAAAGGACGATGTTCATGAAGCAATGGCTGGGACATAGGTTATCGATTTTCCGTTTACCGAAAATACGTAGCCGCTTTCTGGCGGCTATGATTATCGTCTCGCTCCCTCCTTTGTTCGTTCTTGGTTATATTTCCTTTAACTACGCGAAGGATACGCTCGTTCAGAATCATATCCAGACGATTCAAGGCCACCTAAAGACGTCGAGCAAGATGGCTGATTTGCTTCTGCGAAATATGATCGATATGAACCGAGTTATATTGTCCAACGAGGAACTAAGGCAGGGGCTTATTCTAAGCGGTGAAGCAGGCGATACCGACACGGCGGTTATCGACGTAAAGGCGGCTAACCTGCTGCAGAAGATCGTCGTAACGAATTTGTTCGATACGCAAAATATCGATTCCATCTGCTTATTCGATCGGCAATTCCGTTCGGTATGCTACGGGAGATCGGAGCAAGCGGGCCAATACGGTACCGACGATACTCGCGGAATGATCGCAAGTACGGATTGGTACGATAGGAGCATGGCGGCCAAAGGAAAAGAGATCTTTTTCGGCTATAACGTTCTTGAGGAATCCACGCAGAGCGATTCCTTCTCCAGCGTAAAGGTGTTACGGGATCCGAACCGTTTAAGCGGCAACATGATCGGCCTCCTCGTAATCAACATTCGCAAGTCGATCTTTCGCGAAGCAGTCAATGAAACCGACGAAAGCGGTTTTCTGGTCGTGGATTCCGAGCGGCAACGGCCGCAGGTCGTATACGACTATCATCCGGAGATGACCTCGGCGATCGGGATCGGAGAGACGCTGGACAATACGTTCGCCAAGATGAAGAACGCCGGTTACGTGTATACCCAGTATCGGAACGAGACAAGCGGTTGGACGTTCGTCCACTTCGTGAAAACGAAGACGCTGCTCAAGCAATCCGACCGGATCGGAACGATCACGATGCTGATCGCGGCCCTTATGGCGGGGATCGCGCTACTCGTGTCTTATTTCGTATCCGGAACGATAACGCGACCGTTGCTGCAATTGAAGAAGTTGATCGTGGATTGGGCGAAAGGCCATCCGACGGGCGAGCCTATCGAGCCGTTCATTGCAGACGAGGTCGGCGTTATCGGCCAAACGTTCCAGCGAATGACGGTGGAAAACCAGCAGTTAAGCGAACGGCTTCTTCATTCGCAGCTAAAGGAAAGAGAAGCGGAGCTTCGGACGTTGCAAGCGCAAATCAAGCCTCATTTTCTATATAACACGTTGGACTCGATCTACTGGATGTCCTTGCTCGAGGACAAGCCGGATATCGCCCAAATGGCTCTCTCTCTCTCGGAGAGTTTCAAGCTTAGCTTGAACAAAGGGAAGGAAACCATTCCGGTGTTCAAGGAACTGAAGCATATCGAGCACTATATGATCATTCAAAATCTGCGGTATGACAACCGTTTCCAATATATCGAAGACGTGGACACGACGATCATGGGACTTGAAATCATGAAGCTGTTGTTGCAGCCGTTAGTCGAAAATGCGATCTATCACGGTCTCGAGCCAAAGGTCGGCAAAGGAACGATTCGTCTCAGCGGGCGCAAGGACGGGGAGTATCTCGTATTCACGGTAACCGACGACGGCGTCGGCATGGCGGATCTCGAACGAACGGAGCAAGGCTACGGCATGAAGAACGTGCGCGATCGATTGACTTTATTTTACGGACCGCGAAGCTCGTTCACCATCTCCAGCAAACCGAACGAGGGAACGACCATTGCGCTCCGGTTTCCCTACGAACAGAGGCAGGGGGAATAATCATGCTTAAAGCGGTCGTGTTCGACGACGAATTCATCGTACTTAAGGGACTTAAGAAGCTTATCGATTGGCAAGAATACGGAATCGAGCTTGCGGGGACCGCAACCGACGGGCTGTCGGCGCTCGACATGTTTAGAGCATTGAAGCCGGACATCGTCATGACCGATATTCGGATGCCGGGCATGAACGGGCTTGAGCTGATCGACGTCATCAGGTCCGAAGCGCCCGAGACGATGTGCATCGTATTCAGCGGGTACAATGAATTCGATTACGTAAAGCGGGCTATTAAGCTGGGTGTCGTCGATTATTTGGAGAAGCCGATCAACATCGACAAGATCAGGGAAGGCATTCAGAAGGCTGTTGCGAGGGTCAAGGAAATGAACGAGGTGTCGGAGCTAAAGCAGAAATGGCATCAAGGCCTTCTGGAGAAGGCGACGTACGAATTGCTGCTGAACGGCGCGATGGCGCGGCCGAAGTGGGAGGAGCAATTCGGCCCGTTGGCCAAGCGCGTGACGGGAGTGACTGTACTCGCCTGCGCGGAAGAAGGGTTCGACCCGCAGCCGAGCGAGAAGCTACGGGTCATCCATGTCCGCAACGGCTCGGAGAAGTTGATCGTCTTGTTCCCACTGGACGGCGCGAAAGCGGAGTGGGAGGATGAGCTCGTCGTTTGGATGGGGCCAACGATCGGGTCCGGCCGAGCGTTCGCTTCGATCGACGATGCGCCCCGAAGCTATAAGGAAGCCTTGAAGGCGCTTCGCTACGGCAAATATTTGGAGGGCAAAGGCTGGATTCGATTCGAGGATTTGGGAGAGGGCAACGGGATCAATCCTATCTTGTCGGATAGAGAAGAAGAACTGCTCTTCGATCTGCGTACCGGGAACAAGGAGAATGTGATGCGCAAGCTGGATGCGCTCTTGGACGACTTCAAGCAGGAGAAGCTGGATCCCGACATCGCGGAGGTCGAGCTGCTCAAGCTACTGTTCCACGGGCTCGAAGTCGCGAAGGAGACGGGAGGCAACTCGGCCGAGCTAGGAGGCGCGGCGCGGATCCGGCTGGAGCTACGGAATGTGGAGACGCAGAGCGAGATGGCTGATTGGATCCGCCAAGAGATGGAGAAGATCATGGACTGGATCGTCGGCGTCCGGCAGAAATCGAAGCATTCGGCAGTCGAGAGGGCGTTGGCGTATATTGAGGAGCACTATGGACGGGACTTGACGCAGCAGGAGGTCGCCGACTACGTCCAAATGAATGCGACGTACTTCAGCCTGCTGTTCAAGGAGCAAATGGGACTCTCGTACATTAAGCATTTGACGAAGGTGCGGATGGAGAAGGCCAAAGCGTTCCTGAACGAAGGGATGCCCATTCAGGAAATTAGCGAGAAGGTCGGCTACTATCATGCCCGGCACTTCTCCGAAGTGTTCAAGAAGCAGACCGGCATGACGCCCGGACAGTATCGGACGAACGCGATCGGGAAAGGACAGTGAAGCGCATGTGGAGAAGAGATCGCTTACGCGCAGGAATCGTAAGCCTCGCATGCATCGCGGTGCTGCTGAGCGCTTGCAGCGACCACTCGATCGAAGATGCGGCGGAGACGGAGTCTCCGGCTAAGACGATCATGTACTTATCTTCCATTAACGACAACGAGGGCAGCTCTAGGATCATAGGCGAGCTCGCGAGCGAATACGAGCAGCTTCACCCCGATGCTTCATACAAATTCGAATACGTTCCGGAAAGCAACCTTTCGCAGCGCGTGCAACTGCTGGCCGCCAGCAACGACTTGCCGGCACTGTTCAGCTATCAATCGGGCCGACCGCTGTTGGATATCATTAAGAGCGACGCGGCGTTGGACGTAGAGAACGTATTCACTCAATTAGGCATGCTCGATCGGTTGAACCCTGCCGCGGTTGAACTGCTGAAAGCCTACGTGGACGGCGCCGGCCTATATGCTTTGCCGCTGGAGATGAACATCGAAGGCTTCTGGTACAACAAAGCGATCTTCGCGAAGCTGGACATACAAGAGCCTAAGACTTGGGACGAAATGCTTGACGCCGCGGAAAAATTAAAGCAGGTCGGCATTCAGCCGTTCTCGGTCGCCGGTAAGGAAAAGTGGCCGATTACTCGGCTGATCAATGCTTACGTGATTCGGAAATTCGGGACCGACGCGATGGAAAAGGTGGACAAAGGACAGCTGAAGCTGACCGATCCCGGCTTTGAGGAAGCGGCCCGAACCGTGCAAGACATGGGGCTAAGAGGCTACTTTGGTCCGCGAGTCAACACGATAGACATGAGCACGTCGGTTAATCAATTCCTCCAGGGCAAAGCCGGGATGTTCTATATGGGCAGTTGGCAGCTGCGCTCGTTCAACGATGCTGTGATTAACAAGATCGGAACCGATCAAATCGGGTTCTTCAGCATTCCGCTCGTGCAGGACGGCGTCGGGACGTTGGATGAATACCCCGTGAACGCGGGCTTGACGACATCCTTCTCGAAAGCAGCCTACACGCCGGAGGTCGGCGAATGGATGAAGTTCGTGTTCGAGCGATACGGAGACCGCGCGATGAGCGAGCTGGGGATGGTAACGGGCTTCAACGTGCAAACTTTGCCGGCGGACTTGCCACCGCTTACGAAGATGGTGTTGGACAAGATCAACCACGTGAAGAAGGGCGCGCTCTGGTTCGAAGCCCGGTTCGGCACGAAGTCGCAGTTCGTCGCTTGGGACAACGCGCAGTTGCTCGTCACCAATGGAGGATACAAGCCCGAGCAGTATATGAGGGAGCTGCAGCAGTTGATCGACCAAGAACGCGCGGAGCAGCAGTAGAGATAGCGCGCAAGGTAAAGAGAACCCGAGAGGGTTCTTTTTCGTTCCCCGAAAAATGCGGATTCGAACCAAAAAATGACGCGCTTATAGGACCTTCGCGGCTCCGTTACAATTACAAATGTAAGCGATCGCATTATTCATTCAATCCAATTCAAGTAGGGGGAAATCAGATGAAAGCTTGGAAAACCAAAGTCGCGGGCGTCGCGATGGCGTCGGTGTTCACGATGGCGTTGGCGGCTTGCGGCAACTCTAACAACGGTAACGAGGCGTCGAACAGCCCTTCGGCAAGCACTCCCGCAAGTCCTTCGGCAAGCGCGTCGGCAAGCCCGAGCGAGAGCGCGGCTGAACCGGTAACGTTGACGATGCTCGTATCCGGCGCGAAAGCGGCGGAAGGCGCGGACTTCGAACTCGACACGCTGCCTAAGCTCGTGAAGGAGAAATTCCCGAATGTAACTTTGGAAGTACAGAAGCTTCCGGACGAGCAATATTATACTTCCGTTAAGGCGAAGCTTGCCGCGGGCGAAGGTCCGGACATCTTCCTCGTCTTCCCTAAGCTGGCGAACATGGGCGCGATCGAAGTCGCGAAAGCCGGATACGCGGCGGATCTGTCCGATCTCGCTTTCTGGGATAACGTAAGCCCGGCCGCTAGAAACGATATGAGCTATGAAGGCAAGCCGTACGCGGTTGCCAAAGGGATGGATATCCTTGGCACTTACTACAACAAATCGTTATTCGATCAAGCTGGAATTACGGAAATTCCAAAAGATTGGCCAAGTTTCTTGGCCGCATCCGAGAAGCTGAAGGCTGCCGGCATCACGCCGATAGTCATGGGCGACAAAGACCCATGGGTCGTCCAATTCGGGATGTACCAGATCGCGGCGAACTCGGTGTACCCTTCCGATCCGGAGTTCGACAACAAACTCTCCTCGGGCGGAACGTCCTTGACCGACGCGAAATGGGTGAAGACGGTTAATCAATACGCGGAGCTGTACAACAAAGGCTACGTGAAGAGCGGCTCCCTCGGCATGGCTAGCGCGCAAGCGGTGCAGCAATTCGTCGACGGCAAAGCGGCAATGATCTTCACGGGAACGTGGGATCTTCCGGGCTTAACGGCAGCGGGCGCCGCGGACTTCGAACGCGGATTCTTCTCCTTGCCGGGCAACGACGCGGGCCAGCCGGTATACGCTTCCGCGGCAACCGCAGCAGGTTATGCGCTTAACGCGAAATCGGAGCATCTCGATGTCGGCAAGCAAATCTTCGATTACTTGTACGACGTACAGTCCCCGTTGTTCCAAGCTTGGGTGGAATCCAATCCGTCCATCAGCGTATTTAACGGCGTGACGCTGAAGAACACAATTTTCCAAGATGTATTGAACGAAATCCAAACGACGGGCCATGCGTTCTACTTCAGCAACCAAATGTGGCCGGCTGGCGTAAGCGATGTAATGCAATCGAAATTCGCCGAAATCATCGGCGGCAAGAAAACGACGGCCGAAGAAGTAACGCAAGCAATGCAAGACAAGTTCAAAGAGCTTAACAAAGGTTAATAGTGACGGGTATCAAGGGGGAGAGGTTTCCCCCTTGATGTAATTTTGTCCAGGAAAGGAATAACCATCATGAACAGCGCCGTCATGAAAAAAACGATGTACTTCTTCGTGCTACCGGCATTAATCTTCTACTGCTTGTTCTGGATCGTTCCGATCATGAAGCTGTTCCAGTACAGCTTGACCGACTATAACGGCTACGTGCAGCAGTTCAAATACGTCGGATTGGATAACTTCAAAACGTTGTTCCACGAAGAGCTGTTAGGGCTGTCGATCAAGAACACGTTGATCTACACGTTCATTACCGTCGTCTTGGGCAACGTGATTGCGCTTGCGCTTGCTTTTCTACTAAACGCGAATATTCGAGGCAAAGGGATCTACCGTTCGGCATTTTACGTTCCGACGTTGTTCAGCGCGATCGTCGTTGGCTTCATCTGGAGCTATATCTACATGCCGGACGATGGGATGATCGCCTCTTTCATGAATAAAATCGGGATCACCGGTCTGGATACGAACTTCCTCGGCAGCTATTCCAAGGCGTTGTACTCCATTATCGCAGTCGATGTCTGGAAAAATATAGGTACGGGCACAATCATCTTTTTGGCAGGGCTGCAGACCGTTCCGCAAGATATGCTCGAAGCGGGCAAGATCGACGGCGCAGGCCGGTGGAAACTCGTTCGGTTCATCAAACTTCCGTTGCTCGCCACATCCGTCACGATCAACGTAACGCTAAGCGTCATTAACGGCCTCAAAGCGTTCGACTATCCGTTCATCATGACGAACGGGGGACCGGGAACATCGACGAATACGCTCATCTTCACGATCTATAAAATGGCGTTCACGGACCAGCAATTCGGCAAAGCTTCCGCGCTCGGTATCATCGCGTTCGCGTTGATCATCGTCATCACGGCCGCATTCGTCTTGACCCTGAATCGAAGGGAGGTTTCGGCATGAACGCTTCCGGAGCTTTCGCGAAAAAAACGTTCACCCATGCGTCGATTATCGTGCTCGTATTGTTAAATTTGCTTCCTCTCGTGATCGTGCTCTCCAGCTCGTTCAGGTCGCCGCGGAACATGACCGATCCTCTCAACTTTTTCAACGAATGGTCGACGACAAGCTTCCATTCCGCGTTCACCCGCATGCATTTCCCGACCGCATTATGGAACAGCGTCGTATTGACGGCGGTCTCCGTATTCTTCGTCGTGCTATTGGCGGCGATGGCAGCTTACCCGATCGCGCGCATTCGCAGTAAAACGTCCAAGTTCCTGTATCTGTTCTTTCTATCGGGACTCGTCGTTCCGGGGCAGATGGTGCTCGTTCCGATTATTCAAATGATCAAGAGCTTAGGTATACCGATGGGACAGTACACGCCGATTCTGATGTTCATCACGTGCAGTCTGCCGTTCTCTACGTTCCTATATACCGGATTTATCCGGAGCAGCGTGCCTGAAGAGATCGAGGAAGCGGCGCACATCGATGGAGCGGGATTGCTTCGCCGCTTCTGGCAAATCGTGTTTCCGCTTATTCTGCCGGTTACGGTGTCGGTGGTCATTACGCAAGGCGTATGGATCTGGAACGATTACTTCTTCAACATGGTGTTCATCACGAAGGCCGCGGATGCGCCGCTGCCGGTCGCGATGCTCGGATTCCTGGGCGATCAGCAAAATCCGGCGCAATGGAACGTTCTGTTCGCGGCGTGTATCCTATGCGCGCTTCCGCTACTGATCATGTTTCTGGCGCTTCAAAAATATTTCATCGGCGGTTTGACGGTAGGCGGGGTTAAGGGATGAATAACGAATATGTCGACATGGCCGAACGGCTGACGCCGGATTTGATTCGGACAAAGGTGTCGCCGGTAGGTACGGTAGAGGTCATCGCGGATGCCGAGGCTTTGCATGGTTGGAAAGTAACGGAGTCCGGTACCGCCGACCAGCTGCGCGCGAGAAGCTTTAGTAAAGGCGATCAGGCGATCATCGATTTCGGCGACCATCAAGTAGGCTATTTGACCTTATCCCTGCAATCGGTGGAGGCGAGAGCGGATTCGCCCGTTCGGCTCAAATTAACGTTCGGCGAGATGCCGTGCGAGATGGCCGAGAACTTCGATGAATATAACGGTTGGCTGGATCGATCTTGGCTGCAGGATGAAATAATCAATTTCGATACGGTTCCGGGAACGTATACGCTTCCGAGAAGATATACATTCCGTTATTTGAAGATCGAAGTCGTCTCTCCCGCGCGCAAGTTCAAAGTCGCTTTCCCGGACATGTTCGTGACGACCGTGACTTCCGGCGACGTGGCTTGCGTTCCTGAATTGCCGGACGGGCTGCCGGCGGATCTGCGCGAGATGGACCGAATTGCGGTGAAGACTTTGCAAGACTGCATGCAGACCGTCTTCGAAGACGGACCGAAGCGGGATCGCAGGCTGTGGATCGGCGACTTAAGGCTTCAGGCGTTGGCGAATTACGAGACGTTCAATCAGTTCGATCTTGTCAAAAGATGCTTGTATTTGTTCGCCGGGCTGCGTCTCGAAGGCGGACAAGTCGGGGCATGCGTATATGAGCGTCCCGAACCGGCAGGCGACGATATTTATCTGTACGACTACTCCTTGTTCTTCATCTCCACGCTGCACGACTACTATTTGGCATCGCAGGATCGGGAGACGCTCGTACGGCTTTGGCCGATCGCGCTTGAACAAATTCATCTGTCGCTAGAGAGGCTCGATGAGCGGGGGATCGTAACGGACGACCCGTCTTGGTACTGCTTCACGGATTGGCATGAAGACTTGAACAAGCAGACGCCGGCCCATGCCGTATTGATCTATGGCATGAAGAATGGATTGGCGCTCGCGGAGGAGTTGAAGTTGGACGCGGAGGCTGCGTTCATCCGCGAGCAAATCACCCGCGTGACGGACGCGGCTATGGCTTATCTGTGGGATCCGGCGCAGGGCTTCTTCGTCAGCGGGTCGGAGCGGCAGATTTCCTGGGCATCCCAAGTGTGGATGGTGCTGGCAGGGGTGTTCCGTCGGGATGAGAACGCGGCGCTATTGGATCGGCTATTTGCCGCCGACCCCGCGGTTCGGCCGATGACGCCTTATATGTACCATCACTTGGTCGAAGCGCTGATCGTGGCAGGACGCAAAGAAAAGGCGCTTGAGCAGATACGGGCCTATTGGGGAGAAATGGTGCGCGACGGCGCCGATACGTTCTGGGAAGTGTATCAGCCCGCGGACAAGAAGAATTCGCCGTACGGTAGCAATCTGATTAACAGCTACTGCCATGCGTGGAGCTGTACGCCGACTTATTTCATTCGGAAGTATTTCGCGTGATCGGAGCAGAGCGTTCGTTACAAATAGCAGGAGAACCGGACTTCCGGTTCTTCAGGCTGTCGAGAAAGTCTCGACAGCCCTTCTTATGTCTAAATAGTTTAATACGGCACCGCGTTAATATGGTATAATATAACTATATTATATCGAACGGATGGTGTCCTTATGCTACGTTCAAATCGAGATAAACAACAGAACTACGAGCTGGTTTCTATTGAGGATCTTGTGCCCGCAGACCATATGCTTCGCAAGATTGATAAATATATCGACTTCTCGTTTATTGATGAGAAGGTAAGACCACTTTACTGTGAAGACAATGGGCGACCGGCTATTGATCCTGTCGTCCTCTTCAAAATGATTTTCCTCGGCTATTTCTATGCCATTCGTTCTGAGCGCCAACTAGAGCGCGAGGTCCAAACCAATTTAGCTTATCGTTGGTTTCTCGGCCTTGGATTAAGCGACCGTGTTCCTGACCACACAACGATAAGTTGGAACAGACGCACACGATTTAAGGATACAAATGTTTTTCAAGATGTATTCGACGAGATCGTCTTACAGGCTATCTCGCACCGCATGGTGGGTGGACGCGTTCTAATCTCCGATTCAACTCACGTTAAAGCCAGTGCCAATAAGCATAAATACACCAAAGAACAAGTCCAGCAAAACACGAAATCATATTTGGACGATCTCAATGCTGCAGTTGAGGCCGACAGGAAAGCGCACGGAAAAAAGCCCTAAAACCGCGAGAGGAGGTGAACGAGGACAAGGAAGTGAAGGTCAGCACAACCGATCCCGATAGTGGGTACATGATCCGTGAGGGGAAGCCGGAAGGCTTTTTCTATTTGGATCATCGCACGGTTGATGTGAAATACAACCTCATTACCGATGTCTTTGTCACCGCAGGCAATGTTCACGATTCTAGGCCCTACCTCGAACGTTTGGACCGCCAACGCGAACGATTTGATTTTAAGGTTGAAGCTGTCGCACTGGATTCAGGGTATCTAACCGCACCGATCTGCAGAGGACTCGATACAAGGAAGATCTTTGGCGTTATTGCCTATCGCCGATTCCATCCTACGAAAGGTCTGATCCACAAACACGAATTCAAATACGATTCAGAGCGAAATGTATATATCTGTCCCCAGCAGCAAGAATTACGCTACAGTACGACGGACAGGGATGGCTACCGGCACTACGTATCTGATCCCAAACAATGTGCAACATGTCCGATGCTCGAGAGGTGTACGCGTTCTCGTAACAAGCGCAAAGTAGTTACCAGACATGTTTGGGAAGAGTGTAAAGAACGCGTAAGGCTGAACCGACTCAGTAAGTCGGGCAAGAAGCTTTACCGTAAACGAAAAGAAACCATTGAGCGAAGCTTCGCGGACGCTAAAGAGCTCCACGGGTTTCGCTATTGCCGGTTGCGTGGATTACGAAATGCAACCGAGCAAGCGCTCATGACTGCGACAGTGCAGAACATGAAGAAGATTGCCCTCCAGTTAGAAAGGAGGGAATTGGGGTAATTTCCTACTCCAATTCCTTCAATCCCTTACCCAAAATAAAGAGAAACCCCTACGTCTTAAAAAAACGAGGGGTTTCTCGACGATCTGGAGAACCGGACTTCCGGTTCTTCTTTTTTTTTGCACCGCGAATCAAAAAAATGAGGATCGTATCCAAATTATGAAGCACTTAATCGACCGAAAGTAATCGCTTACACTTAAGATACACAACGTATCGTTAACTTCCGAATTTACCGCGTGATTAGGGGGTGCTTGTTACAAAAAGGAGCTTCATCATAGGGAAAAGCATCGGGAGTCAGTCACATTCTTCAATCAAAATGTGATTAATGGGACGGTGTACGAATGACGATGGTTAAGGGGCTTTGGAACAGGAAATTATCGACTGTTCTACTGGCAAGTACGATCGTGGCAAGCGGAGCGTTACAAGCTTTTCCGACGACGGCTTCGGCCGAAGAGAGCATTGTGTTCAAAACACAAATAGGCGGCATTTTCGATGGCATGCCCTTGTTCGACGGAGTTCCCGCGCACTTAGACGCGTTCGTCGATACTTATTTCAATTATGTCGGGCTTGAAGGCGCTGCGCTATATGCAACGGGGATCCGCGACAACTATACGTTCGTGATGGACGATAAGCCTGCAATCAAAGGGAAAACGGTGCCGGGAGGCATAGCCGCTGCGGACAACGTATACGGCGTCTCGACCGACTTTCCCGCGCTTGTCGGACTCGGGCAAACTTGGAATAAGGAGCTTCTGACGGAAGTCGGGCAAGTGATGGGTAGCGAGAAGATCAGCCAGCTCAACGTTAAGCAAGGCACGGCTAATATTCACAATGGCGCGAATCAGTCGAAGCCTATCGCTTTCACGGCCTTGTCGGATCTTCGCATTAATCCGCTCAACGGACGGTTCCCCGAAGGATACGGCGAAGACCCTTATCTTTCGGCGACGATGATCGATAATATGGCCGCAGGGCTGTCCGGTACGAATCAAGACGCTAGCGACGACGGATTTTGGATTCGCGCGATCGTAGGGACGAAGCATTTCTCGTTATACAACGCGGAATGGTTCCGGCAATCATCGAGCACCGCGGCAAGCGCCAGAGCGATCTACGAATACCAGATTCCATCCGCGTTCAAAGGATTGGAATCCGGATCGGTATCGGGCATAATGACCTCCTTCGGTCGTACGAACGGCATTCCGAACATTATTTCTCCGTACATGATCCTGGGCAATAACCTTGCCAAGTACGGGATGTATTCTTCGCCGGACTTTAACGGAGAGAATCACTTGTTCAATACGAGCTTCAGCAACGGCTACGATACGCAGTACACATTGGACCGTAAACATGCGCTCGCGCTGATGGTTCTTGCCCATTCGGAATCCGTACGTGCATCCGGAACGGATAAGACGGACGTCGTGACTCTGGCCAATGCCGTCAAAGAAGGCCTGTACGGCATTACGCTGCAAGACGTTCAAGAAGCCGGCCGTCCGCTTATCAATCAACTCGTTCGTACGGGAATTTTCAACGAAGTCGAAGAGAACGGCGTACCTAAATTTTATCCGTTTGCAAGCCAGGCCAAGGACATCTCCGCGAATCTGACTAGCTTCAACACGCCGGCGCATCAAGAAGTCGCGCAGCAGGCTGCCAGAGAAACGGTCGTATTGCTGAAAAACACCGACGCCGCGCTCCCGTTAGCTAAAAATAAAAAAGCGGCGGTAATCGGAGCGTATGCGGATATGCGGATGAAAGCCCAATACTCCGCAGCTACGCCTAGCCTCCCGACAGCAGGCAAAACGGCGCTATACTCGATCCTCAATACGGTCGGTCCCGCCAATGTGCAATTTAACACCGGAGGCGAAGTGATCGCGCTTAAGTCCAAGACGAACGGCCAATATTTGACGGCTAGCGCAGCTGCGGCCGGCGCCCAATTGAAGGCCGACTATACGCCTGTGAACGACGCGTTCACCAATGCGCAATTGTTCGAAGTATTTGATTGGGGGCAAAATGCCACAAGCCTATTATCCAAGGCGAACGGGCGTTGGGTTACCGCTCCGACGGCCAATAGCGCAGCGGTCGGTAATACGGCCGCGGCAACCTTGTTACTGACCAATCCGAATTGGTCCACGCTTTCCTCCTTAGGCAATAACAGTACGGTCCCGGCAAAGCTACGGTTTGAGAACAACGCGGACAACTCGACGTCCGTGATCGCAGGAGGATTGGGCTTCCAAACCGGCGCGTTCAGCGGTCGATTCCTTACGACGGGAGCGGATGGCAACGTTGCGACCGCGGCCGCGACGATCGGGAACATCGCTGGTTTCAATACTCGCCCGGATGCCGTTAAATTCGAGACAACGACGGTTAAGGAAGCCGGCGCCGATGCAACGGCGCTATCCGAAACGCAGGACTATGCCCTTGTCTTCGTAGGCGCGCATCCAAGCAACAGCGCGGCGGAAGGCAATGATCGCCCGGATCTGTACTTGGGCGCGAACGATTACAAGCTGGTTAAGAACGTCGCCGCCGCCTTCGCCGCCAAGAACAAGAAGACGATCGTCGTGCTGCTGGCAAGCTCGCCGGTTATCATGAGCGAGATCCAGAACGATCCGAACGTCTCCGCGATCGTTACGCAGCCGTATTCGGGAGAGTTCGATGCCCAAGGTCTCGTCGATGTTTTGTACGGGGATTATGCGCCAACGGGAAGGCTTACCGCCACATGGTACGCGGATATGTCGGTGCTGCCCGCGATCGATAACTATTCGATTCCCGAGGGCAGTACGACAATAACGTCGCTCAGCCAACTGGATCCGCGCTATACGGTCGATATGTCCAACGCGGATCCTGCCGAGTCTAAGCTTACCTACATGTACACGCAAGCGCCGGTCACGTATCCGTTCGGATACGGACTCGGATATTCCGAATTCACGTACAAAGATTTTGCATCTCCGTCTTCGGTCAACAGCGGATCGACATTCGATGTATCCGTTGAGATCACCAACGAGGGTAGCGTCACCACTTCGGAAATCGTACAATTGTACGCTAAGAAGAACGGTTCCGCGTATGGCGACGTAACCCCTCAGAAGAAGCTAGTCGCTTATGAGAAAGTGTCCCTCACCGCGGGCGAGCATAAAGTGGTCAACCTGACCGTCGATCCCAAAGACTTCGCGATATGGGACGTGAATAAGGGCGATTATATCGTGGAAGACGGCTCTTATACGTTGATGGTCGGCCATTCGTCGGCTGATATCCGTGCTACGAAGGACATCTCTATCGCGGGTAGCCAGCTTGCCGCATTGTCCGCAAGCAGCGGGTTCAGCGTATTCGATCATGCATTCGCATCGAACGCCGTCATGTATTCGGAGGCTTCGAAAGCTAGGACGGTAGAAAGCTTGCGTGCCGGTCAAATCGCGGGTAAGTACTATACCGTCAATTCCAAACAGAACGGCTCTTGGGTTGCCCTACCGAAGGCGGATTTCAGCGGAGCGAAGAAGCTGAACGTCAGAGTCGCGAGCAGTGCAGGCGGCGGCACCATTACGTTAAGGGCCGATTCGCCGACGAACGATCCGTTCGCGACAATCGCCGTACCGGTTACGAGCGTTGCCACGTACACGATGCCGACCGCGGCCGATCAGACGGTAAAAGAGCTAGGTTTTATTGACGTAGAAGCAACGATCGACAGCGCACCGGTCGGACAACATACGATATACGTCGTATTCGATTCCCCGGGAATTCGAATCGACACTATGCAGGTCACGGAAAGCGCGCTCGCGATCAGCTCGCCGATCGATCATGCGGTGCTGCCTGCCGGAGAGATCGGAAGCACCTATATCCAGCCTCTTAGCTTTAGCGCGATCGGAGGAACCGGTCCATATTCGTGGAACGTGACCGGGCTTCCGGACGGCTTGATTTTCAATTCCGCTTCGGGAAGCATTACGGGAACGCCGGCGGAAGCAGCGGATGTCTCGAGCCCTTATACGGTATCCATAACGGTTACTGACGCTAATGGCGCTACCGCTTCGGTGACGAACGAATTATCGATCCATGCGACGGGGGCGCTGGTCGTATCGCTCATTGGGGGCAACGAAGTTAATGCTAATGCCGCGTTCAGTATAAATATCCTATTGAACAACGTGACGGTACCGTTGTTGGCTCAAGATGTTCAAGTCAGCTATGATTCCGACGCCATTGAATTTACAAGCGCAGAATCTTTGACGGAAGGAATGGCCGTAGTCGGAACGGATACGGATGAACCTGGCAAGGTGCGAATTTTGTTGGCGAGCCAAGGTCCGGATCATGCCGTTACGGCTGACGGCATAATCATTATGCTCAACTTGAAAGCCAAGGCGCTTACGGAAAGCAAGACTGCCGCGTTCAACCTCTTAACCGCGACGTTCTCGGATGCGAATGCGGAATTCATAGCCGCAATCGGCGCCCCGTTGAACGTGCAGATCGTATTCGTCGACAAACAAGCGCTTCTCAACCTCATTGCAGAAGCTCAAGCCTTCCATGACGGGGCTACGGAGGGATCTGCCATCGGTCAATATCCGGCCGGCTCCAAGACCGCGTTGCAAGCAGCGATTAACGCGGCGGTCTCGGTCGCAAGCGGAACACCGACTCAGCAGCAGGTTCAAGATGCCGCAAGTACGCTGAGCCAAGCGCTTCAAGCCTTCAAACAGTTGGTCGTGACGCAAGTCTCGGGCGATGTGAACGGCGATGGCAGAATAAGCGTTCTTGATTTGGCTCAAGTGTCCGTCAACTACGGTAAAACATCGCAAGCTGCCGGATGGGATGCGATTAAACGCATGGATCTTAATAATGACGGCGTTATCGATATTCAAGACCTCGTCATTATCGCACAGAAGATTTTGCAAGCTTAAGCGAATAGGGAGGAGGAAGGGGTTGCCCTTCCTCCGCCTTTTTATCGAGGAGGAACCTTATGCTGCGAAAGTGGTTTGTTTCCTATATGGCGTTATGTCTGATCTTCGCATGCGTAGCTATTTCTCCAGCCTTCGCGGTTGCTGATGCGTCTTACGATTTGAGCATCGATAAGACTACCGTATACGTGAATGAAACCTTTAACGTGACGGTTAGAGGTCGTAACATGCATGATGTGTACGGATACGAAGTCGTTGTTTCATACGATTCGTCTAAGCTTTCGTTCGAGTCGGCTAACAATGCGTTACCTAAGAGTAAGGTTACCGAGCAGGACGGCTTTTCAATCTCTCCGCTTCATTCGGGCAACAAGATCACGTTCGCTTTCACCAAAATCGGGACCGTTCCCGGAGTCAGCGGCGCTGAGCCGGTATCGGTATTCACTTTCAAGTCCATAGGGAAAGGCGATGCCTCGATTAAGATAGAATCCATCAAGACGGTAGGTTCCGATCTTAAGTCGGAGAAGAAATGGCTTGAAGACACGGTTATGTTCCCGGTTTACGTGCGCGTTTCGTTCCGCGATCTGGAACATGTCTCATGGGCACGGGAAGGTATAGAAGCATTGGCTGCAAGAGGGATAATCGTCGGTAATGGCCACGGGTTGTTCGAACCGATGAGACAAGTGACGCGCGCGGAGTTCATTAAGATGCTTATGAATTCGATTGAGATGAATGACGATAAGGGGAAGAGCACATTTACCGATGTAAAGTCTGGGGCTTGGTACGAGAATGCAATAGCCGCTGCCCAAAAACTCGGAATCGTAGAAGGCAGGCCAGACGGAAGCTTCGGTGTCGAGGATCCGATTACGAGGCAGGACATGGCGGTTATAGTCTATAAGTTATCCATGCTGCTTAACAAGGACCTAGGAGCGACATCGGGGGCAAAGCCGTTTAGCGATCAGGCGAACGTCTCGGACTACGCGACGGAAGCGGTCGAAGCCATGCGGTTAAGCGGATTAATGAACGGTACTGGCAATGGGAAGTTCGAGCCCAAGGCACATACGACCCGGGCGGAAGCGGCAGTCTTTATTTATAGGTTGCTTGGAAGATTACATTAATTATCAAATCGAGTAACGCAAAGGGTAGCCGAAATTGAAGTTTCGGCTACCCTATTTCTTATACCAACCGCTTCAAATGGACCGCCGAATCGTATGGGATCGGCGACTGGCCGCTCCGAAGCCGGTGGATGAAATCGGGATTGGCCAGCAACGGTTTACCGAAGGCTGCGACATCGATAACGCCTTTGCGGATCGCTTCCTCAGCGGAACCCGCGGTCAGGCCGCCAACGCCGATGATGGCGCCGTCCCAGCGTTCGTGGACAAGCTCGTGCAGCGTCAGATCGCCGGACACCGGCCGGGAGAACGTATTCGTCGACGGGTGGAGCACGCGCAGGCCGACCTCGCGAAACATCCCAAGGTACGCATCGACTTCCGCCTCCGGCTCTTGCCACCGGAAGCCGGGCTGATCGTCCTTCAGCTCCGAGAATCGGATGCTGACGCGGTCCATGCCGACGACTTCGCCGACGGCGGAGAGCACTTCTCTCATGAGCTGCAAGCGACCGGCTCTGCCGTCGCCATAACGGTCCGTTCGGAGGTTCGTGGCGGCCGAGGCGAACTGGTCGATTAAGTAGCCGTGCGCGCCATGAATCTCCACGCCGTCGAACCCGGCTTCCATCGCGTGCCGCGCCGCTTGTTCATACTGGCTCACGACTTGGCGGATTTCATCAATCGTCATCGCCTCGGGCATCGTGAACGGCTTGCGCAGTTTATGCACGAGCCCTTCCGCTTGCAGGGCCGACGGGGCTTGCGGCGCGAGGCCGCCGGTCAGATCGGGATGAGTCAGCCTACCGACATGCCAGAGCTGGGCTATGATCGTACCACCTGCCTCATGCACCGCTTCCGTCACTTTACGCCATGCGTTCGATTGTTCTTTCGTATATAAGCCGGGCACTCCGAAGGTTCCTTTTCCCCGGGGAGACGGCATAATGCCTTCCGTAATGATCAGTCCGACTCCATCCTCTGCCCGCCGCCGATAATAAGCGACGACATCCTCGCCGATCGTTCCGGCGGCATCGTCCGCGAAACCGCGCGTCATCGGCGCCATCGCGATCCGCGTCCGAAGGCGCCAAGCGCCGATGCGCACGGGCTGTAACAACTCGTGATCCGTCATGTAAGTTCCTCTCCTGTTGGCGAATTCATTTCTTGGAGTAAATTTTATATAATTTATGAGCATGATTACATGGATCATTTAAGTCAATTAGCGGCATCACGCTTAAAAACCCTGTTATAATACGACATTCGCCTTAAAAATAAAGGAGTCGATCGAATGGACGATCTGGACAAACAAATATTGCTCGTGCTGCAAGAGCAAGGCCGCATCTCGATGACGGACCTGGGCAAGACCGTCTCCTTGTCGCAGCCGGCCGTCACGGAGCGGGTTCGCCGACTGGAGGAGCAGGGTATCATCGACCATTATCGCGCCGTCGTCGCCCCGGAGAAAATCAACAAGCCGATCGCTGCGTTCGTCCTGTTCTATACGAAAGGATACGATCGGTTCGTGGAATACTGCCGGGAAGCGCGCGACGTCGTCGAACTGCACCGCATCAGCGGACATCAGTATAATTTTCTCGTTAAGCTCGTTACCGAGTCGCTCCAAACGCTGGAAAGCGCGATTAACGAACTGGGGGCGTTCGGCGATTCGACCACGCTCATCGTGCTGTCTTCGCCGCTCAAACAGGATAGGCTTATCCCTTCATGAAGCGGCAGTGAACGCGTAGTTCCCGTTCATTAATCCGTATAACCGAGGGCGATTCTTGGATCGCCGACGCTTCCGCAATAATCATAGCGATCGCCCAATTCGATAGCCCAAAACGAGATAGAGTCTCACATTATATAGTAACTATCGCAAGCTTCCGCATGCAGAATGGAAGAGCAGGCTCCTATGGAGCCGAGCCATTCTAGCTTGAGGGAGTGAAATTGACGAATGAAGATCAAGTCACACCGCAAGGCGGCAATAAGCTTTATGTTATCGCTGGGCATGGTACTAACGGCAAGTCCGGTTACGGGGTTCGCCGCGGGAGGCGGACCGGCGGGCGCGACGCTATCCGTCGCGGATTACGGGGCGAACGGCGCGGATGCCCAGGACGACAAAGCCGCCATACAGGCGGCGATCGACGCCGCGAACGCTGGGGACACCGTGCTTATTCCGAACGGGACGTACTATCTCGGCGGGACGGTTCGAGGCAAGTCGGGCGTTACGATCAAGGGGCAATCCCAAGCTGGAACGATCGTCAAGTACAAGGATAGCTCGGATACGTATATGTTTTACTTCTATAATGTCTCCAACGCTTCAATCAAGAACATGACGCTCGATGGCAATAACAGCACGGTCGTCATGTCGGCGGCCGTCTCCGAATTAGGAAGCGGCAACGAGATGAGCGGGCTGCGGGTAAAGGACTTCGCGGCCTCTAGCGGGTTCGGTCCGCACGCGCTATACGGGATCGGGACGAATCGCTTGCGGATAACGGATAATAACGTGTCCAACATCGGCGTGAACTCCATGTGGGGCGCGGCGGTTCGCGTCGGATGGAGCTCCAAGAACGCGGTCATCGAACGGAACGTCATCGCGGACACGGGACGCGGAGGTATTTTCCTCAACGACGACAGTCCGGGACCGATCGTCCGCTCCAACAAAATCACGGGCTCCGGCAAAAAAGAAAACGGCTTGTCGATCGAGCTTCATACGAACGTAGACAACGCTATCATCGAGGACAACGTCGTTGATCACTGGATAAGCGCGGTCCGCTCGAAGACGATCGCAGTCCGCCGCAATACGGTGCATGCGACGGACGGAACGGTCGGCGCCATCGGACTCGAGATCATGGCCGAGAACGCGGTGACGTCGGACAACGTGGTCGACGGCGGGCAGCAAGTCGGCATTCAACAATCGCCGGGCACGGGGCATCAGCTCTGGGGCTACAATACGATTACGAACCTCGTCATGTGGGGTATGCAGCTGCAAGGCGCCGGATCGGGCGAGATTGAGCGCTATCAATATTTCTATAAGAACAGCTTCATCAATACGCAGCTCGGCAATCCGAAAGCCGCTTATCCGGGCTACGAAGGGAACGGCGTCCGCATTCACGGCGATTCCCAGTACTTGACGTTCGACAGCAACCTGATCGCTAACAACGGCCGCAAGGCGATCGAGATCACAGGCGCTCCCGGCGTCGATAAGCTGAGCTTCACGAACAACCTGATCTATGGCAACAAGGACGTGACGATGGATCCGTATCCATCCGCCGCGCAAGATTTGGAATGGTCGGGCAACCTCGTCTATCGCAACGGCAACAATACGCAGCCGACTTCGCGCGGCTTCTCCAATCCTAAGCCGAAGGCTGGCTTCTCGAATCCGCTGGTCGTGCGTGAGGGCGAACCGGTGACGTTCGTCAGCACGTCGACGGACAACGGGGCGATCGCGACGTACTTGTGGGATTTCGGAGCGGGCTTACCAAGCGCGTCGGCGAAGCCGACGTACGTGTATGACAAAGCAGGCGCATACCGAGTGACGCTCGTCGTGTGGGATAACGAAGGAAGAGCCGATCTGAAGGAGAAACTCATCCTAGTCGCGCCGACGTTACGCGATACGAAGAAGCCGACGACGCCGACGAATTTGGCATCCCCGACCCGAACCGACGAGACGATCGATCTGACCTGGAGCGCCGCATCCGATAACATCGGCGTCGTAGGGTACGACGTCTACGTGAACGGTACGTTGTCTGGAACGACGGCACCGGGAGAATTGTCCTTCACGGCAACGGGCCTGAGCCCGGCAACAACATACAGCATCACACTGAGGGCGAGAGACGCGGATGGCAACGTATCTGATGCGAGCGCGCCGCTAAGCGTGACGACGGAGCTGCCGGATACGCAAGCGCCGACGGTGCCGAGCTTGTCCGTGGCCGAGGTGACGGGCACAAGCGCGAGCTTGACTTGGACGGCTTCGACGGACAACAAAGCCGTTACGGGCTACGAGGTTTTCCGTAACGGCGTGCAGATCGGTACGACATCGGGCGCATCCGCTACGTCCTATACGGCGACGGGACTCATTCCTGGCACTGCTAGCACGTTCACGGTGAAAGCAAGAGATGCGGCGGGCAACCGCTCCGGCGCCAGCAACGCGGCCACGGCCGTCCTGTCTCCGCCTTCATCGTCGACGGTCTACTTGAGCGATTACGCTTGGGATTCGGGTACGGCGGGCTGGGGTAATATTATGCGAGACAAATCGTCCGACGGAAAGCCGATCACGCTGAATGATACGGTGTACGCGAAGGGGCTAGGCACGCATGCCGCGTCGACGATCGTGTACACGCTGGGAGGCGAGTACGCGCGGTTCCAAGCATTCGTAGGCGTGGACGACGAGACGTTCGGCAACGGAGACGTTGTCTTCGAAGTATGGCTGGATGGCGTTAAATCGTACGATAGCGGCGTCATGACGGCAACGACGGACACGGCGCACATCGATTTGGACATCTCCGGCGTTAACGAGCTGAAGCTCGTCGTGACGAACGGAGTGAACGGCGGCGATTGGGATCACGCGGATTGGGGCGACGCCAAGATTCTGTATCCGCTATAGAATGTGACGGCATAACAAAGAACAAGACTACTATCCTCGAACTTGAGGCAAGTAGTCTTGTTTGTTTCTACTTAAGTACGGAACGCAGCCATTCGATCGACAACGCCGTATCCTCGGTCATCGTTCGAATCGGAGCGTTATCCAGGCGATGCCACAGCTCCATCGTTAGCCATCCGTCATAGCCGATGTCGCGAAGCTTATGAGCGAATGCCGCAAGATCTAGGTCGCCTTCGATCAAGTCTTCCGTCGGTACGTCCCCTCGGTGGTTACGGAGATGGACCGCAAAGATGCGGTCGTCGTATCGGGTAATCCAATCGAGGGGATTTAAGCCGGCAACGTGAGCCCAGCCGGTATCGACGCATAGTCCGACGGACGAATCGGCGAATTCGATGGCCGCGCGAAGATCTCCGATCGCGTTATACGGGCTTGCGGCATGGTTATGCATGCAGACTCGAACCGAGCTGGACGACAGCCAATGCGCAATGCGGCTCAAATTGTCGCCTTGCCGCTTGAAGTCGTCGTCGGACTTCGGCGCGGCTACATACCAACCGCACTTCGGATCGGCGTTCACGAGCAGGTGAGATCCGCCTCCGGCATGCAGGCGTTCGGCGAGCAAGAGAGCCTCGCGTTTCACGAGTTCCTCGTCTAATCGCTCGTGGAGCGGTAAGCCCCAGTATATCGCGGATACCTTCAAGTCATGGGCGAGCGCTTGCTTAACGAGATCTTGATCCGAAGTTAGTTCGACGGCACCGAGTCCGGCAGTGCGGCACTCTTGGAAGATGTCGTTCCAATCCAGCGGCTTGCCGTCCAGCTTCCAACGCTCGCCCCAGCCATATAGTCCGGTGGAGTATCCTGTCTTCATACGGGAGCACCCTCCAGTCTAACGGTCTGAGGTTCTCTTGTTTCCGCGCAAGCATAAATGGCCATCATGCATTGAAAGTTAAACGCGGCTTGCTCGTTGACGAGAGCGTACGCACTGTCCGATTTCACTTTATCGATGAAATAGCGAACCGGGTTGTCCATGAAGCCGAACGTCCCCTCCGGGTTAGAGTAGGTATGCGTTTCGGATGTTCTGCTTCCTTCTAAATCTCTTCCGTAAGTGACGGAATCCCCCGAGAAGTAGCTATCCCAGCTGACCGCGCCTTCCGTGCCTTCGATCTCGGTCGTCGTGTACGGCGCGCCGTGCGTGACGTTGCATCGCTCGTAATGGACCATCAGTTGTTTGCCGTCAGCCGTATGGTAGCGAAGCATGGCGGCGACATGCTGCTCCACGTCGTTGACGCAGTCTGTCGGATCGACCTGTGTTAACGGGCGCGCCGTCCAAGCGGACAGCACGTCGACTTGAACGGGAGCGAATAGTTGATTCAACAAAGCGATGTCGTACGGTCCCCAGTCGATTAGAACGCCGCCTCCGCTACGAGAACGATCGAGGAACCAGCGGGACCAAGGTTGGTATTCGATTCCGGGACGGCCGCGCTCGTTTCTATGAATGAACGTCGCTTTGTACGGTTCGCCGAGCTTCCGCTGTCCGAGCAGCTCTCTGACTGCCTCGATTTTGGCATCGCCCAGAAAACGGTTGCTGCAGCATCCGAGCCATAACGAGCGGGATTTGGCTTCCTGCAGCAGCAACTCGGATTGCTGCTTATCCATCACGAGAGGTTTCTCGCACAAGACGTGACGACCTGAAGCGAGTCCTAGCATCGCTAGCTCGAAGTGCACGGCAGGAGGCGTTCCGACGATGACGATATCGTCTTCCCGCGGGCTTTCCGACAGCATCTCGGCCGCATCGCCGTAACCTATCGCATTCGGGAAAGCCGCTATGAATTCAGCCAGGCTTTTCTCGAACGGCTCGGCGACTTTCAACTCGACTTCTTCGCTAGGCAGTTTTTTGTAAATAGCTTCCGCGTGAGTGCGGCTAATAAAGCCGGCTCCGATTAAATAAAATCGCATCGCAAGTCCTCCAAATGAATGTGTTTCGCCTAATTTAACATGCGACTTGCAATTAATCTCGCTAGGCATCTATCCGATACTAGTCAAATTGTCCACGGGAGATAAAATAGTTAATAGGAGGTGTTCGGCTTGTATTATGACGATATCCGGTTGGAGAAGCCGTTCGAGTTCGTGCGGCTACCGTTACGGACGGAAGCGCACGACGTTCATTATCACGAATGTCTAGAGGTGTGCATCGTATTGGATCACGAGGTGGAGTATCGGTTCGGAGATACGGTCTACCACGGCGAAGCGGGGGATATATTCGTCTGTCGGCCTTTCGAGCCTCATTGGGGCATCGCGAAGGAAGCGGACGCCGACTGGATCCTGCTTCTGTTCTCTCCGTCCGCGGTGCAGTCGATCCCCGGAGGCAGCACGCTTCTCTCCCCGTTCTATACCCAGTGGCTGTCGGTGCCGAAGATCCCGCGCCATGCTCCGCAAGCCGCGCTCATTCGCAAGGCGGCGGAAGAAGCCGTTCTCCTGCATAAGCAAGGCGGCGCGATCTCGGAGGCGCTTCGATTCAAGCACCTGATCGATGTGCTGCTGCTAATTTACGATTACGCGGATAAAGAAGGCAACCGCAATCTGGACCGATTCGAAATGGACGGCGTCCTGAAAGCTATTCAGCATATTTTGACGCATTCGAAAGAGGATGTGGACGGGGATTCGCTGATCAAGGCAAGCGGCTTGCGTAAGTCGGTATTCTATCGCGCCTTCCGCGAATTAACGGGAGTGTCTCCTTTGTTATTTCTTCAACGTTTACGCATACAGTTCGCCATGGACTTGCTTGTACGCTCCGCCCATCGGACGGTGTTGCAGATCGCCGAGGATTGCGGTTTTCAATCGCTGCGAACGTTCAATAACCAATTCAAGAGTTATACCGGCGTAAGTCCCCGGATTTATAGGGAGAAGCGTGCGCGTCAGCCTCCTCACGTCTATTACATCACGTAGACTTTCAGGAAATAACGAAGAAGACTACTCCCTCGAACGCGAGGAGAGTAGTCTTCTTTTTATACGGGCTAGCTTAAGCTTTCGCCGGTACTTTCTTGATCGTCTTTGTGGAGGATTCTTCCTCAAATCAAAAATCTGTAGTCTCAAGGGAGCGCGAACATGAGCGACAATAAAAAGCCTTACACCGATCCACGAATCCTCCGCACGCGCCAATTGATCCGGGATGCCTTCGTCGATTTGCTGCAGGAGATGGACGTCGAGAAAATATCGGTCAATCGGATAGCCGAACGGGCTACGATCAACCGCGTAACCTTTTACCTGCATTATCGGGACATCCCGGACATGATGGACAAGCTGGCGGACGAAATGATCGAGAACATCGAGGGGATTCTGAGGAAAAAGTGGGATTTGCCGACCGCGGGAGACGAGGAGCGGGTGCTGGTGACGCTGCTGGAGCATATCGCCGACAATTCAAAGTGGTATAAGGTCATTCTCGCCTCGAGAAAAACGCCGATCTTCACGGAACGCCTGCTTAATTTTTTGACGAAATTGATTACGGAGGCCGTCGAGAAGAAGGGGAGCGCGACTCTTGCAGCCGTTGGCATTCAGCAAGAAATCGCCATCTGGTACGCTTCCTCGGCCTTGATCGGCACGATCGTCTCTTGGCTTCGCAAAGACATGCCGTACTCGCCGCATTATCTTGCCGAGCAATTTTCGTTAATGCGGACGCATTCCATTCGACAGAAATAAGTTAGCGCGAGCTCGTTCATTAAAATCATAGCAATCGCGCAATCGGATAGTCGTATGTCGATCAAGTGGCAGCTTGAACAGTAACGCAAGGCGGATGCTTCCTGCACAATGGAAAAGCAGACCCTCATGGGGGCCTAGCCGCGTTGGCACAAGGAGTGTCCGGGTTAAGATGAATAGCGGCAGTTTGCCAAGCCTTCGAACGCTCACTGAACGGGTGTATGCCAATCCGCTTCCGATCGACTACGAAGAAGACGACAGCGCCGGAACCGTCGTTCCGAGAACGCATCCCGACCCCTATGTTCTGGCGTTCAAAGGGGAATATTACGGTTACTCGACCGCGCACGATGGGGTGACCGTGCTTCATTCCCGCGATTTGACGAAGTGGACGAGTCGCGGATATGCGCTCATGAGTCCGGAGAAGAGCTATTGGGCGCCATGCGTTCTTTACCATAACGGGTTGTTCTACATGTACTACTCCTCCGGGGACACGGCGGAGCATTTTCAGTTCATGAAAGTAGCGGTGTCGGACTCCCCGCTCGGTCCGTTCGACTATCGCCGGACGCTGTTCGACTACTTCTCGATCGACGCGCATGTCGTGAAGGACGACGACGGCTCGTTCTACCTCATCTATAGCGTCGATAACTATGCGGGAACGGATCCGGACCGACCGGCAACCATCATCTTGATGGACAGATTGCTCGCTCCTTTTACTCCCGAAGGCAAGCCCCGGCTAATCGTCGGCGCCAGCATTCCCGAGGAGGTGTCATATCCGAATCGGTTCGGCGACGGACGCGATTGGCATACGCTCGAGGGCGGGTTTTACTTGAAGCGCGAAGGACGTCATTACGTGATGTACAGCGGCAACGGCTTCGAGCATGAAAATTATTTTATCGGGACGGCCATGGACGCTTCGGCGAACAGCATCGGAGAGTGCGAATTCGTTAAATATCCGAGCCCATGGGAGTATGCGCCGCTGCTGCGGAAGAACGATAAGGTAGAGGGACCGGGCCATCATTCCGTCGTCCTCGCGCCGAATCTCGTTGATCATTGGGTCATGTACCATGGCAGGGAAGTGTCGGACGCGCCGAAGCGGGAAGAACGCAGGCAGCTCAGAATGGATCCGCTGCTATGGGCGGGCGAGCGTATGTGGATTCCGGGGCCGACTTGGGAAGCGCAGGACGCGCCGGGTTTGCCGGCTTTTCGCGAGCTGTGCGATAGACCAGAAGGATCGCCGCCGGATCCGGCGCGATGGGAAGTCGTGTCCGGGGATTGGCTCATTCGCGACGGGGAAATGGCGAATAACAACAAGCAAGTGCTCGGTCATGTTAGGCAATGGCCGATCTGGCAGGATTATCGGTTCGAGAGCTGGATTCGTTGCCATCGGGAGATGAGCGGATGCTGCTGCGGCGTTCTGATCGAAAGTCACGTTAGCGATGCTTCCTTGAGGATTGTCGTAGATGCGGGACGCAAGGAGCTAGCGATCATACGGATTCAAGGAAATCTCGAATCGGAAGCGGTCCGCGTCGGCCTGTCGTCGGATTTCGATCCGTATGCGTGGCATCAGCTTAGTGTGGATAAATTCGGCACGGCTTTATCCGTATCGCTGGACGGCAGCTTGCAATACGGTGGCGTGCTCGCATTCGACGCCTGCAAGTTGGGGCTCGTAACGCAGCATTCTAGCGCAGCCTTCGGAGGAATAGCCGTTACGGCACATTACGAGACCCGTTTTCGTTCGATCGCCGAGCTGAACGGCCGATTCCAAGCGAACGGACCCGTCTCGATCGGGAAGGAAGGGGCGGATATCCGAACGGGGAACGCAAGCGCCCTCTCGCTAAGTTATTTGCCGGAGTGTTCGGCTTCCTATACGGCGCAATGGGATTGGACGCTTAACCATCAGGCGGCTGGCGGGCAAGCCGGTATTCGGTGGGAAGCCGTTGACGGCACAATAAAGGAACTGCTAGTGGAAACCGAAGCCGACCTCGGTACCCGAGTCGTTCTTCGCGACGCCGAAGCGGGAGACGTACTGGCGTCGACCGTATTGACGCGGAGTGCCCGTCGCCTCTCCGTATCCTTTTACTTGCGAACGACGCCGCGCGGCAGCGAAATCCGCGTAGACGGCGCGAAGTTCCATGTTTCGGACGCTTCGGCGTTCCTTTCCGGCAGGATGACTTTCGTCGCGCGTGCCAGCGATGTACGGCTCGTGGCTTTTCGATTAACGGAGAACGTCTAGCGCGGGATGCGCAAATTTTATTAAACGAATGGGATTTCGTACGTGTCCTTCCCGACCTTCGACGAATACAGTATCGTCGAAGGTCGGGAGGGGATAGCGATGAACAAGGCGTTCGTTAACGGCGTTCATATCGGTTACGAATCGATCGGGGAAGGGTTCCCTCTGATCGCGATAACGGGCAAAGACGCCAATAGGGATTGGTGGTCCCCGGCGATCAAAGCCGGGTTAAGCGACAAGCGTCGCCTGATACTGCTCGATAATCGCGGAACGGGGCAGAGCGATGCCCCGGAAGAAGCTTATAGTATCGCGGATATGGCAAAAGACGTCGTCGGGCTCATGGATACTTTGGGGATTGAGCAAGCGCATGTGCTAGGTCAGTCGATGGGCGGAATGATCGCTCAAGAAATCGCGATTGAATACCCCGAGCGCGTAGCGAAGCTAATCTTATGCAGTACGACTTGCGGCGTGACCCGGACATTGCCAACGTTCCGGATGCTCAAGTGGATGTCGCGCAAAACGACTGCTTTCTCCCCGCAAGATACATTGGATATGCTGTATCCGGAACCTTATATACGGGAAAATCCGGACATCATCGCCGCGTCCGTCGAACGCATGCAGAGATCGCCGCCGGCACGAAGAACGATGGACATTCATAAACAAGCGAGCCGTTCTTTCGATAGCTTCAAGCGACTAGGCAAAATCACCTCTCCGACGCTTATTATCCATGGGATGAAAGATTGGGTATTCCGTCCGGCGCACGCGAAAATGGTTAACCGGCGCATAACCGATTCGCGGTTGCTGCTGTACGCCAACGCGGGTCACGGCGTCTTAACCCAGGAGTATCGCAAAGTGTTGGCTGAGATCGGGAGGTTTATCGACGAGAAGGATGACAATTGAAACAAGAGCCGCGGGGGATATTAACCCCTCGCGGCTCTATTCTTTAGCAGGAACAGGAAAGTTGAAACGATGGCCGTTCGGTTACCGCAAAAGCATTCCGTCTAACCCATTGGAATCCGATGGCCTGCAGGAAAACATTCGTAAGCGACATCTCGATGTCAGCCGATAGTTCCTCGTTCGTCGGGGCGGCTTGATGCGCGTATTTGAGACGGACGTCGTCGATCTCGGCTTGCGCGTCGATGAAGAGGCATCCTTCTTCCTCGGCGACGGAACGCGCTACGTCTGCATACGGAGAGATGAAACCTTTATCGGATGAGGTTAAAGATATAGGCGCGACTAACGCCAAGTTGATCGCATACGGTTGTATGTCCCTCATCATTCGGCGGAGCGCGGCTTCGAGCAGGTCGGGCGTCAACGGCCGACCATCGGTTGAATACGCGGGCCAATTGTCGCCATGTAGAGGAGGGATAACGAGCCAATCCGGTCGGAGTCGTCGTGCGGCATCCAACCATCCGTCCACGGCCGAATCGAGCGTATGGATGCCGGATGCGCATGCCTCGACCTGGAGACTGAGCTCCGGATAGACCATTTGCAATAGCCGGTCGGCGATCGTTGCCATACCGCTGTCGGATGTGCGTTCGCCATTGTTAGTAACGGATTGTTGCTTATATACGTGCTCAATGAAGAGTATCGATTGTCCTTTAAGCAACAGCATGGTCATCATTCTCCTTGAGCAGACTGTTCAAGCGATTTGAATACATCATACTGCATTTTAATAAATAATTATGGTAAGATTCATAGCAATCTTGTATTTAACGAAGGAAGATATCTTTCATGGTGCATCACGACGAATTTAACCGCCTTGCCTATATCGGCAAGCTGCTGCATGAGACTTTGCGACTTCCTGTCGCGCTGATCGGACCGGATCGAACGCTCGAGCGGGAATGGGGAGCGTCGTCTTCGAGCCATCTGTATTTAGCTTCGCAAGCCGATCTCTTGCTCGAAATCGCCCGAAGCGCGGAAGACGAGTCGCTGCCCGTCATCCATAGCACGAATTATTCGGAGCGCGCCTTAATGCTCACGTCGGAGTCATGGACGCTCGCGATCGGCCCCGTGCTGTACGCTTCGCTGGGCGCCGAGACGATTCAGGCGCTCATGGACGACAATCAAGTCGTGCCTAAGGAACGCGAGCGGTGGTCGCACTACTATCGCGAGCTGCCTGCCGTCAGCAAAATGCAGCTCGTCCACGCGGGGATGATGCTCTATTACATGGTGCACGGTCGATCGTTGGAGCCGCACGATATTTTGAGCCGGGATCATAGGCTCGAACATCGGCTCGTCCAGGCGGACGAGCTCGAGCGCCAGCTGGGCGTGCAACGCGAGGACGCGAGACGCCATCACGACCCGTACATGGAAGAACGTCTGCACGATCGTATTCGCAATGGGGACAAGGCGGGCGCGTTGCAGATGCTGGCTTCTTTTCCGGAGGATTCGTTCGGGTTGCTGTCCCGCAGCAGTCATCTGCGCAACCGTAAAAACCTAGCCATCGTCACGGTGACCTTGTCTACTCGCGCGGCCATGGAGGGCGGGCTGTTTTGGGAGCTCGCCTATACGCTCAGCGATTTGCATATTCAGCACATCGAGGATTTGCGCGAAGTGAGTCAAGTCGACCGCGCGCGGCTGGACGTCGTGGCGGATTTCGCGGAGCGCGTGCGGCAGGTGCGAGAACGGCAAGTTTCCCCCGCGATCGCCAACTGCCAAAACTATATTTTCAACCACCTCTATGAAGAGATCACGCTGGAGCATCTCGAGCGACTAACCGGCATGAACGGCAATTACATCTCGCACAGATTCAAGATGGAGACGGGGCTATCCTTCCGAAATTACGTGCTGGAGCGGCGGATCGAGGAAGCTCGAAACCTCATTAAGTTCACCAAGCTGACGTTCTCGGAAGTCGCGACGCGGCTATGTTTTCACGACCAGAGCCATTTTACGAAGACGTTCAAAAAGCTTACCGGGGTGACGCCCAAGCAGTATCGATTAACTGCGACGGGAACTTTGCGCGAAGAGGGCGATGTCCATCGCGGATAACGGTACAAACAACAAAAGCTCGCCGATCAATCTGTCGAATCGACAGTTGAATCGGCGAGCTTTACCTTAGGCGTTACTTGGCTTGCGTATTAACGTTCCAAGCTTCATATCCGTTCGTATAAAGCTCGAAATCATGCGGAGTCGAAGCTTCCATGATATCCGAGTAATACTTGTAATCTGCCGATACGTCCGTCCACAATGGCGCTGTAGACACATGCCAAGGCTGGCGAGCCAACAGCGTATTGAAGATACGAACCGCTTCCAGACGAGTAAGTTCATTGTTAGGGCTGAACGTATTTCCCGTAAAGTCGAACAATGCGCCCGCCTGCTTCGCCGCAGCAATCGCCGAATCTGCCCAATGTCCCGCAGTATCGCTATAACCGCTTGCGCCTGCAGCTTTCCATTTGTTCAAGTTGGTCAAGAGTTGCGCGAATTCCGCACGGGTTACTTTGCGATTAGGCTCAAACTTATCGTTACCCGTTCCGACCATCCAATGGTGTTGGGTAGCGACCGCTATTGCGTTCGCAGCCCAGTGCTTCGAACTTACGTCGGAGTAGGATGCGGCTTTGCCTTGTTCGCCCGGTGCATACAAGCGCTCCAGGATCGCGGCAACTTCTGAGCGGGTAATGCCGTTCTTCGGTTTGAAGGAGCCGTCCGGATAGCCGAGCATATAAGCGCTATGCACGCCGGAAGCTTTGACTTTTGCTTGCAGCGGGAAGTTGAATTGCACGATAGACTCGCCGACATGGATGACGCCGTTTTTGATATGGCTGTCTACTCCGACTTTCTCGTCGCGTTTATCGTTACGGCTGTCGAAGAGGACGTAGCCGTCTTTCTCGGCGGTGAAGTAGTAATCGCCGTCGGCATAAACCATCCAGCCGTATTCGCCTTTTGCCGTGCTGACTTGCGGGTTGTGGTTCTTATTAGGCAAGAAATTCACCAATTCCGGGAGATCGACCAGCGTGCCTGGCGTTTTGCCCTTAGAACGGTTCGATTCCGTATCTGCCCAGTATAAGCGCATCGTTACGTCTTGCATCGGTTGTCCCGTCAACATATCCAAGATCGTTCCGTAAGGGTCAACCAACTCGATTTGCAGGCTCGCTACACCGTTGCTGCCAACCGTAAGCTTGCCAACCGGACCTGCGAGGTGCTCGCCGTTCGGACCCATGATGGTCATCGGCATGGTGTATTCGCCAGCCGGCAATTTAGGCAGCGTAAAGGTGCCGTTCTCGTTCATCTTGATAGGCGGCAGATTCAGCACCGTACCGTCTGCTTTCACGATTTTGGCGGTAACGCCAAGGTCGTCTCCAAGCACTTTCGTGATGCTGTCGTGTACGACCGTACCGCCGTTCGACTTGTCCGTCACGGTGACCGAAGTTTCCATCGTATCCGGAATCGAACTAGGCGTTAAGGTTGTAATCTCTACTACGTTGGAAATGCCCCGATTAGGACCGCCTTTGATATTCAAGCGGAAGGAATAGGTTTTGCTGTTATCCAGTCCATTGATCGTTGCTTTCGTCGATGTTGCATTCAACGCTTCTACGATATCGACAGGCGTAAACGTGATCCCGTCCGTCGACATTTCAACAACGATATCCTCGCTATCCGTACCTGTTAGCGCAGGGAAGTTCAAAGTAATCTTCCCGTAGCCTGCAGTTGCCGTTAAGTCCGTTACCGGTTTGACAGGAGTCGAATCAACCGTATTGGATACTCCCTCGTACATGCCGGACTCGACATTCAAGCGGAAATAATACGTTGCTCCGTTCGTCAAGCCGCTAATCGTAGCGCTCGTGGAAGAAGCGGTCAGCTCCTCCGTCAATACGACTGGCGTAAAAGTAGTGCCGTCCGTCGACATTTCAACCGTGATGTCCCCATCTGCCGCTCCCACAAGAGCCGGGAAGTTCAAAGTGACTTGTCCGTCGCCGGAAACGGCCGACAACGTAGTTAACGGTTCCGGTTCTGCCGCCAATACGTACACCGTAAAGGTCCTCTCGCTAGTCAGTCCATCTTTCGTGATGGTTGCCGTCAAAGTCACATACGTGCCAGGCTGCGAGATGACCGGTCTTGTTACCGTTCCGTCCGCAGCGATCACGGATGGTTGGTCGGAGGACCAAACCGTCGTTACGTTATCGTCTTGAACGAGAGTCAGGTCGTCCGTGACCGAGATGTTGCTATCGCCCGGTTCGTACCCAATCGTTGTCGTAGCTTCTGCAGCCTCGATGGCTAGGATAGCGGGTTCCTTGCCAAGTACATTATCGACGACCTGATTTGCGATGGCTTCGATGATCTGAGCCTCGGTCAAGCCGGAGTCCACGAAGAGGCCGCCTTGGGTCAATTGATCTACGAAAGATTCCGTACTGTTCTGGTACACTGCGTTGGTTACGCTAACGTATTGCGCGGAGTCTTGATTGAACGAAGTTTTAAGAACATCTTGGTTCGTTCCGCCATCCACATAGCGGCCGTTGTCATCGTTAATATCGATTACGTAACGATAAGGTGACGTTGGTTCCCAAGCGATGTCGTCCACAGCTTCTTCCAGCGATTTGCTAGTGGTAGTGAACAATTTCAAATTATCGTACGTAAAGATCGAGATGATCTCACAGCTATGCGGGAGATAGCTGACAATTGGTCCGAATTCATTTCCATAAGCTTGTGGAAGAGCAAAATTCGTAATGATTTGCTGGCCGTTATCCCACATATTTAGCTGGGTATCGGTTGCGTTGATTTTGATCGTATGCTCAGGATCAGTTCCTTTGGCATACGTTGCGATACTCGTAATGCCGGTGATGCTGGTCAACGAAGAAGCATTGGCTTTTTCATGGAACGCAGTGGCATCGACACCATTAATACGGAAAACCTTGATGGAGGATTCCAAGTATAAGATTGCATATCCGCTCAGCTTGCCTTGGCTGTCGATCTCGGAGTTAAAGAGGAAGCCTCCGCCCTCCATGCTGTGGTAACTGGCTTTGGACTCGTCCATGTCGAACGTAATGATTTTCTTGCCGGACGGGCTGCCGCTCGTCAGCATGAAATCTTTAAAGCTAGGCTGGTCATAGCCATAGAAGGAAAGCGTTCTGTTGTTGTTTGTAATTTGCACGTGGTTATAATCAGGAGTTACCACCTGCGGAGTGTATCCATAACCATACCAAGTGTTGTACCCGGAATGCACATAAGTCGTATCCGTCACGCTTATCGGAGTAGCGCTTGCGTCCATAATCGATACATATTTCGGATTGATGCCTGCAGCGTCAAGCTTTGTTTTGATGGCTGCAGTCAGTCTAGCTTCGAAATCGCTAGACTGATAAACGCTTGTTCCTGTGTTGTAGTACACTTCGGCTACAGGTCCCATCGCGAATACGCTCGTGGCGTTCGTGATCAGCAACAGCAAAGCTGTGAGCCAAATCAAACTAATTTTTCTCATTTGTCGGGTCTACCTTCCTTTTTGTTTAATTGACTGCTAGAAGAAGACTTTGGAAATACTCATAATTTCCTAATTCTTTCCTGCAAGTAGTCATGAAGTCATAGATGCGCGAGCTTAAATATAAGCGAAGTAATGAGAGATTAACAGTGACTTATTGTCATATTTCTACATATTGGTCCTAGTTAAAGTGTTTTTTTTTGCCTCATAAGGGGAGAGAACTTGGCATATCTGAACAGAAAAAGGACGTCCTATAGATAGGCGTCCTTTCCTATGGATTATGCTTCCAATGATAGTCACTTTGCCGTTGGATATTGGACCACGGTAAAACGTTGATTCAGTACCCGAATCGCTTCGCGGCGGTTGTTAACGGGAATTTTCGAGAAAATATGGGTCAAATAATTTCTGACCGTTCCTTCTGAGAGAAATAGGGCCTCGGCAATCTCCTGATTGCTGTACCGCTGAATCAACAGATCGATAACTTGTTTCTCTCTTTCCGAGAATTCCTTCATCAAATGGGATGGAAGCTGTTGCTTGCTAGGCGTGCTATTGCTATTGAGCTGCCTCAACAAATATTGCGAGAGCTTGGCCGCCACATTGTCAGGGAGTACATGCTGCCCTTTGAGCACATCCCGAATCGATTGCGTCAGCTTGGAAAAATGTTGATTTCTTATCAGGTACGCGTTGGCGCCATGTGCGAGATATTGGACAATCGATTCTTCGTCGCTATGCGAAGTCATAATCAAGATCGGCAGAGGGGGAGCAATCTTCCTGATGGACTGAATGTAAGAGATGCCTTTCATCACGGGCATGGAAGAATCCAGCAACGCGAGATGGACCGGCTGCTGCCAAATCCTTTCAATGGCTTTAGCGCCGGGAGCGACAAGCGCGGCAACCTCCATGTCCGGCTCGGCTTGAATCGACTGCGCAGTCGCATCGGTGTCGGAGTCGGCGTCTGCGATTATTAATAGTTGAGTCTTCATGGGAACGATCCTCTTTGGTGTTAGTGTGTTGGCTATACTAAATTACCATGGACACCTGAACATATTCTAAACATGCCACGGTCGAATATTGACCATAGAAAATCGAAGATTATATTAGGTTTACGAAGTAGGCACGCCGAATCCGCCGCTATATAATGGAGAGATATATTCGCATTCTCCGAGGAGGAAGCGCTCTTGAAGCTTTTAATAGTAGACGATGAAACACGGACGAGAGAGTTGCTTCGCAATTATATCCCGTGGGGCGACATTGGCATCGACGACGTGGACACCGCCCGTAACGGGCAAGTCGCGTTGGAGCTTGCTCTCGAATGGAAGCCGGACATTATCCTATGCGACGTTCGGATGCCTAAGCTTAACGGGATCGATTTCGCGCGCCAATATCGGGAGACCGACCCGCAATGCCAGATTTTATTCCTTAGCGGGTTTTCGGACAAAGACTATTTGAAATCGGCGATACATTTGAAAGCGTTCACATACCTCGAGAAGCCCGTCAATCTTAACGAAGTTCGCGCAGCGGTCGAAGCCGCCGTCATCCTGCGCCAAGTTGACATCAAGAAAAGGGAAGAGGAGCAGCAGTACCAGGCGGGGGTCGACCGAAGCTTGCCGATTCTGAGGCAAGAGATGGTCCGCAAGCTCGTCTGCAATCCGTCGTCGGCGCACGTCGAGCCGGCGCTTCGCAGCCAAGAGACGTTCTTGATTTCGCGAGAAGGACCGTACACGGTAACCGCCGCGAACTTATATTGGGATCCGTCGGATTTGCCGGAAGATCCGGCTTCGACCCAAGAAGGCATTCTCGACCGCATCAACCGACACCCTAGAATCGCCGAGCTGAGAATATTGGCGGGCTTCGATTCGCACAATCAGCTCGTTCTCGTCCTATCTGGGGAGTACAGAAGCTCTTACCGGGAGGGCAGGGAGACGATCGAAGAGGTTGACGCCATCATTCGCGAGCTCGCGGGCGCGGCGATCGATCTGCGGCTTGGCATAGGGGAGCCCGTGAAGTCGATCGTGGACATTCCGGCTTCCTACAAGCTGGCTTCTCTCGCTAGCGCGCTGCAATATTACGCCAACGGGGGCAGACCCGTATTCGCGGACGCGCTTGGGCGGCACGAGCCTATCTTGATGGATTGGGAGGAAGTCCGTAAGCTGCGAGAGCAGCTGCGCGCGGGCCATCTCGACGAAGCGAAGGGGATTATCCGGAAGTGGACGGCCTATGCCCGGACGCGGCTTGATCTGAATATATTGCGGCTGAAAGACACGTACTTTCAATTTCTGCTGGCGATCATGGAGACGGCCGTTCACATCGGCATGGCCGACCAGGCGGAAGATACGGAACGCAGGTACATGTGGAAGGAGATCGACCGGATTCCGAGCTTGGACGCGCTGGAGCAATACGTATTCGCCATGCTCGACGCGTGCGCGGAGCAGACCGAGAATAGCGACGGCGCGGGCTCGGGCAAAATGCGCGAGATCGTAAGGTACATCCACTCCCATTTTCACGAGAAAGGGTTTACGATCCGTTCGATCGCCGATCACGTGCAGCTAAGCGAGACGTACTTATGCGCGTATTTCAAAAAACAACGGGGACAGACGATCAAGGAATTCATTACGGACACGAGAATGAATAGGGCCAAGGAACTGCTGCGGGACATGAACGTTAAGCTATTCGAAGTGGCCGTCCGGCTGGGGTTCGCCGACGCCAACTATTTCACGACGTTCTTTAAACGGAACGCGGGCTTAACGCCTAGCGAGTATCGGGAGCGTACGGTCAGATGAGGCACAGGTGGCGGCGATTTTCCAATCTAAGCATTCGCTATAAGCTGTTCGCGTCCTATGTGTTCGTCATCCTTATTCCGTTCCTGCTGCTGCTGTTCATACATATTACGGTGACGCAACGCGAGAACAAGGACGCGGCCGTCTATTCGTCGCACAAGATGCTCGACGAGACGAAGGCGTATTTGGAATACAAATCGCAGGCGATTACGGAAGTGCTCAATTTCATCGCCTTTAACGATCTCGTGCAGACGAGCGTAATCGCCGATTCGAAGCAATTCGAGGATATCGACGTTTGGCACATGAACGCGCTGCAGCTGTCGAAGCTGGTCAATCAATTCCGTTATAACGACGATATCGGAGCGATTCAGATCTTCATGAAGCAGGGGCTGGCGGGAGCGACCGAAAACGCGGATTTCTTGAGCATGGGCGCGGTCGAGTCCACGGAGTGGTATCGCCATTTTGCCGCGTCGAACGCGGCTTTCGCCTGGTTGCCCTCCACGGATTTGGATGCCGATTCGGCAAGCCGGGAGTTGACCGTGCTCCGCAAAATACCGAACGAGCACAATATTCTGCAATTCGACGGCATCGTCCGCGCGCGCGTTAAACCGTCCGCGATGCAATCCGTGCTTAACCACGCCATTCTGACGCCGAACGCGGCGGCGTTCCTGTTCAACGACGGCGGGGAGCTGCTTAGCCAGTCCGATCAATTTCCTTATCCGATCACGTTAGTGAAGGATATCCGGGATCTTTACTTCAAAATCGATGCGGGAGACAACTATTACAACGATAACTTCTCGATCGACGGAAGCCGGCATCTGCTAGGCGTGCAGGCGATCCCTCATACGGATATGAAAATCGCGCTCGTCGTTCCATACGCCGACATTTTGCAATCGAGCACGAAAGCGCGCAACCGGATCATCTCGATTTTCCTGCTCGTCGTGCCGTTCATGTTGCCGTTATCGTTCTTCGTGGCGGCATCCGCGACGAAGCGAATTCGCCGCTTGATCATGCACGTGCGCAAAGTGAAACACGGCCACTTTCAAATCGCGCCGCTTCCTGCGAACGAAGACGAGATTGGCGAGCTGACTCACAACTTCAACGTCATGGTGCAAAACATGTCCGGCTTAATCGACGAGACGTACACGCTCGGCCGGGAGGTTAAGAACAAGGAACTCAAGGCGTTGCAGGCGCAAATCAATCCCCATTTCTTATACAATACGCTCGATCTCATTAACGTCATGGCGATCGAGTCGAATTCTCTGGACATTAAGCGCGTCGTGGACGAGCTTGCGGTATTTTATAAGCTCAGCTTGTCCAACGGCAAAGAATACGTGTCGCTGGAAAGCGAGCTTAAGCATATCGAGGCTTACGTGCGCATTCAGAACATGAGATTCGGAGACAGCATCCGGCTAGAGACGGAAGTACCGCGGGAGCTGTACGATTGCGAGCTGCCGAAGATCATTTTGCAGCCGCTGGTCGAGAACGCCATCCTGCATGGTATTATGGAGACGGACAGCGAGGAAGGGATGGTTCGCCTATCCGCATGGACGGATAAAGGCGATCTCTTGGTCGAGGTCAAAGACGACGGAGTAGGGATAGATGCCGAACGGTTGGCTACGATGTTCGTCGGAAACAGAGGGATAAACGATGCCGGAGGATACGGCGTCCGCAATATCGAAGAACGGCTGCAGCTTTCCTACGGACCGACGTACGGGCTGAAGTTCGAGAGCATCCCCGGCGAAGGCACTCGCGTCATCATGCGTCTGCCCGAACGCAGAATAGGTACACGGAACGAGGATGGTGCTCCTAATGCGAAAGCTTAACAGAACAAACGCGTGGGTATGGGTAATCGCGCTAATCGTCCTCTTCGGGCTAACGTCGTGCACCGGAAGCGGGAACGATGCCGAAACATCGCAGCCGGATCACGATAAAGCAGTGAAGCTGGTCGGGTATTTGATCGGCGAAGCTCCGCCGGGTATGCCCGCCGTGCTCGATGCGATCAACGCGAAGCTGAAGAAGGACATTAACGCGACGCTCGAGCTTAACTATATCGGCTGGAACGACGTAGCGACGAAATATCCGCTCGTACTCGCCAGCGGGGAAGACGTAGATTTCATTTTCGCGGCGGATTGGAACTTCTATGCGTCGGAAGCGACGAAGGGTGCCTTTTACCCGCTAGATGAGGACATGCTCCGGACGTATATGCCAAGACATATGAACGCTATGCCGCTAGAGGCGCTCCAATCTACTTATATCGACGGGAAGCCTTATATGATTCCGACTTCCAGCCCCGATCGCAAAGTAAACGTGGCCTTGTTCCGCAAAGATATTATGGAGCAGGCGGGGATGACGGAAATCAATCGGCTTTCTGACATCGAGCCTTATTTATCGGTCATCAAAAACAACTATCCGGATATGATTCCGCTTAACCTCGATTCGCAATACGACTTGCCGACGCCTTACTTCTACTTGTTGTCCGAGAAGATAGCTTGGGATAACGCGCCGATCGATTCCGGAGACCCTATGGCTCAAGGTATTATGGTCGATATGGAAGATCCGTCGGGGACGATGCTCAGCATGGTGGACGAACCGGTGCTAGGCATGCAGAAGTACGCGGCCGGCATCATGAAGGACTGGTACGACAAAGGTTATATTAACCCGAACCCGTTCGCGAACAACGTAAGATCCAAGGATAACCTGTGCAACGGCAAATCCGGCGTCGCGTTCGGCAACTCCATCGATATGATGCCGGTGTTCGCCTCGTGCCATGAGAAGGGGATAGACATCTATCCGTTTCCGATGCTGTACCCTTCCGGGAAAACGTCGCAATCGAGCTGGATGAACAACGGCGTCGCGATTTCCGCGCATACGAAAAACCTCGAACGCACGCTCGAAGCGCTCGATCTGCTCATGGAAGAGCCATCGTACGTTTATTTGACCTATTTTGGCGTCGAAGGAACTAACTACGTCATTACGCCGGACGACACGATCGCTCTCCCGGAGGGCGTGACTTCGGAGAAAAATACGTACCCGCCCGACGCAGCCGGCTTCTGGTTCGTGAACAAAAATTTGTTCAAGCCGCTAGCGACCTGGACGGATTCCTACGTCGCGCTTCAGAGCCGCATGAACGATTATTTGGAACCGACGACGTTCAAGGGCTTCCTGTTTAATTCCGACAATGTACAGTCGGAAGTGGCGAAGCTGAAGGAAGTATCGACGAATTACGCGCAGTCGATCTACATCGGCGCCGTCGATAACGTCGACGTTGCGTTCGATACGCTAACCGCGAAGCTGAAGCAAGCCGGGATCGACAAAGTAAAAGCGGAAGTTCAGCAACAAGCGGACGCTTATCGAGCTAGAACGGCGAAATAGTACGCAGTTTAAGGCTTAAGCCTGTCAGGAGCATCCGCTCTTGGTAGGCTTTTTTGCGCTGTACGGCGAGTGGCGCCTAACGTAGGTTTTCGAAGGTATTCGTAAGTTTATCCCGTATTTGGCGCCCGGATAATTCTTTACCATAGTAAGTGAGACACAACGAAGAAACACGTATGGAGGTTGTCGCATGAAGGATATTCGTTCGAACTGGCTGCTCTATCTTATGTTTGCTCCGATCGCCGTTTATTTCATCCTATTCGCTTACGTCCCGATGGCGGGCATCGTCATGGCGTTCGAGTCGTACACGCTTAAGGGTGGAATCTTCCTTAGCGAGTGGGTAAATTTCGATAACTTCCACTACTTCTTCGCTTCCGGGAAGGCGATGCTCGTAACTCGGAACACGATCGTCTACAACGTTATTTTTCTCGGCTGCTATACGTTCTTCTCCATCGTGGCCGCCGTCTTCATTTCCGAAATTCGCAAGAAATGGTTCAAGAAGCTGTCTCAGACGCTCATGTTCCTGCCTTACTTTATCTCGTGGGTAACGGTGTCCGCGTTCGTCTATAACTTCCTTAACTACGAATACGGAATCGTTAACAAGTTTCTCGGGTACTTCCACGTCGAAGCGATCGACATCTACTCCAACGCCAGCTATTGGTACCTCATTCTTCCGTTCCTCTACGTGTGGAAATGGGTCGGCTACGGCAGCGTGCTCTACTTGGCCGCGATCGTCGGCATCGACCAAGAGATTTACGAGGCGGCGACGATAGACGGAGCAAGCCGATTCCAGAGAATCATGCGAATTACGCTTCCGTTGCTTAAGCCGACGATGATTATTTTGATCTTGCTCGGCATCGGCCGGATTATGCGCGGAGAGTTCGATATGTTCTACCAGCTGATCGGCAACAACGGCATGCTGATGAACGCGACGGACATTATCGACACGCTGGCCTTCCGTTCCCTGGTCGGAATGGCGGACTTCGGAATGGCTTCCGCGGTCGGGTTTTATCAATCGGTTCTGACGCTGTTCATCATCCTGTTCGCCAACTGGCTCGTTCGCAGATACGACAGAGAGCAGGCGCTCTTCTAAATATTCTAAACTCTAACCTAAAAGCAGGTGATCCTATGAGCGGCAACGCCGTCCCTAACAAGCTTAATTCCGCGCCGGTCTTCACGTTCATCTCTTATGCGGTCGTATGTATTATCGCAATCGTATGTTTGCTCCCGTTCGTCGTGCTGATCTCCGGGTCGTTCTCCTCCGAAAGCTCTGTCTTGGCGGACGGCTATTGGTTCTGGCCGCGAGCCTTCTCGCTGGAAGCTTTCCGTTATATTTTTCGGTATCCCGGGGATTTGCTGTCCGGCTATCGGGTATCGATTCTAATTACGGTCATCGGCACGACGGTATCGTTGTTCATCTCCACGATGGCCGCTTACGTTCTCGGTCGCAAGGAGCTGAAATACCGCAACGTGCTGGCGTTCTTCTTATTCTTCACGACGCTGTTCAACGGCGGATTGGCTCCTTATTATATCTGGCTCAGCCGCAATCTGCACTTGACCAACACTTATTCCGTTCTAATCCTTGGCCCCATGTTCAACGTCTTGTACGTGCTGATCCTGCGCAGTTTTATTCGCAGCTCGGTTCCCGAGCCGCTGATCGAATCGGCCAAAATCGACGGAGCGGGCGACATGCGCATCTTCCTGCAGATGGTATTGCCGCTCACGAAGCCAGCGCTCGCGTCGATCGGAGTGTTCACCGCGCTCGCTTATTGGAACGATTGGTGGACGGCGATGATGTTCACGACCAAGGATCAATACATTCCGCTGCAATACATGCTGTACAAGATGCTGTCGTCGATTAATCTATCTTCCGCCATGGCCCAGTTCGTGACGAATCAGAACGCGCCGAAGGAGACGTTCAAGCTGGCGATGACGCTAATCGCCACGGGCCCTATGGTTCTCGTCTTTCCGTTCGTGCAGAAGTATTTCGTCAGCGGCATGACGATCGGCGCCGTCAAAGGTTGATATAGGTTCCGTACCGGTCGGGATTTATATAAATAAACATTGTCCATTCCAAAGGGAGGCCCAACTATGAAAGGTTTTAAGAGAAACGCGTTTACCGTTCTAGCTATGTTCTTGATACTTGCCCTTGTGCTCTCCGCTTGCAAAGACAACAGCAACAACAACGATACGGCAAGCAGCAGCGCGCCCGCGAGCAGCAAAGCGCCGGCTTCTTCCGAAGCCCCGGCGTCTTCGGCAGCCGCTTCGGATGCTCCCGCGATCGACAACTCCAAAGAAGTTAAGCTGGTAGGTTACTTGCTCGGCGAAGCCCCGAAAGGCATGCCGGAAGTGATGATGGCTTTGAACGAAAAGCTTAAGAAAGATATTAACGCCACGCTTGAAATCAACTATATCGGCTGGGGCGACGTCGCCTCCAAATATCCGCTCATTCTGGCTTCCGGCGAAGACGTAGACTTCGTGTTCGCGGCGGACTGGAACTTCTACGTTCCCGAAGCGAACAAAGGCTCCTTCAAAGAGCTGACGCCGGAGCTGCTCAAGCAATACATGCCTAAATATTCCGCGAAGCAAGATCCGGCTGCTTACAATGCGGCTAAAGTCAACGGAAAGCAATTCATGATTCCGACGACGACTCCGGACCGCAAAGTAGGCGTAGTCGTTCTTCGCAAAGACGTCATGGATAAAGCAGGCTTGACGAATCCGACGAAAATGTCCGACCTGGAGCCTTACTTCGCCGAAGTCAAAAAAGATTATCCGGATATGATTCCGCTTAACCTGGACTCCCAATACGACCTGCCTGCGCCGTTCGGCGCGCTCGTGCAAGAGAAGTTCGCTTACGAAGGAGCTCCGCGCGATTCCGGCGACCCGTCCGGCGTCGGCAACTACACCGATCAAGAAGATCCGTCGGGTAAAATCCTGAGCATCACCGACGAACCGGTTCAAAGCGCGTACAAGTATGCGGCGGGCCTCATGAAAAAATGGTATAACGCCGGCTACGTTAACAAAAACCCGTACTCCAACAAAGTACGCTCCAAAGACAACTTCTGCGATGGCAAATCCGGAGTCGCGTTCGGAAACTCCATCGATATCCAATCCACGCTCTCCTCTTGCCAAGACAAGGGAGTCGACACGTACATTATGCCGGTACTGTCTCCTACGGGCCACGCGCCTTCGAATAGCTGGCTGAACGACGGAATCGCCATCGCCGCGAATTCCAAAAATCCGGAGCGCGCGCTTCAAGCGCTCGATCTCATCATGGAAGATCAAGCTTACGTCTACAACGCCTACTACGGTATCGAAGGCAAAAACTACGTCGTTACGGCTGACGACAAGCTTGCGCTTCCGGAAGGCGTCACTTCGGCCGACAACACGTATCCGCCGGATGCCGCGGGCTTCTGGTTCGTCGACAAAGACTACTTCAAGCCTAGCGCGAACTGGACGGACGGCTACATTGCGTTGAATAGCAAAGTCAAAGATTATTTGATGCCTGCAACGTATCTGGGCTTCTCGTTCAACTCGGATAACGTGAAATCGGAAATCGCGAGCCTCAAAAACGTGTCGACACAATACTTCCTGCCTTTCGCGATCGGCGCGGTCAAAGACGTGGACAAAGCGTTTGATTCGCTCGCTTCCAACATGAAGGCCGCGGGAGTCGATAAAGTCAAAACCGAGCTCGAGACGCAAGCAGCGGCGTTTTTGGCCAGCAAAGGTTAAAAGGATAATAAATCGAAAAGTGTTGGTCCTGTAATCAACAGGGCCAACACTTTTCGATTATGGAAAAGAGGATCTTGGGCGCTATGGGAACGGTACAACCGCAGCAAGAGCGTCGCAATACTTTGAGTTTATGGATGTTGTCTTGGCCTATCGGCATCGAGCTGCTTCTGCAGTTCCTAATGGGAGCGGTAGATACGGGTATGGTCAGCCGGTTAGGGGACGACTCGGTATCTGCCGTCGGCTTATCGAACCAAGTCATTCTGTCGGGGATGACCCTCTTCTCCATGATCAATGCAGGAATAGGAGTCGTTATCGCGAGAAAATGGGGAGGCGAACGCAAGGACGAAGCAAGGCGGACTTCCGTGCTCGCCGTTCAAGCGAATGCGGTCATGGGCCTGATCGCCAGCATCGTCTTTCTATTCGGAGCATCGTCTATTCTTCGATTAATGGGTACGCCCGACTCGGTGCGCCCGCTCGCGGAAAGTTATTTGTCGATCGTCGGCGCCAATACGGTCATCGTGTTGCTGCACACCGTGATCAATACGATCGTCCGCAATACCGGCAACACAAGGAGCCCGATGTACGTGACGCTTGGCATGAACGGGCTGCATCTAGCGCTTAATTATATGCTTATATTCGGCGTCGGAATGTTCCTCGAGATGGGCATTCAAGGAACCGCTATATCGACGACGATCAGCCGGATCGCGGCGCTGGCCGTGTCGGTTCTGCTGCTCTGGCACACGTTCCGGCCGCATTGGGTCGCCAAAGAGTGGCTTAGACTGGATCGTCCGCTTCTGCGCGAAGTAATGCAGATCGGCGTGCCGGTTTCTTTCACCGCGATCTCCTGGGGTTATTCCCAAGTCATTCTGATCTCGGTTATCTCGTCTATGGGAGCAGCGTCGCTTGCCGCCTATTCCTATATTCAGACGATTCAGCAGTTCATCTGGGTCATCGCGGCGGCACTCGGCACGGGCTTGCAAATCCGAATCGGGCAACTATACGGCGCGGCTAAGCATGGAGAAGTGAACAAGAGCTTGAGCAGGGCGACTGGCGTCGGTGTGGGGCTATGCTTGTTGGTGTCCGCCATCCTATTCGGGATGGGAGAACCGATCTTGTCGTTGTTCACCGCGGACGCGGGAATCAAACGCATTTGCTTGCCGATCTTGGCGCTATTCATCGGTTACCAACCGTTAAGAGTGATCGGGTACTGCGTTTCCGGATCGCTTAACGTAGTCGGAGAGGCGAGATTCGTCGCGGCGTTGTCCGTATTCGGCATGTGGGCATTAACCGCCGGCGGCGCGTATGTTCTCGGCGTGACTGCCGGTTGGGGGCTTATGGGCGCGTTCGTAGCGCTCGTCTGCGACGAAGTCGTTAGGAGCGCGGCTTTCTTGATTCGTTGGCGTCGGCGAAGTCGGGCGCTCCCGGCGAGTTACGGCAATCAGATTAGAGAGGGGTTATTTAGATGATCAACTACCGTATTGCGGTTAAGGACGATAAGAAGTCTATTTTCTCCGGTCACATTAAGCTGGGCGGCTCGAGCCCATCCGGCGAAAGCATCGGATTTACGAACTATTACATGGAAAAAGACGGCGAGCCGTTCATCGGCATCTGCGGCGAATTCCATTATTCCCGCTACGACGAACGTTGTTGGGAAGACGAGATTATTAAGATCAAGATGGGTGGCGTCAACATCGTCGCTACGTATATTTTCTGGAACTTGCACGAGGAAGTCGAAGGCGTATTCGAGTGGGGCGGCAACAAAGATTTGCGCAGGTTTATCGAGCTATGCGGCAAGCACGGCGTGTACGCCATCATTCGCATCGGACCGTTCGACCATGGGGAAATTCGCAACGGCGGGCTTCCCGACTGGCTATTCGGACGTCCGTTCGAGGTGCGATCCAACGACGAAGGGTACTTGGCCTACGCGAGACGGCTATATAACGAGATCGGCAAGCAGGTACAAGGCTTGTTGTATAAAGAAGGCGGACCGGTCATCGGCACCCAGATCGAGAACGAGCACAACCATTCGTCCGCGCAATGGGGCATGACGGTGGGCATTAACAACATGTGGCTGAACGGCGGCTCTGACGGCAACGCCCACATGATGAAGCTCAAGGAGATGGCGCTGGAAGCGGGAATCGACACGCCGATCTATACGTGCACGGGTTGGGGCGGCGCGACGACGCCTGTGCCGGACATGCTGCCGCTATGGGGCGGGTACGCGTATTGGCCGTGGATCTATTACGAGGAAGATCGGTTCGCGGGCGTGAAGGAGCATCCGGCTACGCCGGAATATATTTTCCGCGACAAACACAATAACGACATTCCGAAGAGCTACAACTTCGAGCCGTTTTACGCGCCCGAGGACTACCCGTACGCTTGTTGCGAAATGGGCGGCGGGATGGTCCAATTTTACAAATACCGGTTCAAGGTTCCGTACAAGAGCGTACCGGCGATGACGGTTATGAAAGTCGCGGAAGGCTGCAATTTGCCGGGGTACTACATGTACCATGGCGGCACGAATCCGAAGGGAACGGTCAACCCGTATACGAACGATTTGGCGACGCCGAAGCTATCGTACGACTTCAGTGCGCCGATCGGAGAGTTCGGGCAAGTGCGGGAATCGTACAAGCGGACGAAGCTGCAGCATTACTTCTTGACGACGTTCCAGAAGACGTTCGCTTTGACGAAGACGATCTTGCCGGGCGATACGTCGAGGATGGATCCTTACGACGTGGATACGCTTCGGTATGCGATCCGATCGCACGAGGGCTCGGGATATTTGTTCTTGAACAACTTCCAAGACCATGTCGACAACCGCGAGCTGAGCGGGTTTAACGTTAGCATCGATCTGCCCGACGAGACGATTACGCTACCGAACGAAGGTGATCTAACGCTAGCTAGCGAAAGCTTCGCTATGTTGCCTTACAACTTCGATCTGGGCGGCATCAAGTTGAAGTACGCAACGACCCAGCTTGTAACGAAAATAGAAGTCGGCGAGGAGACGTACTACTTCTTCGTAACGCCGCGCGGCATGAGGCCCGAGTACGCGATTGAGTCTGCTGGCCTGACCCGCGTCGAAGTCGATCATGGCATCGTCGACCGGCAGGAGGCAGTCACTTATATCCGCGTGGAAGAGCTCAAGGAAAGCCTCATTCGTCTGCAATTAGATGACGGCAAAGGCATTATGATCTACACGATGACGGACGAGAGCAGCTTGGACTTCTGGAAAGTCCATCTGCTCGGCAGAGAGCGAATCGTCTTTACGGGCGCCAATCTGCTCATGTCGGGAAATGAAATCAAGCTCGAATCTACGGATGAGGAAAACGTCTCGCTGCGCGTGTTCCCCGATTTCGATTCGCCGCTCGGGGAGATTAGCGGTGCCTCGTTAGTCGGGCAATCGACGGACGGACTATTCGCTTCGTACGAGCTACGGGCTCCAAGGCGGGACATTTCGTTCACGCTCGAGAAGGTCAAGAACGAACGTGCGGTGCTTGCGTTTGCCTCGGGGTCGCTCGACGGCGTGAAGGAAGCGCTGCTGCGAATCGACTATTCGGGCGATATCGGCTATGCCTTCATCGACGGAGAGCTGATCAGCGATAACTTCTGCAACGGCACGACGTGGGAGATCGGACTGAAGCGGTTCGAGGAGCGATTGCTGGATAAGGGAATGTACGTGTACGTATCTCCGATTCGTAAGGGCACGGTCGTCAACAGCAATACGACAATGGCGGGCTGGAACGAGTCGGCCAAGGAATTGATCGCCGATATCGGTTCCGTCAGCGCGGTGCCGGTGTACGAGATCGTGATTAGGGCTTAAGTGGAGGGCTGGCAGCGGTGGGACAGGTCTCATGGAGCGAATATACGGAGCAAGGTTACGCAGGCGTGCTCGGAGAGAACGAGCTGTTGACCGTTCGCGTCGTCCCGGCCAGAGGCGGGAGGATCGTCTCACTGGTAGATAAGCGCTTAAGCAAGCTCATAACGCTCGCAGGTGAAGCGTTGCGGATCGAGTATCGGTTGAATAATCCGACATCGCACGTATTTTCCTACTTATGGGCGGCGCATCCGCTATTGCGAATCAGTCCCGGCATGAAGCTGCTCACGGAGCCGGAGCAGGGGCGAATCCAGATCGCCCATTCCCATCATGGAAGGTTAGGTAAGCAGTTGGATTACGCACGGTTTCCGATCGCTTCTTCAAGCGATGGCGGGGACGTAAACTTGTCCGTCGTCGAGAGCGCTGCAGGCGACGCGGCGGAGAAATATTACTTCGCGGATCCGCTCCGCGAAGGGTGCGCCGGCTTGGCGGATCCGGCGACGGGCGAGCGGATCGTGTTTCGCTTCGTTCCCGAGGAAACCCCTTATTTGGCGATCTGGGCTCACTATGGCGGTTTCGGCGATTATACGTTCGCGATCGAGCCTGCTTCCGGTTATATGGATAGCGTGCATACCGCGCATCGCTTGGGGAAGGTCAAGCAGGTTCAAGCTAACTCGACGAATCGGTGGACGCTGAGCGTGGCGTTGGAGAGAGAGTCGTAAGGGAAATAATAGAAGGAGCATGTCGGCTAATTTCAGCGGCATGCTCCTTCTGCATTCAATCGCATCAATATAATTCAATTACCTGCATCAATAAAGTACAATTTTCGCATGGAGGATTGTTGCTCCATAGCCTCGAATACCTTGGACACGGCATATGACGAATCGGTCGAGGAGGGTTTGCATGAAGCGTCTAAGTATACGCCTTCGATTGATGATCTTAATGATTTGCTTAACGACGTTACCCGTGCTGACGGTCACTTGGATCGCGACGCTGAATACGCGGGAGTCCGTGAAGACGGAGATCGTAAACGCCAACATGTCGCGGATGTTGTGGGCGGAGCAGTACTTGGGCGAGATGGTTCAACAGGTCGAGTCCGTGTTCACGAGCTTGCAGATTAACGAGAAGCTGATGCAGAGCATGGAAGAGGTGGACAGCCAGGACCCGGGCGTGCAATCCCGCAGCCAGAACGAGATTCGAACCGCGCTCACTTCTTTCCTCTATTCCAACTCCCGGCGCTTCGAAGAGTTTACGTTGTACATGCATCCCAAGCAATTGGCTTATTCGGTGGACTTCTCGGGGAGCGGCGCCTTGTACCCCTTGAATATAGAAGGCGGAAGCTGGCAACGGATGAACGAAGGGCCGATCAATCTCTATCTCGAGCCTTCGAATGAAGGCATCTACGCCTATCATAGTATCAATCGTTTCGAGGATCGGCAGATGATGGGCGGATTATCGGTGCGCATCGACAACGAGGTGTGGAAGGAAGTTAACGGGATTTTGCTGTCCGAGAACGAAAGCTCCGTCTATCTGATCAATGACCGCGCGGAGCTGTTAACGTTATCCGGTGCTTCTAACGGCGGGTTGCCTTCCGAGGCGATCTCGATGGCGAGCCAGTTACGTTCATTCGAATCCAAGCCTCGGTTCTTCAAGACGGACCAGTTCTTCTACTTTCTGAAAAAAGTCGACGACGGCGAGCTCACGATCATTAAGGCGATCCCCATCTCCGCGGTGCAGCAAAGCGCAAACTCCACGATCCGAGCCGGTATCGTCACCGGGCTGCTTTTCGCGGTAGCTTCGTTGCTGCTGTCGGTTCTAGTCTCGTTGCGGATTAGCCGTCCGATCGTGCGACTGGCCAAGAAGATGCGAATGGCGGATCCGAACCAATTGGCGTACACGTCCGTGAATACGAGGGATGAGATCGGTCTTCTCGAACGCGGGTATAACTCTTTGGTTCAACGGGTGAAAGTGTTGATCGAGCACGAATACCAGCGGGAGATCGATGTCAAGAACGCGCAGCTTGCCGCTCTACAGGCGCAGATCAATCCTCACTTCTTGAACAATACGCTTCATATGATCGGCGGCATGGCGTTAGCCAAGAAGGCGCCGGAGATTTACCAAGTGACGAAGGTGATCGGGGATCTGCTTCGTTATTCGATCGAAGGCGACGAGGAACTGGTGTCCTTGGATAACGAGCTTAAGCATATGAACAACTACTTATACATCCAGCAGCAGCGGTTCGCCGGCAGATGCCAGGTAAGCTTGATCAACCGTTATGAAGGTCCGGAAATCCGGCTGCCGAAGTTCACGCTTCAACCGCTCGTGGAAAACGCGTTCGAACACGGCTTGCAGAGGCAAGAAGGACGCTGGAACTTGGAAATACGGATCGTACGAGCGGGAACGCGCCTAGCTTTCCTGATCAAAGATGCCGGAGTAGGGATGACGCGCGAACGGTTAGCGCAAATTCGTCTAGACGTTCTGGGCCAAACCGACAGTCCTCCTCCGCCATCGGAGAATGACGGGCCGAAGCGTCGCCAAGGGATCGGCCTCAAAAACGTCGATTCCAGGTTGCGATTGCGTTACGGAAACCGATATCGCGTCAGAATTTTCAGCCAAGAAGGGCATGGCACGTTGATTGCGATCGCTCTGCCGCTGGAATGGAGAGGAGAGAATAGTAATGTACCGAGTTCTGATCATTGACGACGAGCCCTGGTCGCGAGAAGTCGTGAAGTCGCTAGGCGAGTGGGAGAAACTGAACTTGACGATCGCGGGCGAAGCGGAAGACGGCAACACGGGGTTGCGTCTGATCGAATCGTTAAATCCGGACATCGTCATTACCGATATGAGAATGCCCGGGTTGGACGGCGTCGGATTGCTTAAGGCGATTAACGAGAAGTTTCCGGTTATTAAAATCATCGTGATCAGCGGCTATGACGACTTCGTCTACCTGAAGCAAGCCGTCACGTCCAGAGCGACGGACTATTTGCTCAAGCCGATCGATCCGAATGAACTGAACGTGGCGTTGGCCAAGTGCGGCGTGGAACTGGATCGGAGCAGGAGCGCTGACTACGCGCGCGCGAACGTGGAATATTCCGTATTCGAGCAACCGGAGCAACGCGACCGGTATTTGAACATTCGCAAGCAATTGCGCAACAGCTTACTGGAGTTGGACGCGGAAGGCGTTCAAGAATGCCTTCGCAAACTCGACGAACGAATGCTTGCGAAGATCGCTCAAGACTTGATTCTACTTGTCGAAGAGTTCGCTGCAGAGAACGAGATCGTTCTGAAGCAGGTATGGGACCGCGGCGGGTATTCGTTCGACGGGACGATCGATTCGCTTGCCTACATTTACGAGGAAGTGTTGAAGGATGCGATCGCTTTTCGCCACAACCGCAACCGATTGGATCTGTCGGACGTGACTTTGTTCATCGACCGCCATTTTCAAGACAACATCACTTTGGACACGGTCGCTAACTATTTTCACGTATCGAAGGAGCATTTGAGCCGATCGTTCAAGGCGCATACGGGACGGAACATGACGGATTATATCGTGCAGTTGAAGATGAACAAGGCGCAGGAGATGATGGAGGGCGGGTTGCCGATCAAGCATGCCGCCGAGCTGACGGGGTATACGGACATCGCGTATTTTTACCGGGTATTCAAGAAGCAGTTCGGCATCACGCCGGGTGATTGGGTGAAGCAGAGAGAAGCGCATCAAAATCGTGCAATAAAAGATAACAATATCCTCGAATGATGAGAGCGGTATCCTTCTCCTACAATGAAGAGGCATCCACAATCAATCAGGGGGAATAGACAATGAAGAAAGCGCTTAATCTCGGTGTTGCTCTTCTCATGACGACGGCGATATTGGCTGCCTGCAGCAACAACGATTCGAACAACGAAGCGTCCAGCAGCGCGCCTGCCAGCACCGATGCCGCTAGCCCGCCGGCAAGCCCATCCTCCAGCGCTCCCGCATCCCAAGCAGAGGCTAAGGAAGTCGAGCTGAACGTCTTCATCGGCGCTCCGCGGTTCAAGGATCAGTTCGATAAGTACTTCGAGAAGTTCAAAGCCAAGGAGCTCGCGGACAAAAATATCGACGTGACGATCAACTTGGAAATGCCCGCGCCGGAGCAAGCCAAAGACGTGCTGAAAGCTCGGCTGGCATCCGGAGATGCGCCGGACGTATTCGACCTTCATGCGACGCAAGACATTCCGAGCTATTATAAAGCCGGTTACTTGACCGACCTATCCGATCAGCCGTTCGTCGGCAAGCTGTACGACGGGGTGAAGCAGACCGTCACGCTGGACGGCAAAGTGCTCGCGGTTCCGATGGAAAGCTTGTCGTGGGGCTATCTGTACAACAAGAAGATGTTCGCGGACAACGGCATCACGCCTCCGCAAACGTTGGACGAGATGAAAGCCGTCGTCGACAAGCTGAACGCCGCCAAGGTGACCCCGTTCCTGCTCGCGTATCAAGAATCGTGGGTTCCGCAGTTAATGACGGCGCTCTCCATCGGCGGACTCGTGTCCTCCGAGCATCCGGATTGGATCGCCAAGATGAGCAAGGGCGAGGCTTCGTACGCCGATATTTCCGGTATCTTCGATATTATCGATCTGATCAACGCCAACGGCAGCGCCAAGCCGTTCGAAGTCGGCAGCGGTCAAGGCTCCACGGACTTCGCCAACGGCAAAGCCGCGATGTGGATCCAAGGTCCGTGGATGGCCGAGTCGATCCTCAAGGCGAAGCCGGACTTCGAATTCGGGGTAGCGCCGCTTCCGGTCAGCAACAATCCGGCCGGCACGATGATCAATCTGGCGACTTCCACTTCGCTAGCGGTATCCTCGTCGAGCAAAAATCCCGAGGTCGCCAAAGATTTGGTCAACTTCATTCTCGACGACAAAGAATCTTCGGCATTGTTCGAGGAACTGAAGTTCAATCCGATCGCGACCGTGCATAGCTACGAGACGTTCCCTTGGATCGAAGAAGCGACGTCTTACGTCTCCCAAGGCAAAGCGTATTTGGATCTTCAAATGCCGCCGGGAGTTACGGACGAACAAGCGAAGCTGCTGCAAAGCTACTATACCAAGGACGTGTCCAAGGACGAGTTCATTAAGACGATGGATCAGACGTGGGCCAAAGCGATCAAGGTTGCCGGACAATAATAGAGAAGCCGTTTACGGGGAGTGAGGACAGTGACATCGACATCGGCATCGACGAGAAAACGCAGACGCGCGGTCACCTTAATCGCCTTCATATTCCCTGCGCTGTTGTTCTACGCCGTATTCACGCTAGCCCCCGCTTTCGGGGGCGCGTGGTACAGCCTGACAGACTGGAACGGATTGAATCCCACCTACCATATGGTGGGATTCTCCAATTACACGGAGGCTTTTACGCAAGACGGATCTTTTATCGACTCGATCTGGTTTACGCTTAAGTACGTGATTTTCATGGTTATCTTGCAGAACGTCATCTCCCTTGCGCTCGCGGTGTTCGTTGAATCCCGCGGACGAAGCAAGGTATGGTTCAGAACGATATTTTTCATGCCGAACATGATCAGCTTGATCATCGGCGGGTTCATGTGGATGTTCATCTTCACGAAGGTGCTGCCGGTCGTCGCTGCGAAGTTGGGCTTGCGCTTCTTGGATCAGTCGTGGATTGGCGACCCGAACTACAGCTTCTACGCTATTCTGATTCTGTCGCTGTGGGGCGGAGTCGGGTACCTGATGGTCATTTACATTGCCGCTATGCAGAATGTACCGCAATCATTGAAGGAAGCGGCGGAAATCGACGGAGCAACGCCATTCCAGGTGTTCCGCAACGTGACGCTTCCGATGATCTATCCCGCTGTAACGATCGGACTGTTCCTGACGCTGAACAGCTCGTTCAAAGTGTTCGAAGCCGTTTTCGCGTTGACAGGCGGCGGGCCGGGAAGAGCTACTCAGGTCATCTCGATGAACATCTATGAAGAAGCTTTCTCCTTCAGCAACCGGTTCGGTTACGCGAGCGCCAAAGCGATGATCCTGTTCGCGGTCGTATTCGCGATCACGATGGTGCAGCTGACGGTCATGAAGAGAAGGGAGATGGAAGCATGAAGCTTCGGTCGAACTTCATCCGGCTACTGTTGCTGTTAGGCGCTTTGTTCACGTTATTTCCGATCTTGATGGGCGTATTGAACTCTCTGAAGACCGAAGGGGACATGATGAACAACATCCTCTCGATCCCATCGAAGCTGGAGTTCGGCAATTACGCGGACGCCTATAAGAAAATTCGGTTCATGCACGCTCTGGGCAACACGGTTACGGTAGCGGCGGTAGGCTTATTCGGCATTATCGTGTGCGCTTCTTTGGCGGGTTACAAGCTGTCGCGGACGCCGGGCAAACTGAGCGCATTCTTGTTCGGTCTCTTCGTCATGTCCATGCTCATACCTTTCCACTCGATCATGATCTCTCTTACGATCATCGCCGATCGCTTGCACGTGCAAGGGTCGACGGTCGGACTTGGACTAATATACGTCGGGCTCGGCGTACCGATGGCAATCTTCCTCTACCATGGGTTCGTCAAGACGATTCCACGGGAATTGGATGAAGCGGCAATGATCGACGGGTGCAGCGAAGTTCGGTTGTACGCCTCGGTTATTTTCCCGTTGTTGCTTCCGATTACCGCCACGGTCGCCATCTTGAACTTGCTATGGATGTGGAACGACTTCCTGTTGCCCTTATTGATGATCACGAGGATGGACCAATATACGTTATTGCTCTCTACCAACATGTTGTTTGGACAATACGGCAACAACGACTGGTCGGCGATCTTGGCTTCTCTCGTGCTGGCGATGCTGCCGGTCATTATCTTCTACTTGGTCTTGCAAAAATACATCTTAAACGGCATCGCGGAAGGAGCGGTCAAAGGGTGAACGAGGACGTACGGGGTTATTTGAGAGCAGAAGGCCGCAAGCTCGTTAACGAGGCGGGCGACGAAGTGTTGCTTCGCGGCGTCGGGTTCGGAAGCTGGATGCTGCCGGAAGGTTACATGTGGCGGTTCCCGAGCGGTGGCGACAGGCCGCGTCGGATCGAAGCGATGATTACGGAGTTAATCGGCGAGCCTAAGTCGGAGCTGTTCTGGCAGCTGTATTATGATAGGTACATTTCGAGAGCGGATATCGAGCGGATCGCGCTGGAAGGCTTCAATTCGGTGCGCCTGCCCATCCATTGGAGAGTATTGATGGAGGAGGGCGAGACGGCCGTATTCAAGGAAAACGGCTTACGCTTACTCGATCAAGTGATAGACTGGTGTCGCGTATATCGGCTCTATGTCGTTCTCGATCTTCATGGCGCGCCCGGCGGGCAGACCGGCACGAATATCGACGACTCGGAGCGGGATCTTGCGGAGCTGTTCACGGACGAGAACAATCGCAGGCTGACGGTGGAGCTATGGCGCATGCTAGCAAAGCGGTACAAGGACGAGTGGATCGTCGCGGGTTACGACTTGCTTAACGAGCCGTTGCCGGACTGGTTCTCGCAATATAACCCCCTGGTTATGCCTTTGTATCGCGACATCATCAAGGCGATCCGGGAAGAAGACCAGCGGCACATGATAATTCTGGAGGGGGCGCATTGGGCAACGGATTGGACGATCTTCGACGAGAAGCCGGACGATAACCTGATGCTGCAGTTCCATAAGTACTGGAACAACCCGGACACCGAAAGCATTCAGAAATTTCTCGATAAGCGGGACGAGTGGGATGTGCCGATCTTCATGGGCGAAGGCGGAGAGAACAACAAGGATTGGTACGCGGGCGCCTTCAGGCTATATGAGGATCATGACATCTCGTGGAATTTCTGGACGTGGAAGAAGATGGACACGGACAATTCCCCTTGCTCCATACGTAAGCCGAAAGGCTGGGAGCTGCTTGTTGCGTATCTAGAGGGAGGCGAGAAGCCGTCCCCGGCAACGGCCGAACGTATCCTGTGGGCTTACCTGGATAACTTGCCGATCGAAGCTTGCGACTACCATTCAGACGTCGTTAATGCGTTATTCCGCAGACCGACGGTTCGGATTCCCGCTATTTTCTACGGATACAAGGAGGAAGGAATAGGTTTTGGGAGATATGGCGGGTTGAAGCGGGAGACAAGCGCGATCGGGTTCCGGGACGGCGACGGAACGGATATCCGATTCCTGGCTCGCGGGGAGCAATCGGCCCCGAACTTCCAGCACGGGGGCGGCGAGCCGTGGAAGGACGAAGATTGGTTATACGTTCATCTGGAGCCGGGCGAGTGGTTGGCCTATGAATTCGAGATGGAAGATGATTATGCGGTGTCCGTTGAATTGAGATTATCGGCGGAAGACACAGCCGGACGCTTAGTCGTATGCGTGGATGACAGTGTAATCGGCGAGGCAGTGCCGGCTTCGGAAGGATGGAGCTCGGTTAGCGTAGCCGGCACATTCCCTCTAGCGAGAGGACAGCATCGGATCGAAGTCCGCGCGAAAGGCGGAGCGGTGGACTTGATGTGGTTAAGTCCGACGGCACGCTCCTAGTATAAACGCAGGGCCATAGCAAAAAATCCCTTCATCCATAAAGGATGAAGGGATTTTTGTTTTAGGTCACGCCTCAACCGTCGTATTCGGCACCGAGCTTGCCGTAACGAGAGCTTTGCCTCTCCAAGCCTGACTGCGCCAGCGGAACAGCATAATAATACCGCGCGCCCATTCGTCCGCGGCGATCGCGAGCCAGACGCCTGCGAGTCCCATATCCAGCACGAACACGAGGAAGTAGCCGAGCGGCAAGCTCATGAACACCATGGAGATAACGCCCCAATAGACGGTATACTTCGCATCGCCGGCCGCCCGCAGCGCCGGAACGAGCACCAGGTTGAGCGAGCGTCCCGTCTCCAGCACGAGACTGAGAATGACCATCTGCGTCGCCAGCTTCAAGATGGCGGGATCATCCGTGAATATGCCGATGAGCGGGTGCCGAAACGCGATGGCGAGCAGATCGATCGCCACCGTGATCATGATGCTCCAGCGAGCGCTGACCCAGACACGCTTGTAAGCATCATCCGGACGTCCGCCGCCGACGAAACGTCCTACGAGTATCGATGTACCCATTCCGCAGGCGGCGCTGAAGACGTAGACATACATCGAGAGGTTCATCGCGTATTGCCGCGAAGCGAGCGCCGTCTCGCCCAACGTCGCTATGTAGTACAGGAAGACCGATTGGCACGTATGGTAGAGAATGGACTCCAGCGCCGTCGGAATGCCGATCTTGAGTATTTTGCCTAAGTAATCCTTGCTGAAGGTGACATAATCCTTGAAAGCGATGCGATAGTCGACGACCCGAAGCATCATCCAGAAGAAGACGACGACCGCCAATCCGCGGCTAATAATCGTCGAGATCGCGGCGCCTTCCACCCCAAGTTCCGGGAACCCTGCCTTGCCGAAAATAAGCAAATAGTTCAGGACGACGTGGACGACGTTCATACCGAGCGCGACGTACATTGCTTCTTTCGCGTAGCCGTACGTACGAATGATACCCGACAGAGCATTGATGATCGCTTGGAAGAAGATCCAACCGCCGACGAGTCGAAGGTACGTTACCGCGATATGGAACGTATCCTCTTCTAGATTCATCAGATGCAGGAGCGGTTCCGTGAAAGCGATGAAAAGCAGGCTAAGCGCAAGTCCCGCAAGCAAATTCATCGTGACGGTCAGCGCGGAAATTTTGGACGCTTCCATCCGGTTGCCGGAGCCGAGATATTGCGAGATGACGACGTCCGCGCCGTTGTTGATGACCCCGATAATGAGGATGGCGATGAATATAAATTGCGATGCGACGCCGACCGCCGATACGGCGGCATCGGATACGCCGCTAAGCATGAGCGTGTCGGCGGAGCCCATGAGCATGAATAGCAAGCTTTCCAGCAAAATCGGCCAGGTAAGGCCGAATAGCTTAAGCTCTCGGTCTTGAACCGTTTGCATGTATAGCACCTCTTATTGTGTGAACTCGTAGGAGTAGACGAACAATGAACTATGTTATCATAAACGCGTGTTCACAACAACAGGGGATTGGTGGTGTTTGCATGATCCGGCGAAAGTCGAAAAGTTATTGTATGTTTTGCAACTAACGTATCCTCTATAATGTCCTTATAGCCCGACCATTCGAACAAGGCGCCGAGGCGCTCATGTCATCATGCTTTCACCTGTAGGAGGTCGCCTTTTGCCTAGTTTCAGTCGTTCTCGTATGAATATGCTTATGCTGCTCTTCGTCGTCTTTGGCGGATTTCTTATTTTTGGACTATCGGAAAATATTAAGGGACCCGCGATTCCTCGCATACAGCTGGATTTCGGGTTAGACGAAGGTCAATTAGGGCAATTGCTGGCGCTCAATTCGCTCGGCTATTTGGTTGCCTGTATGTTCACCTCCGCGCTCGCACGGCGGATCGGCATTCGCTGGACCGGCATCGCGGCTTTCGCGTCCATGACGATAGCGGGCTTCTTCATCTACCTGTCATCCGGTTATGCTTCCTTGACCGCTTCGTACTTCCTGCTTTATATCGGCAACGGGATGCTGGAGATCGGGCTTGCGATTATGGCGGCTCGCATCTTCGTCACCAACACGGGCACGATGATGAACGTGGCCCATTTCTTCTACGGACTCAGCTCGACGGTCGCCCCGATCTTCGCGGCTTCGATGATGGGTTGGCCGGCTCCGTTCGGAGGGGGAGAGATCGGCTGGAGAGGCATGTACGCGATCATATTGGCGCTGTCCGTCCTACCGATCATCCCGTCGCTCATAGGCAAGTTCCCCGAGGAGACGCATCCGGAGGAAGAACGCGTCTCTTACCGCACGATGCTGCGAGATCCGATCGCTTGGCTCATCGTCGCGATTCTTTCGTTCGGCGTCGCCTCGGAGCTGGCTATCGGAAGCTGGCTTGTCAACTTCTTGGAGAAAGCCTACGACTGGAACGTCGAAGACGCCTCGGGCATGTTGTCGTTGTTCTTCCTCTTCTTCATGCTGGCGCGGCTGATCCTCGGCCCGATCACGGACCGGATAGGCTATACCGTGTCCGTCATGCTGTTCGCGGCGCTATCCGGTCTATGCAGTTTGGCCGCCGTGCTCGTCGGCGAATCCGGAGCGATTATGTTCGCGATCGCGGGCGTCGGCATCGCTCCGATCTATCCGACCGTTATGGCGATGATCGCGAAGTTTTACCCGAAAGGAACGGATACGGCCATCACGTTCATCGTAACGATGATGGGCATCGCAAGCGTCATCTGCAATTTGACGATCGGGTACTTGATTGATGGGGTTCGCGGGTTATTCGCACGGAGAGGCTCGTCGGAGAGTGAGCTTCTCGGTATGCAAGCGGGTTATGCGTTCATCGCGTTGCTTGCGCTTGTATGCGCGGTTTGTTGTCTGGCGCTCTATTTCGTTCTTCGGCATAGGCGCGAGATCATCTAGTCGTTTTACGATTAATCAACTTAAGCGTCTTGACGATCTTAGGGACATCCTTGTTGACCATTCGCCTTAGCATGCGAATCGGCCTGCCGTATTTTTTATAATCGTAATCATCCCCGGCCTTATTGAGAAATTCGTCAGGCATCTCCTCAGGCAGAGAATAGGCGAAGATCCGTCCATCACGCTCGGCGAGGAAGATGATAGGGGAATCCTTGTATTGCGCGCGCCATTGTTTGCGGGTCATGCGATACACGCTCACGGTGAGCACGTCGATATACACCTTGCCTTTGTACTTGAATAGAAATTGTAAGTCGCCTAGCCGGCTCGTACGTTTAACGACAATGTAGCGCCTCCACCAACCGGGTAATTGAAGGCTGAACCCGTTTTTCGTATCCGTATACTTAATAATCATCACGTCCAATATCCATATAGTCTTGGTTATACCGTATTCGTGCGACTATTTTTTTGACTATGCGGAAGCGGCTGCTGAGGAACAAATCCGGCACTTAGTCCCGTCGATAGCAAAATTTCGGCAGAAGATTGACGGAAACCGCAATCGGAAGACAAGGAAAAGTAATTTTTAGCACCTAAAAAGGCACGCCATCCCACCGAATGGCGTGTCTTTTTGTGCCGAAATCGCGATCCCAGTGCACAGAAGTCAGAATCGTTCACTGAACAAATCGCTGGAATGTACACGAGTGAACTGTATTTACACTACTTCACTTTCAGCCGACCCTCTATAGTTGGAATCAGCCCGATACGAAGCCAATATCTAGCAATCACTGGAGTCCACATCGCGGCAAAGACAAAGAGACCAAGGAGGGGCGCGTAGAACATGTTCAAGAAAAAAGGGATCATCCACGAACTCGTCAAAAACCGCATATTGTTTCTCATGCTGATGCCGGTACTCGTGTACTTTCTCATTAATAACTACTTTCCGATGATCGGCGTATATTACGCGTTCGTGCAATTCGACTTCAGAACGGATCTGTTCCATATGGATTTCATCGGGCTCAAAAACTTCGAGTTTCTATGGAAATCCGGCAAGTTGATTTTGGCCGCAAAAAAACGACTGATCGCTTTGTAAAAAAGCGAACAGACGCTATGCCTTCTGCTATGTTTCTTGCTGGCTGACCTCAGCGGTTCAACAGACCGCTCAACAGTCTAGCTTGCCAAAGTGGTTAATCAACACTAAGTCAACGACCGTGTTATTATGGTCTTTAAGTAAGTGTAATTCGACATACTGACTTTTTCGTGCAGTAAATGCAAGGCATTCAATATTTATCTCCGATAAGATTGATCTCGAAGGGAGGGGACGCGATGGATTGGCTGGACAGAATGAATAGCGCCATGGATTACATCGAAGCAAATTTAACGGCCAGCATCTCCTATGATGAAATTGCGCGGAAAGCCTATTGCTCGACGTATCATTTTCAAAGAATGTTTCCTTTTATAACCGGCGTATCGTTATCTGAGTATATTCGGCGTCGACGTCTAACGTTGGCGGCGTTCGAGCTCCAGACCACGGATGCGAAGGTTATCGAGGTAGCCATGAAATATGGATATGATTCGCCAGAAGCGTTTGCACGTGCATTCAAGAATCTTCATGGAATCATGCCGATGTCCGCGCGCGATCAGGGTGTTACGCTAAAAGCCTATCCTCGAATGTCCTTTCATATTTCAATTAGAGGAGATGTCGAAATGAATTACCGCATTGAACAAAGAGGGTCTTTCGAGATGTTCGGAGTCTACGGTCTTATAAATCCGGACCAGAAAACAGCATTTTCTGAAGTTCCTATATTCCGAAAAAAATGTGATGAAGACGGTAGTGTTGCTCTAATGAACGAATTATTGGGACGATTTGGAGACACAGTTTTGCATGCTGCCTTATATGATCACACTAGAGAAAATTTCAAATACATGGTGTGTTACAACTTGCCGAAGGGACTCGAAATTCCAGAAAGATTTACAAAGCTTTCTGTTCCTGCATTAACGTGGGCGATCTTCCCGGAACCGCAATGCGATCTGCAACGATTATGGGAACGAATCTATTCCGAGTGGTTCCCGACTTCTGAACACGAACAGGTTGAAGGCCCTAGCTTTGAGATGTACTATGGAATGGCAATCAATGTTACAGGAGAAATTTGGATACCTGTTAAGAAAAAATAAACCGCCTACTTCATCGAAAAGTAAAAGTTAATTTTACAAATGGTCGGATTGGATTTCTTACCCGTCCAACCCAATCGGTAAAGGAGACGAGTAAGAGCCAAGAAACCGCGACGGACGGGGCGTTCGTGAATTTGGTACACGGCAACGCGGGGGCTCTAAAAGATCTCCGGATGGGCTTCGATTCAACACGGAGTCAACAAGTGGTTCATGAAAATACTTACAAGGGGCAGCAGCGAAGCAACGTCTTATGACGAAATACTTTAGTTGGAGCGATTGTATTTCATTTAACGACAACACAATTGCAACCGGAGAAGAATGATGTCCGAGTGACTTATAGCAGTATGCAGTTCTTGAATACATCGCCAAGTGGCTTATGCACACTGGCGATGTATTTTTCTATATCTGAAGTCAACACGGGGTCAACACACGCTACTTGAAAATACTTACAAAGCGAGCTAAATCAAATATCCACTCGCATTCCCTGCAATACGCAGTACAGATAAACATGAGGCTAGGACGTCCCATTATAGCTATAGGTAAGTCAACAACGTAACGCAACAAGAACGAGAATCAACGCAAAGTCAACGATCTTGTTGTGGATTCTCCAGCCTGCCAGAGGTTTCGGCTCTGCAAAAAGCGATCCTTTCAAAAGTAACCATTGCAAGCCGTATTGAATTGCAGAATAGCTCATCTAACTTTGCATTTCTACCTTTTGGAAATTCATGTTAAACTAAAGTCAATTAGAACGAAATAGCTGATATTTGTTCGTAAATAGAATACAAGGTGTGTGATCTATTTGTCATTAATTGAAGAAATCATGGAGAAAAATAAAGAAGTGGCTACAGATCGTTACTCAATGTCAGTTGGAGAATTAATTGCAATGTATAAAGATGGAGAACTGTTGTTACGACCTGAGTATCAGCGTTTGTTTAGGTGGACACCTGAACAAAAATCAAGGTTAGTTGAATCATTAATTCTTGGAATTCCTGTTCCCTCAATATTTATTTCTCAATTAGAAGATGGTACTTGGGAAATCATTGATGGATTGCAGAGGATGTCAACTATTCTAGAAACTACAGGCGATTTACTACATATTGACGGTAATAAAAAGAGCCCCCTTATATTGACCCGTACCAAATATCTTCCAAGCTTAGAGGGTACAAGTTGGAATCATGAAGATAGTAACCTGCAACTTCCCAACGAAGCTAAGTTAAGAATAAAAAGATCACGTATAGATGTGAATATAGTTCTTTCAAAAAGTGACCCTACATCTAAATACGAGCTGTTTCAGAGACTGAATACAGGGGGCACCCCTGCTACCGATCAAGAAGTTCGAAATGCGATCCTTGTAATGACAAACCCTGGATTTTTTAGCTGGATCTCAGAATTATCAACTCGAGAATATTTTAAAGAATGTATTATTATGTCTGATCGAGCTTTAGAAGAACAATTTGATCTTGAGTTAATTACTAGGTTTATTGTATTTCGAAACTTAGAACTGGATGAACTGACAAACATCTCTGAATTAGGAACATTTTTAACTGATAAAATCGTTTCATTAGCGGAGGATCCTTCTTTTAATAAAGAAGAAAATGAAATTGCTTTTAAAAGAACATTTGAACCTCTGGCTAGAGTTCTTGGTGATAAAAGCTTCAAGCGATACAATGCTGTCAAAGATACTGCGCAAGGTGCAATGCTTATCTCTATTTTTGAAATTATTGCAATTGGAATGTCTTATTATTTGGGTAATGCCGAAAACATCATTCATGATGAGAAGATTATTGAAGTTCACAAGGCCTTACCTGCTGAAAGAAGATTCAGTTTATCATCAGGGCAAGGAATTAGAGCCTCGACAAGAATACCGAATACTATCGGTTTAGGACGAGAGATGTTTAAGCTATGAAAATCAGAAGTGAGATCGAACTCCAAAATTTTTTAGATACGACTTGCTCGCTTAGAAAGCGCGAGTTAACAACCCTAAAGTTTCTAATAATGAGTATGAAAAGAGATCATGAGAAGAAAGCCTTAATGCGTGCTAGTACAACAATCATTTATGCTCACTGGGAAGGGTTTATTAAGAATTCTTCAATGGCTTATCTAGACTATATATCTCGCTTAAGTATTAATCTGAGTGAGTTAACAAACAACTTCATTGCACTTGCTCTAAAAGAAAGAATTACAACAACCGGTAGATCAAAAAGAACAAGTCCCCATTTAAACCTTATAAATGATTTGTTGATTAATCTCAATCAGTCTTCAATAAACACAGAAACAATAGATACCAATTCGAATTTGGATGCTGAGATTCTCCAAGATATAATGACATCTATTGGTCTTGATTTCGATTCATACTGGGAGATGAAATCACCTTTTATTGATCGTGAATTAGTAGATAGTAGAAATTCAATAGCACATGGAGAGTTAAAAGAGATTTCCGAAGATGCTTTTAATAATTTATATGATTTTGTAATCGAAGCTATGGAAAGATTTAAGACTTCCATTGAAAATGCTGCTGCACTAAAGAAATATAAAAAAACATCATAAAGAGGCTGATTTTTAATCGCAAGTCTATTTTGATAATAATGCGCAATGCTTGGTCTTGTAATTATTTCGGATTGATACCGTTTAATTAGTATGTCGATTATGATAATTGCCGCTCAATTCCGGCACTTGTGTGCTTTCCGTATAAAAGTTTGCAAACAAAAGGTTAAGTCTAGCTAAAGTCAGCCATCTGATAGCTGGAGCGACTGGATTAGTTTTGAGGGGAATCCGGTTGCCAGCGGGGATGAGTAAGAACTGAAAAACGTATAGCAGTACATCGATTTTGGTACAGAGCATGGTGAATTAAACGCCATTGCTCTGTATTTTTTATGCCTCGAAGTCAACATGGAGTCAACAATTGGTTCGTGAAAGTACTTACAGTGTGGGTCGAACCAAACACGTGGCTCATATGCTTTAAAATGCGCTTTATAGACAGTAAAAGGACTGAATAGCCCAACCTACCTTTGCGGAGGCCTTCAGGCCCATTCTTTATAGGTCAACGAGAAAAAGTCATCGGATATCCATTCAACATAAAATCAACAATCCTTATGCTATGGATTAGCGAGTTACATTTTTCTACCATTGCCATCGGTTATTAACTATAATTGGAGCTATTAGAAGATAAATTGGAGAAAGTGGATGATGATGGAATGAGAAGGATGCTGTTACTTATCATTTGTGCACTATGCCTCACGGGTTGCTTCGGAGGAGAGGGGGCAGAGGTTCAAACTGCTCAGCCGACTCTCAAATCAATAGAAATAGATCAACCATCAGATCAACCATCAGATCAACCATCAGATCAACCAATAGATCAACCAATAGATCAACCAATAGATCAACCCAAAGAATCTGCTTTATCTGATCCATCCAGTAGTAACGATGAGAATTTGGAGTCATCGGTAGAGATTGTGAATGAACAGGAAGCTTCCGCAACCAATTTCGATACTCTAAAAGAAATTATGGGGCTAAACAAAGAGCAAGTTATCGAAAAACTGGGTCAATCCTATACCAAGTACGTCGGCAGCGATCTACAGCCAGGAAAAGGATTACTGTATGAACAGCTTGGGCTAAGTATCATATTCGATGAGAAGACGGGGCGCATAGAAACGATTTATTGCAATGAGCTAGTAGATATTGCTGGCGTTAATTTAGGCATGGAGCCTAACGGCATTATTCAGTTGTTGGGAAACGGTGTTACGCACATAAGGACAGGTGACAAGCCCTCTTACGAACTATCGTACAACTTTGGTCAATTCTTTGTTCGGTTTACAGCCAAAGATGAGGAGAGCCCGACCACCCGACTCGAGCTCCAAAGAAATAATGCATATGATGCATCAATCGCTTCACGTGCTGCATTCAAACCAGATTTGAAGCATATTCAAGCTATAGTTAACCTGGATAGAGAGCCAGTCATTGAACAGCTAGGTATGGATTATTCTCTGTTTTATTATAATGGTGACACCCATTTTGGATCAGGAATCTATTATCAACAATTTGGGATAGATATAGTTTTTGACGATAGTGGGGATCGGATCGAAACCATTTTTTGCGATGAGGGATCAGCCGACATTAATGGTGCCAAGTTAGGTATGACAGTCCCTGAGGTCAGAGAGATTCTGGGAGAAGGAGAACTCATCGATCATACATTGGATCCGGAATGGTATCCGCCTAATTACTCACTAGTGTATGATATTGGCAACATTACGGTTAGATTTGGGATGGAGGATCGAGAGGGCCCAACAGATGATTTGCATATTTATAGGAACACTGAGGGCAACTTTTACGATTCGGACAGCAATCAGATTAAGCCTATTGCTTATACTTTAGATTTCAACAAAATAAAGGAATTTCTAAGCCTAGCCCAGGAACAAGTGATTGAAAAGCTGGGTGAAGAATATTGGGAGTACTTAAAGGACGCAGGTGTATTTGAACGTGGCTACGGATTGTTCTATGAACGATATGGGATGATCCTTGTGTATGATTTTTCAAAATTAAATTCCATCTTCTGCAGAGAAAATGTTGAGATTAATGGGGCAAAGTTAGGGATGACATTTTCCGAAATCCAGCACTTTTTGGGAACAGAAGGCGTGGTAGATCAAGTGAAAACTGAATCTGATTTGGACCCACCCTATTATAGATTAACCTACACATATGACGATTTCACAATTTCCTTTGCAGCGTATGAAAAGGATGGAAAGACGGTAGAGGTGAAGATTCAGTCGAAAGAGGCTATAGAGCGGGAAGCCAACTACGACTAAGCAAATGGAGTAATCCGAAAGCTTGAGCGATTGAATTGGATATCCTGACAATCCCATCGCCAACGGAGATGAAGAGGAACATAAAAACGTATAGCAGTATTGTTTTGCTGAACGTACGGGCAAGTCGGATCAATAGGGGGCAACAAGACTTTTCACACAATGCTCTATATAGACAAAAAGGGCTGAGCGAGTCACCCAGTAAAGAGAGTGGCCTACCTGTCCCTTTTAATTGCGTTGTTTAAACCAATGATTCACCAAAAAACAGGCTTTATGACCATGAACGCTAACATCGTCATCAAGAGCGCGAGATAGATCCATACAGATCGAGCTATCAATCGTAGAATGGTATCTTTGTCTTGGTCAGGCTCATTAAATCTTCGTATCTTCGGCGAGAACGCGCGGGCCAAGAAAAGCAGTGACCCTGTCAGGAGCAGGATAGTCAGTAAGATCCAAGAGGTCGACCAAGGCCACGATCCCGTAACAACAAGCAATATACCCGATCCAACCAGAACATGACCCGCATGCTTAGCTAAACGAATGGCCGATCGGAACGTATCCAAGTAGGCATTCTGCGCTGCAGCTTCCGCAACTCGAAGCTTCCTAATGACCGGAATGAATACAAAGAATGGGCCAATGGACATTATTGCACTGAGGATATGAATATAAAGCAACAACTTATACCCTAAATTCACGTTTAACTACTCCTGAACGGGGCGAAATTCATGAACCCATACACGCATGTGTGGAAGCCATGGCATACCAGGGTGATAAGATAGGATCAATTGTTTGTATTCCTCGACAGTATTGAATCCCTCTTGCTTAGCATGCTCGTCTGTCAGCTCGCCAAGCGATTGCAAATAAACCTTCTCCACTATAAAACGATGCCCTTGAAGCTCCATAATTTCACCTACATCAGCATATCGCCCATTCCGGCGGGTTGCCGTTTTGATTCCCGCAATAACTTTATCCACATCGGGTTTTACTGTCACCAATTTCTCAATTGTGCAAGTTTTGAGCGGCAATTCGGAATTGCCTTGGTGGTCTGACATGCTTATCGTCCTCCTTGTAGGCAATCTAAATACTCTATCATAATTAGCATGTCTAATCCATTTTTGTAATATACCTATTGCATATGGTGACGGATCTAGAACTTTAACCGACAGTTGGAGTGATTGGATTTCTTACAGTGAGAATCCTATCGCTACCGGAGACGAACAAGATCCTAAAAACGTATAGCAGTATTCTTAGATTAAATACAGAGATTGGTGAGCTAAACGCCATTGCTCTGTATTTTTTATGGCTTGAAGTCAACAAGGAGTCAACAATCGCTTCCTTAAAATACTCAAAGCAAGGTTGATCACGGACAGACAATGGGCCAGGACAACGGCCCTCTTACGGTTACTAACTAAGTTTTTGGAATTTTTCTCGGTATAAGTCAACAATCCCAAAGGAAGAAAATCTTATTCAACATTGAATCAACAATGGAGGTACATTGCAACCACAGCGAATGCCAATCATTCATGTTGCTTTTAACGTTGTCATATAGGAATCTCTGTTCTCAAAATGGAAATGTCACTACAAACGGGCAGCAGGATATCGCAACATTTATTTATCGCTTGCGTCTTAATATATGTAATTATTTGTTAACCCACGAGGTGTAGCCATTGTATCGTTATCTGTTAATAGGAACATTAATCGTAGCACTCACTGTTACGATGACTTCCTGCGGCAATAAATCGATTAAACTGGAAACTCAAGCGACGCCTGAGCCTTCGCTTTCAGAGACTCTAGCTCCTACTATTGAGGCTTCCCCTGCTAAGGAAGAGCCAATAGAGTCAGCTAACTCGACCGAAGCCTTGCTCCAGCGCAATTTCTCGAAAGTAATCAAGTTATCGACAGAAGGATTTAATTGGGGAAGTTTGGTGGCCATCGACTCGGGCAAAGTCATATTGTCCGCGTGGAATTACGATTTGAGGACGACGAGGATTGTAAGTGTGAACTTACAAACCGGCCAGCCCACCGTGGTATGGGAGAGCAAAGTTGAATTGGATGGCAACTTGTATCCGATCGGAGAAGGTGACGTCGGATGGTTCACATATGATGACGGAAAATACGAAAAATACAGGCTGACTGGTGATCAGATCACCTTGGATATGGACTATAGTGAGAAGAGTCCTGACGGCCATTGGTCGGTCCGCTATGTTACAGGCAAAAACGGCTTGTGGGGCGTAGATCAATCAACGGGAGAAGAGAAGCAATGGACTACGGGAGAAGTGGATGATCAGCCGTTATGGCTGCCGGACTCCTCTGGCTTTCTGTTTTTGCAGGGTACGGGTGAGTGGTTTGAAGCTGATGCAGGCCCGGTTTACGAATTGGCTCGGTACGATATCGTTTCGGGTAAAACGAGCATATTGCCGTTTGACGAAGGCTTTTGGGGAAGCATAGAGTGGCTGGAACCGGGCGTGTCACTTATTGCGGATAATGGATACGACGATGTCATCGGTGCAAATATCGTTAACATAAAAAGCGGTGTAGAGCAGCAAGTGGTAGATACTTCCCAGTTCGATCATTTGGATTACTTTGTTGATCCGACTTCTAAGCAATTGTTCGTTAGTGCTGAAGGATCATTTAGGTTATATGGTTCGGACGGCGAGGTAAAGTCCGAGGTTGCCTGGCCGTCCGGATTTGATGAGTATTCGGGCATTAACACAACAACGTCAGACGATCCTTCCCAGCCCGTGTTTTATTACGAAAGCGAGCGGAATGGCGCATGGTTCGGCCCTTCGCAATTTCAATTTTCGTCCGATGGAACGCGACTTGCTTATTTAATTGGTGGGAATGTGTATATCTCCCCCACTGTCGTTGAAGGTACCAAAATCGCGCTTGCCGACAAAGAAGGAAATCGAATGAAGCTATTAACACAAGATTACATAACTATTAACGATTATCAATGGTCGCCTGACGGTTCACATCTAGTCGTGATTATCTCGCCGCCGTCAGATCCGTCGCAAACCTATTTAGGGGTCATTGATCTTTGAGCTAACGAAGACGACAGCTCAAATTGTGATTATTTGCAGACAACATTCAACAACTTGCAACCTAAGCAAGTGAGATAGATTCTGGCCGCTGCGTTGGCCTAATGAACCTGACCGAGCAATGAGCGAATCGATTAAAACGGTACTTTATGGTACATCTCGATGTATTCAAAGAAGAGGCTCCAAAAGGGAATCTGACAGTTGGAGCGATTGGATTAGTTATGAGGGGAATTCGGTGGCCACAGGAGACGAAGAAGAACCGCAAAGCATTTAATAGTCCGCAATTTTTGAATACATCTCCAAGGGTCATAAACGCCCAGGCGATGTATTTTTTATGCTCCGAAGTCAACAAGGAGTCAACACGCGGCACCAGAAAATACTTTCCTAACGGGTCGACTGAACGCGCTTCTATATCCATGTAAACAAAGGATTCAGGATTTACCTAACATAGAGGTACTGCAATCCCACAACTATTGCAGGTCAACAATACAAATGAATTAAACGAACCGATCAACATAAAATCAACAAAGACAAATACAAAATATGGTAAAATAATACGAAGAGACTGGAGGGATGAAGGCTGGTTTTTGGAGAGAGTATTGCAGATCGGATTCGCAAGGCTGTCACAATGGTGCTTATGATATGTTTCTTCTTAGGTTATGCCTCAAGAACAAGTGCAGTTCCTATGGAATGGAATACGAAAGAGTTGTCAGCCTTTTTCGATGGATATATGACTGGTAAATTAGACAAGACTCCAGGGGCTGTGATCATTTCGGTAAACAGCGAGGGTGTGTTGTTCTCGCAAGGCTACGGGTATGCAGACAAAGAGCATAAGCTCAAAGCAGATCCCGATTCGACCGTATACCGTGTCGGTTCGATTTCTAAACTTTTTACGTCATCGGCGGTCATGCAGTTAGCGGAACAAGAGAAAATTCAATTGGATGCAGATATTAACGACTATTTACCTTTTCGCATTCCTAATCGCAAAGACCACCCGATCGAATTGACTCATCTGCTTACGCATACGGCAGGATTCGATGATACGGCTCAGATTGCAGACTGGAACTGGCCTCCTTCTCCTGATGCGGGTTTGGAGGACTTCAAGAACATATACATACCTCCTATTCTAAGAGATCCGGGTGTTGTCAAAAGCTACAGTAATTTCGGGATGAGCCTCGCAGGTTATATCGTTGAACGACAATCCGGCGTTTCGTTCGCGCAATATATCGACGACTATATTTTGCAGCCGTTGCAGATGAATAATAGCAGCTTTCGTCCGAAACCAGCAATCCTATCTCAATTGGCGGTCCCCTACGGTGCAGACGCCGAGCCGATGCGAGAGTGGAACGTCAAACCCGCTTATATCCCTGCTGGAGGGCTGTTCACAACGGCTTCCGATATGGGTAAATTCATGATGTCGTTCTTGCAAGAAAGCGATAAGGCAGAACAACAAATTTTGCAAAAGGATACTAGAACTAAGATGATGTCCCTTCAAAGTTCTTTTAATCCGGCGCTTGGTGGTATGGGTTACGGCTTTGTTATCCAAGTATGGAGCAAGGGGACGCAGATCATCTGGCACGATGGGGGACTCCCTGGTTGGTATAGTAATTTGTGGCTGATTCCTGAGAAAAATATAGGGGTGTTCGTTGCGGTCAACGGAGTAGGAAGCTCTGAATTACCATATGATCTGATGAATAGCTTCATAAATCGATTCATCCCATGGACGGCAACTACAACAGCTCCCAATAGCAAGCAAACTTCAGTATCCGAGGCACTGTCTGCAGAGGACTTGGTGGGGCGATATCTTATAACCCGACATACATCCGAATCGGTCTATAAGATTGCAACGCTACCGCAAAATATTAGAGTGACCGTTGCGGCAAATGAAGACGGTACTATTACGGTTAGTGGAATAGGCACTCCCGGAACCTTTTTCTATGATAAGAGCGGCCGATGGAAAACTTTGATGGGAAATAGTTTACTGGCTTCTTACAAGGATAGAGATGGACTTTTTCTACAGTTTTCAGGTTCGCCTGCGGCAGATTTTCAGCGAATCGATTGGTATGAGGATGAACGATTCCATTGGACTATTATTGCGGGATTTGTATTGTTATTTGCTGTAGGGACGCTAGTCTGGACGGTTATTAGCTTGCGAAACCGATCCATGTGGCGATCAATTCCGGGCATTGTATGCGGAATCTATGTTGCGTTCTGTGTTGGAGTCGCTGTCCTATTCAATGGGATGAACGATACAGGAATTGATCAGTGGAGTATGGCGATTGTTCTCAGTCTCCCCATGATTGCGGCGCTGCTCTTGGCTATTGAACTTATACGATGGTTGAAAGAACGAAGCAAACGGAAACCCCTAGTAGAGCGGAGAGTTTGGGATATCCTGCTTGGTTCGGGCCGAGTGCTTCTAATAATGTTACAAACCGCCTTTCTTCTCTACTTAAATTATTGGAACTTGCTAGGGTGGTCAGGGATGGAGTAGTAATGTGAGTCTCGGTAATGCAAACAATTTGACAGTTGGAGTGATTGGATTTCGTATGAGGGGAATCCGGTGGCGGTGGGGGATGAAGAACAACCGAGCAAGGTATAGCAGTATGCAACCTTTAAATACATCGCCATGCGGTCTCTACATAATAATTTCTTTCAAACTAACTCCTGTCTACCGACATATTGAGCTCTTTCTCATTGAAGAAGTATTAATAAACGTTTGTATAATTTTGTAAAGGTGTGATGATTAATTAAACGAATTATTCTTGTTCTTATTGCGGGAGTTCTTGTACTTTCGATGCTTACTGGAGCCGTTAGAAAAGCACCAAGTCCCGGCAACGTACCTGAACTAAAGATAACAGCCAAGAAAATTGCTGTAATGAACCCAAAGGAACCTTTGACTATTTACTGGGCCAAGAGTGAAATAGGTCTATATCAAACGGTTATCACTTCCAAAACAACAAAGACTTCCGCTGTGATTTCAGGGAATTATGGTAACGTTTTATATCAGAATTACGAATCTGTTTACCTACTTAAGTATGATAAAAATCGCAAAAGTGATATTTACCAACTTGAGATTTCAACCAAAAAAATAAAGAGGCTTACAAACGAAGGGAATATTGATTATTTTTTTCTAAAAAAGAATAGCATTTATTATGTAAAAGGCAGTATGGGAATGGAGCCTTCTGTTTACCGTATATCTTTGAATGGGAAGTCAAAGGTAAGAGTAAGTCCAACCGTATTGGATGTGGGAGATAAAAAGTATCGATACTACATTGGCAGTACTGGACCAATAGAAGAGGGAGAAGATATATATTTTCCATTAGTTCGTAACCCGTGGCCTTCGAGTGGAGAAAAGTACATTGAACCGCTGGAAGAGGAATATAGCTTGGAATCCGAAAATAAAGATGAGGAAGTATTGTCTGCTTTTGAGGTCGAATACTCCGATTATATAGGTGACATTGACTCAGACTCATTTGTCTTTACGGAGAAGGACGCAGAGACAGAAATGTCCTATCTCCATCTTATCTTTAAGAATAAAGAGAAAGTTAGAAAAATAAATGGCTGGTCCGTAGAGCCTCTAGATATTTTAAACGGTTGGGTTTATTTTACGGCCGAGGATACAGAGGGACAGAATAGCGGATTATTTGCTATTAAATTAGATGGGTCTGGGTTACGCCAAATAGGAAATGATGAATTTTCTTATTCAGATTACATCGGTAATGTTAAGGGGTATCTGGTGTTCCAGGATCGAAATAAAGGCTCGTTTACAGTTTTCAAGTAGGATTGAGGTTTCCAAGAGAGAGCTATAATTGGAGTGATTGGATTTCTTACAGTGAGAGTGCAGTAGCGGTCGGCGAGGAATAGGACGGAAATGCGCAGAGTAGTATGAGAAGTTCAATACAGAGCACGGCGAAATGCCGTTGCTCTGTATTTTTTGCTCTGAAGTCAATCGTGGCTGGCCATCGCAGTAGCCTTCGTTTGGTGCACCGTGCCGTATGGATGTTGAGGCGGTGCATAGATCACGTAAACCTTAAGCGGCCGATTACCCGTATTGGTTACATTGTGCCATGTTCCGGCAGGTACCATAATCGCAAAGCCATCATATGCCATAGTTTGGAAGTCCAAGTGATCCTTGCTGGGACCCATTTGAACGAGCCCTTGTCCGTCTTCGATCCTTATAAATTGGTCGGTAGTCGGATGGACTTCCAGACCGATGTCTTCACTGACATTAATGCTCATCAAAGTAACTTGAAAATGTTGTCCCGTCCATAATGCGGTGCGGTAATTGTTGTTTAGCTTAGCTGCCTGGTCAATATTCACCACGAACGGCATTGGACCATAATCATTCAATATAAAGTTTCTGTAATAGTCCCAATAATAGTTATAACCCCAGTGAGTATTAATTGGATTACGCCTCCTTTAACGGATTGTCGCTTTATCCTATGCAGATGCCCAGATAAAGGGAAGCATAATACTCACGTAAGAACAAGGCCGCCCCAATCGGGACGGCCTCCTGTACACTCATTTAAACTTTTTTAACGAATTCGAATTTAAGTTTCATCGCACCGAAGCCGTCGATTTTGCAATCGATGTCGTGATCGCCTTCGACCAGGCGGATGTTCTTGACTTTGGTGCCGATCTTTGCCGCTCACCCACTCATGACCGCATTCCGGGCAAATGAGCAACCCGCCGTTTTCGTACGTATATTCGGAATTGCATTCCGGACAATTTGGATAATCAGCCATATTTTCCTCGATCCAATTGTTCGCTTAACTGGCATCCATCCTACCACAGTCGCTGCAGACGGACTGATCTCCTCGCCTCTAAACAACCAAACTCAACAACATGATAAATCCTAATCCGGCTACGGAAATAATGGTCTCGAGCAAGGTCCAGGTGGAGAACGTTTCTTTCATGCTGAGGCCAAAATATTCTTTGAACATCCAGAAGCCGGCGTCGTTGACGTGAGAGGCGATCAAGCTGCCCGCTCCCGTTGCAAGCACGACGAGCGCAAGATTCACGTCGGATTGTTCCAGCATCGGGATGACCAGCCCGGAGGTAGTCAAAGCTGCGACCGTGGCGGATCCCAAGGAGATACGCAGGATGGCGGCGATGATCCAGGCCAGCAAGATCGGGGACATCGAGGTTCCGTGGAACAGATCGGCTACGTAGTCGCCTACGCCGCCGTTAATTAGTACTTGCTTGAAGGCGCCGCCGCCGCCGATGATCAAGAGCATCATGCCGATGTGGGTGATCGCCGTCGTACAGGAGTCCATGACTTCTTTGATCGGGATTTTTCTTGCCAAGCCCATCGTATACACGGCAACCAGTAAGGAAATCAGCATGGCCGTGGAAGCATCGCCGATAAAACGGATCGCGGCGAGCACGCTGTTGTCTGCATATCCCCCTGTTTTTTGAACCAAGGTAATGATCGTCGCGATCGACATCAGGATAACGGGAAGCATGGCCGTGAATACGCTGATGCCGAAGCCCGGCGTTTCTTCCAGCTTAAACGTCTTTTGCTCGCCCAAAGAGGCGATATTGCCGGTTTTGGTAAAGGAGTCAGGTACGAGTTTCTTAGCAAGCTTCGTGAACACGGGTCCAGCCAAGATGACGGTAGGAATCGCAATGATGAAGCCGTAAAGCAATACTTCGCCGATGTTGGCGCCATATTCGCCGGCAATGACCGTCGGTCCCGGGTGCGGAGGTAAGAAACCGTGCGTGACGGACAATGCCGCGGTCATCGGAATGCCGAGATACAAGATCGAGATCCGGAGCTCTCTGGAGATCGCGAATACGATCGGAATCAACAGAACGAGTCCCACTTCGAAGAACAACGCCACGCCGATGATGAACGATGCCGCGACGACCGCCCATTGAATGTTTTTCACGCCGAATTTGTTCACGAGAGTCATGGCGATCCGCTGTGCGCCGCCGGAGTCGGCAATCAACTTGCCTAACATCGCGCCCAGACCGAAGACTAACGCCAAGTGGCCAAGCGTTCCGCCTAAGCCGGTTTCGATCGTCTTGACGATATCCCCTACCGGCATGCCGAGCGCCAATGCGACGCCGAACGATACGATAATCAAAGAAATAAAGGTGTTCAATTTAAGGCTCATGATGAGAATCAGCAACGCTACGATTCCGATTGCGACAATAACTAATGGCATTGTAATTCCTCCTGATGTAGGTCTAGTTGTGGATCAGACTTCTTTGATATTCGGCGATTTGCGTATATTCCTCTTCCAATGCCCGGGAAAGACTAATGAAAATGGGCAGTAGCTGTCTGTATTCCTTGGTTGCTTCCTCGTTCGGAGTATGCCGATGCGTGCTGCCGACCATTTCGGAAACGATTTCGAACGAATCGATTTTGCCGGTGGCGTAAAGGCCTAGAATACAAGCGCCCAGGCAGGAGCTTTCGTAGCTTTCCGGAACGATGACTTCCGAAGCGAAAATATCGGACATCATTTGCCGCCACATATCCGACCTTGCGAAGCCCCCGGTCGCCTGGATCCGGGTTACGGGTCCATCCATAACCTCAGTCAACGCTAAGAATACCGTGTAGAGACCGTAAATAACGCCTTCCAGCGCTGCCCGGATCATGTGTTCCTTCTTGTGCGACATCGTCAAACCGAAGAATGAGCCGCGCACGTTCGGATTCCATAGCGGCGCGCGTTCCCCGGCGAGGTACGGATGAAATAACAGTCCGTCGGCTCCCGGCCTTACGCGTTCCGCGATCTTGGTCAACACGTCATAGGGATCGATGCCCAGCCGTTTGGCCGTCTCTACTTCCGACGAGGCAAACTCGTCGCGGATCCACCGAAGGACCATGCCGCCATTATTCACCGGTCCTCCGATGACCCAATGCTTTTCCGTCAGGGCGTAACAGAAGATTCTGCCTTTCTCATGCGTTTGCGGCTTATCGATAATGGTGCGAATGGCTCCGCTTGTTCCGATGGTGACGGCGATTTCGCCTTTCCGTATCGCATTGACGCCCAGGTTGGAGAGCACGCCGTCGCTCGCGCCGATAATGAACGGCGTTTGCGGATCGATGCCGATCTTTCCGGCTAGCTCCGTATCGCAGCCGGTAAAGCTATTCGTCGTCGGTACTAGCTCGGATAATTGCGCAGGCGTGACACCGGCAATTCGCAAAGCCTCTTCATCCCACTGCAGCGTTTGGAGATTCATCATACCCATGGCCGAAGCCAGGGAATGATCGACGGCATACCGGTCAAAGAACTTGTGGAACACGTATTCTTTGATTCCGATGTATTTCTTCGCCTTGGCCGCGATCTCGGGACGGTCATGCACGATCCAGGCGATTTTCGCCAATGGCGACATCGGATGAATCGGAGTGCCCGTACGTTTATAGACTTCTTGGCCATTTAATTCTACTTTTATCTTATGTGCCCATTTTTCGCTTCGATTATCTGCCCAAGTGATGCAAGGCGTCAGCGGCCGGTCATGCTCGTCCATCGCGATGACGCTGTGCATGGCGCTGCTAAACGAAACGAACGAGAGCTTTTTGTCCGTTTGGTGGTTCATGATATTCGACATCGCTTGTAAGACGGCTCTGAAAATCTCTTCCGGATCTTGTTCGGCTGTCGAGATATCCGGCGTGTGAAGCGGGTATCCGATATTCTCATGTTGGATGACCTCGCCTCGTTCGCTGAACAGAACGGCTTTCGTACTCGTGGTTCCGATATCTACGCCGAGCATATAGTCAGTCATTGTTCCGAACTCCTTTGGACAGCATCTGCTGCGATAGCCATAGGTCTTCTACTTTGCCTTGAACATCGTCGAAATTGTCATGCAGCGACTTGATCATAAGATCCCGGTCTTTCGATTGGATCGCTTTAATGTAGAGATCGTGATTGTTTACGATCCGGGTAAAGTCCTCAAGCTTATCTTTGAAACGCGCCCGCATCGACAATAGTATGAAGGCTTCCATGACCGGCTTCAGATTATTCCAGATCATCAGGATATACGAATGTTGAACGTATCGGATAATCGTCTCGTGGAACAGAATGTCCTGAAAAGAAAACTCATCCGCATCTCCGTACTTGACTGCGACTTTCATCATTTCGAGTATTTTGCTAAGTTCCTTGGCCAGCTCGCCCGTATCCATCTTGACAAGCCTTTCGAATACGAACGATTCGATGAGCAGACGGACATCGTAAATTTCTTCGATTTCTTTGTTCGACAAACCGACAACCACCGCGCCCATGCGTTCCAATCGGATCATATTTTCGGACGCCAGGACCTTTAGCGCTTCCCTTACGGGAGAGCGGCTGACGGCGAAATCCGCAGCCAATTTATTTTCGGACAAGATGGAACCGCTTTCAGTCTCCCCTGAAATAATGCGCATTCGCAGTTCGGAGGTCACGCGATCGCCTGCGGAGGCTTTGGAAAGCCACTTCACGGGATATAAAAATTCCCTGGGTTCGACCATTAACACACCTTCTTTGCTATTCAAGTATACTTGTATACAAGTATTATAACGGAGAGTCCGATTTATGCAAGCGTTTTTATAAGCGTAAAAAAAGGAAGCCGGTTCATTGCCTACCCGTAAAATTAGGTTAGAGGAGAGTGGCTGATTTATGCCGAAAGTGAAGGCGGAAGTAAGTATAATAGTATGCGAAGTTCAATACAGAGCACGGCGAGGGAGATGCCGTTGTTCTGTATTTTTTATGTGCTGAAGTCAACAGGGAGTCACAGCTGGAGTCGATTTTCCTTCGGGTGCCTACTTTAAGCGTGCTATAATTCTATTATCTAAAATTCATTTTGAGGAGAGGTCTTATGGCTTATCCGGAGTCGTGGTTGAACAATTATTGTGATGTGATATTGAAGGTTGGATTAAACCTTCAACCGGGTCAGCCGGTCGTGATCGGCGCAGGTCCGGAGATGTTCCGAACGCCGATCGAGTCGCAGACGTTCATTCACAGGCTAACCCAAAAAGCATATGATTACGGCGCAAGCGAAGTCGAAATACATTGGTTCGATCCCTTTATCTCGCGGCTTCAAAAGGAACGCAATTCGATAGAACTGCTGGCGGAGTACGACAGCTGGAAGGTGGATCGGTTTTTGCAGGCAGTGAAGAAGGATGCCGCCTTCGTCATGACTTATGCGCCGGATCCTGCCTTATTCCATGGGATAGCTTCGGAACGTACGGACGCCTATCGCAAAGCCGAGCTGGGAGCCATGGCGCCATTTCGCAAATTTTATCACGGCACTATGGAGGTAAGCTGGGTTGTCGCTTCAGTCGTGACTAGTGGATGGGCGCAACGCGTATTTTCTGAAGACACGATCCCTGAGGCAAAAGAAAAACTGTGGGAGCTTCTGCTGAAAGCGGTGCGCGCGGATCACGAAGATCCGGTAGCCGCATGGAAGCTTCATCTAGACCGGCTGCGCGAGAGGCAAACATACATGAATCGGATGCAGTTTGCGGAGCTTCGTTATGAAGGTCCGGGCACTCAATTGACTGTCGGGCTTCCCGAACGGCATGTTTGGATTAGCGGAGCGACGACGAAGAACGGCAAAGGGATCTCGTTCACTCCTAACGTTCCGACCGAAGAAATTTTTACTTCGCCAGACCGCGTTAGAACGAACGGAACGGTTCGTTCCACGATGCCTTTAAGCTATGGCGGAAGACTGGTCCGTGATCTGACTTTTCACTTCGAGAAGGGTAAAATCGTGAAAGCGACGGCAGATCTGCCATCCGATGAGCTGGCTTCCGTGCTGGGACTCGATGTCGACGAGGGAGCGCGTTATTTGGGTGAAATCGCATTAGTACCTCAGCAATCCCCCATTACGCAGATGAACACGCTGTTTTATAATACGCTTTTTGACGAAAATGCTTCTTGCCACTTAGCTTTCGGGAATGGTTTTCCGATCGCGATCGAGGACGGGACGAGATTAACATCGGAGGGGCTGCTCGGCCGGGGAGTGAATGTGAGCGTCGTTCATGTCGACTTTATGATCGGATCCTCAGAGCTGAATATTGACGGTGTAACTTCTTCCGGAGAGGTTGTACCTCTCTTTCGCAAAGGCGACTGGGTTGTATAAAACAAACAGAGTCCGACAGCTGGAGCGATTGGATTAGCTACATGTCCAACCCCATAGCAACTGGAAATGAAGAGACGCCTAAAGACGTATAGCAGTATGGAAACGTAAAATACATCGCCATTTGGGCCGAGTGCCATGGCGGTGTATTTTTGATGATTCGAAGTCAACACGGAGTCAACAATTGGTTCGTGAAAGTACTTACAGAACGGACCAAACGCGCGCTCGTATGTTCCGCATTACGCTGTACGGAACATTGAATATTCCTTTACTGGAATATTCCTCATATAGCATACTTGGTTTCTGAGAAACAAACAATTGCGTGGAAAGGAGTTGATAAGGAAATGATGAACGAAGAGGTTACTGTCTATATCGAGAACTTGGGAGCGACATGGCAAATTGAACTTGCTAAGCGTCTAAGAGAGATCGTCCACCAAACCATCCCATCAATTGAAGAGCGAATTCAATACAAGAAACCACATTTTCTGAAAAACGGTCACTTCGCTGCGGTCATATCGCCTTCAAAGGATGCGATTGCCTTCATGATCATGAACACCGCTGGCATGGAGTTTCCGAAGGGCTTCGAAGGACCACCGGAACGCAAATGGATCAAAAATAAAGAGGGAGTTTCTCCGGACTACACCTTGCTTTCCTCTCTGCTTGCTCAGTCCTCCCAAGCGCTCTAATGAAGAGAAAGCTTTGAGTTGGAGGAGATTGAGATGCATCTGGAAACCCTCGGTGCTTTAGCAGAGCCTACCCGATTGCGGATTGTAGAGCTATTGCGCAACGGCCCTATTACCGTAGGGGAGATTGCGAGTAAGCTCCAACTCCGGCAGCCACAAGCATCCAAACACTTAAAAGTACTTACCGAAGCACAAATCGTAGATGTGCATCCGGTTGCCAATCGTCGATTATACAAATTAAGATCCCAGCCCCTTCAGGAGATGGATTACTGGCTTAGCACGTTTCGCAGTCTGTGGGAAAATCAAATTTGATCAGTTGGATGAGTATCTAACGCAACTTCAAAACCAAAGAAACCGGGAGGAATAGAAGTGGAAAACCATGAAGTGTTGTTGACTCGTGAATTTAACGCACCGCGCGAACTCATATTTAAGGTGTGGACGGAGGCTGAGCATTTTGGCAAATGGTGGGGACCAAAGGGATTCTCACTCGAAATAAGTAAGATGGATGCTCGTCCGGGCGGGATGTTTCTCGGCTGTCAGAAATCCCCTGACGGGATGAGTATGTGGGGGGAATTTGTTTATCAAGAGGTGAACGAGCCAGAGAAACTTGTGTTCGTTCAATCGTTCAGCGATGAACAAGGGAATACAGTACGTGCTCCATTTAACCCGAATTGGCCGCTTGAGATTATCAACATCTTGACCTTTACGGAGGAAAATGGAAAGACCACAGTAACATTCAGCGGCGGTCCAGTGAATGCATCAGAAGAAGAATTGGCAGCATTTGAAGCCATGAAGCCGATGGTCAAACAAGGGTTCGGCGGTACATTCGAACAGTTGGACCAATACTTGGCCAGCCAACAATAAAGGGGAAAAGCGACGTTCCATTACGGGATGTCGCTTTTTTAGTTGGCTCGCTCTTTGGTAACGATAGTTCGCTTTGAAGACGCATGGATTCGGCCTTCAGCCGATCGTCGTTCCACTCTCGCAAATCCCGTTTATTTATCGTTTCGGCTTTGTCCCGATAACCTTTCAGCAAGACATGCGCAACGTGTTCGCGCTCACGATCGATTATGTAGAAAATTTTGTAAAGGATAGTGGGTGAACATGTCGAATATTACACCAAGATAACTTCATCCCTCCGCGAAAGAGAGCCGCATGTGATGCAGCCTAAAACCGTCATACTCGGATCGAACTTTTATACCGGATTAAGCATCATTCGTGGACTTGGCGCTCACGGCGTTCATACCGTCGCGATGGACTATTCCTATAAGAATACGTATGGCGCCCGGTCCAGATACCTTCGCGAACACCATATCGTTCCGCATTACAGGGAGCATCCGGAGCAACTGTTGCAAGCGCTAATCGCTTATGCCAAGGAGCAGAGCACAAAGCCCGTGCTTTACCCCAGCGTCGATCCCTATGTAATATTCGTTGATCGGTACCTTGACGAGCTGCGTCAATACTACTTGATTCCGATGACGGAGCAAGGCTTGTGGAGCGATATTATGGATAAGGGCCGTCTTTATGAGCTGGCCGCTCGTCATGGCGTCTTAGTGCCTAATTCGATCCATCCGGATGAAGAGAGGTTCGAAGAGAGAGTCGTAGCGGACATCGGATTTCCGTGTATCGTCAAGCCGACGGACTCGCCCGCTTTCGTCTCGAAATTCAGAGAGAAAAATTTCTTGTGCTTGAACATCGAGGACGTACGGGCCGCAGTCGGCAAAGCTGTCGATGCGAAGCTAAACGTCATCGTCCAGCGCGTTATTACGGGCTTCGACGATCAAGTGTATACTTTCGATGCGCATCTGAATCAATCCTCGAAAGTCACGCATTGGATGACTTGCCAGAAGCTGCGCCAATTTCCGATCCGCTTCGGCGCTTCCACCTTCTCGAAGCAGAAGCATATTCCGGAGCTATTCGATATCGGTGCGCCTTTCCTGGAAGCGATCGGCTACAAGGGTTTCGCGGATATTGAGTTCAAGAAGGATGCGACATCAGGTCGCTTCTATATGATTGAGATCAATGCCCGCACGACGACGCTTGACCCGCTTTTTCGCAAGTGCGGCCTTAACTTTCCTTTGATCCTCTATCGCGAGCTGACTGGCCAAGACATCGGCACCGGGTATGTTCAGAAGGACACAGGCATCGCGATCTGCTTCTTGATCCAAGATCTGATTGCATCGAGAGACTATCGGAGAGCGAAGCAACTGAACGTTCGGCAGATTGTCAGCTCCTACTTCACAAGAAAAGCCCCTGCGGTATGGAGCTTTAAGGACCCGATGCCCGGACTGCACTTCTCCGCGATCATGGCCAAGAAAATCATCAAGAGGCTATTGCGAGCGTAACTGCTCGCAACTAGCCTCTTGTTCGTCCTATAATTCCTTCAATTACTTTATATACCGTTGAAAAAAAAGGAACTTTGCAGCGTCAGGCTCGTTGTTTGGTCAGAGGAGGTTGCCGGAGTGGATTACGAGTATATCAAGCAGATGGACGAAGGGATCGACCGCAACGCCTTGCTCGACGAACTGATGATGACGTTCGGCAAGGACGTGTGGAACTACGCGTTCTTTTTGACGCGTCGCCGGGAACTGGCCGAGGATATCGCCCAGGAAACGTTCATAAAAGCCTACAACGCGATTTATTCATTCCGAGGCGGGATGACGATGAAGGCGTGGCTGCTCACGATCGCCCGCAACACGGCGCGGGATTACTTCAGATCCGCGTGGTTTCGCCGCGTCCAGCTGGTCTGGGAGGAGTGCGAGACGAGCACGTTCCAGCCTTCCGCGGAGAAGCAATGGTTCGTCTCGCTCGAGCAACGCGAAGCGTGGAATGCCGTGCTGAGCTTGCCGCGGAAGCTGCGCGAGACGCTGTTGCTGTACGCGCATCACCATCTCGCGCTGAAAGAGATCGCGGAATTGTTGCAGGTTAATGAAGGGACAGTCAAGTCGCGCATTTTCCGCGCACGGGCCGCGATTAGCCGCAAGCTAGGCAAGCCTACGGCTTTCGAAGGAGGCAAGCGTCCATGAAACATTCCGAATGGGAGAAACACCTCGAAGAGCTTCCGCTCGGCAGTGGCGGCTTCTCCCGGAAATCCATGAAGCAAATTAAGGAGAGGATACGATTGAACGGCAAACGCAGAAGCCCCATCCGAAGCATAGCGATCGCGGCGGTCTGTACGCTGTTGGCGGCAATCGTCTGGGTGGTCGGGGATTTCCGCCAGATGCTCCTTCCGAGCTCCGGGGCGGCGGAAACAGACGAGCAAGAGTTTCGGTTGACCGTACAGTATTACGACAAATTCAGCTTTATGGCCCGGTTTGGCTCGACGTATATGCTCGATCATCCGAAAGCGTCGTTCGATGTCGTCGTACCGAGCGAGGAGTACGGACAGAAACAAGACTTGGCATCCTACAAGAAATGGGTGGGCGAATCCAACGCGGACGTTCTCCGAGTTCCGCTCGCTTTCGTCGACGACCTCGCCGCGGACGGCATGATCGTTCCGCTTGACGATCTGATTAAACAGGAAAAATTGGATCTCAACGCACTCTACCCGTCCTCGGTCCAACTGGTTAAGGAAGCGGGCAATGGGCGGATATACGGCATCTTTGATGATTTTGATATGAATATGCTAATCTACAACCGGTCACTGTTTCAGAGCAAAGGCGTGCCGATCCCCGAGACAGGCGCAACATGGGACGACATCGTCCAATTAGCCGCACGTTTCGAAGGTGCGAGCGATCAGGGCAAGCCGGTGTACGGCTTCTCATATGGATCTTCGTCGGATCCTTTTCGAATGATTAATGATATTGGGCTGTCCCAAGGACTATCGATCTTGGATGCGAAGGGCCACCCTCAAGTAAACGGCGCCACCTGGAAGGCCATCTGGAGCCAAGTATCGGAAGGCCTTCGCAAAGGCTGGATCAGCGACGAGTTGTCAGCTAATGCCGAAGAGTCCGATCCGTTAAAGGCGGCGATAGCCGGCAATCCGTTCTATAACGGCCGCTCTGCGATGACGCTGCAGCCGTACCTGTCGTGGTACGTCATGAGCGAAGCGATCCGGCAAGGCTTGTTGCAGGACGAATGGGGTGCGATTCCGCTGAGCGCGCCTACAACCCCGGGCAAAATTAGCTCGCTGACCGACGGCGTGGTCTATGCCATTAACGCCAAGTCTGCCAATCAACTGCAGGCGATGAAATTTATCCATTATCTCGCAAGCAAGGAACGCTCGACTCAAGCCGTCGAGACGGGGGGACCGCAAATGCTGCTCGCGGCGGTGCCGGACGCGAAGATAGGGGAAGGCTCTCCAATCGGCCGCTACTACGAGTCCGAGCTGGACGTATCCGCCGTACTGCTGCAAGCGGAGCGCAGCCAACTGCCCGCGTATTACAGCGTGATGAGCGTCCTGTCGGCGAAAGCGAACGCGGAGGTTCGGAACATTGCGGCCGGACAGTCGACGGTCGACGAGGCGTTGGCGCGACTGCAGGCGGATGCGGAACAGGCTGCGTTCATCGGCGGATCGGAGGCGAGCCAATGAGGGCACGAGGGCGCTTCGTTACCATGGTGCTGGTGGTTTGCATGCTCGCAGCGTCTAGCGGGTGCACCGGCAAGACTAAACCTCCTGCAGAGCCGACCGAGCTGAGGATAGCTTGCGTCAATCAGATGACGTTCGACGCATTTTACCGCAGCGCCTTACAGTCCGTGTATCCGAATACGATATTCAAGATCATACCGATGGACGATCCGAGCTATTACAACTTAACTCTCGATATCCGAGTCGCGCTCAAATCCATGTTCGAGAAAGAGAAGCCGGACCTCGTTATCCTATATGTTCCGCAATACAGATACGCCGCGGATGCGGGGTTGCTGCGCGACCTCGAGAACATGGCGTCGTTGAATAAGTTCGACCTTAGCACGCTGTACGAGGGGATGCTCGACAGGGTACGGAACAATGAGGAAGGCAAGCTGTACGGGCTCTCTCCTCTTTTCCACAACACGGCGGTCTATTACAATAAATCGCTGTTCCAACGCTATGGCGTGCCGCTGCCGAATCAGGATATGACCTGGGACGAGATTCTACGATTGGCAGGGTTGTTCGTAGACCGGCCAGGGGGCGAGGAAGGCGTCAAAGGCTTCAGCATGAGAACGTTGACTAAGCCATACGATCTCATGTCCCAGATCGCCCAGACCGAAGGGATCGAGATGTACGACAAAGCCGCCAACCGTCTTAATTTCGATAGTCAATCGTGGCATTCCCTTATCTCTAAGGTCATCGCCGCCTATGAGCATGGTACATTCAATGCCGAACCCTACAAGGCTAAGGGCAACCTTATAAGTCAGGGCGAGATGCATGATCGCGACCTGTTCGCCCAAGGGAAGGCGGCGCTCACGGTCGAAGATGAGTATTACGTGAAGCAGCTGAACCGTCAGAAGCTATCGTTCGAGTGGGATCTGCTCCCTGGACCGGTCCAATCGCGGGACCCGAGCCGGGGCGGGAACGTTGCGGCGGACTCCATATTCGCGATTCCCGCACAGTCGGATCATCCCGAGGAAGCTTGGAAGGTCATCGAAGGAGTCATGTCGGAGACAATGGGCGGAATCTATGCAGATTCCGAATTCGCGTTGCCCGTGCAGCTCAATGGAAGATTGACGAAGGATCCGCTGTACGAGGTGTTCTACAAGTTGCGGCCGGTACCGCAGCAGGCGGAGTATTCGCTCGGCGTCAACGAGAAGAACGAACTGTTGCGGGTCATCGACGACGAGACTAATGCGGCGATCGGGGGGCGCAAGCCGGTCGACGACGCCATTGCGGCGATTCAGGAAGCAGGCTCGCGACTGCTGCCGGATCGTTAAAGAAATAGAGAGGAAGCAGGGTTGAGGGCTGAAATAGGCTGCCTTTGAGCGAAAAAGGCGCGCCATCCCCGTCGGATGAGCGCGCTTTTTGTTTGCAATGTCATGCGACCCTCTAGCGAGGACTATTGCTTAATACCCATCCATATATTGATAAAAACTTGGATGTTATTTCAGCTTAGTCGCGGAGCCTGTAAAGAGCGAAATCCTTCCCGGCCAAGGTATACGTAGGTTTCGTATAGCTCATGCCCAAACGACTCATCAGTTTGGAAGCGCCACGAGTGGAGTAGCTTTCACCGAATTCGCGTTCGATATAATTACAAATCAGCTCAAGCGTCCAATTGAACTTTGTAGTGAATCCGACTTCGTGGGGAAGGGCATCCATGATGGTTTGTTTAAGTTTTGCTTGTTGTTCCTCAGTCAATCTTTCACATCGCCCAGGAGCAAATTTGATTTGCAATCCATCCAATCCGGATGTCTCGTAGCACTGCAGATAAGTTCCTACTGCACGTTCCGATCTGCCAATGATCGTGGCAATCTGAATCTGAGTGTAGCCAAGCAGGCTTAATCGGACAGTTTGATACCGTTCGAACATCCGACGACTCTGCTCCGACTTATAGTCATCACTTATTCGACGTCTAATGTTTGGAAACCTTTACCATAACTAAGAAACATGCTGGTTCAACTTATATAGCACGAAGTGAAGTTTTTTCACCCGCATGAACTCCCGGAGCCTTGCCATTCTATGTTAAAACCTTGGATGATCGGATGACGGGCTGCCGGAAACATCCGGCGGACTTTTTTTCATTTGCGTGATGATGAAAATGATGGGGACATATGCACATACGAAATAGAAGCCGATATGATCATAAACATCTTCCGCAAATTCGATCATTCTGCGTTCATCCAGTACATTCAATATGATGCCGCAAGCAAGCACGAATAGGATTAAAACGGCGCGTTGCTTGATCGGAATCACATTTTTCAGCGCGCGGCACGCCCCCCACAGGCTTAAACAGATTTTCGGCAATACAGCAAGGCACCACATTGAGACCACGATATATTCGAATCTTTCGATAAATGGAAGCTCCACGATCTTGATCATGTGGATGGTTGGCCAGATGACGTGCGGAAGGCGAGCGGGATTAAACAACAGGAAAGAAACGATCGCGACCGTCAAATAAATGAAAATGGAAAACATAACCCCGATATGGGCCCATTTTTGAGATTTTTCCGGATTTTTGATAAAAGGATAAAACAGGAGCAGCGATTCAAAGCCTAGAAGCGGAGGGAGCATTTCCCGGGTCGAAATCCATATTTCGTTGAGCGAATGATGGAAGAAGGGAAGCAGGTTGCTGAACCTCGCGAACTCCAGAGGAAAAAACACAAGGGGAAACAAAATGAGAAAAGGAATGACCACGCCCCAGAAGCAGACGCCGGTGATGACCCGAAAACCGCCTGAAACGATGTAATAGATGAGAAGCAGAAAGATGATGCTGATCTGCCATGTCTTCATCAACGGAAACATCCATACTTGGACCACTTCAATGTAGGAACGGAGAGAGGTGTACGCAGCCAGGAGAAAATACAGGCTGACAATGACGTTTAATCCGTTTCCAACCCACTTGCCGAAGCAATACCGATTGATGGAAGTGACATCCTTCTTCGCTTTGTTCAGCGTCCGGTACATCATCCAGACGATGATCGGGATGCCGACTCCGCACAAGAGGATGGAAATCCACGCGTCATAACCCGCCCCTTTGATCAGATCTCTTTGGAAAGACGCCAGCCTGATACCGATCTGGTTGGAACTGATCAGAAAGAAAACGAAGTACGGTGTGACCAAGTATCGTTCGTTCATGAGGGATTTCATCAGGACACACCTCGAATTCGGAATGCGTTATTCCACTATGCCGGTTTGTATGATTTTTACTTTCGCACGCACCGTGGTTTTCATGTGCGGATAAAGAGCCTGAAACCTATTGAGGTCCCAGTTTCTCGATTTCGCTCGCACCTTGTCCCCGAAACCGATCGGATCCACGTTTTCCTTCCGAAGAAAGTCCAGGAGGTTTTCCAAATCTTCTCTCAATCGTTCATCGATCAGCTTTTCCAATCGGATGGTGTCTTTATTCTCCGTCATCCGGAACCAGGGCGGCAAAGCTTTGATTTGCGCTTTCATAGATAAAGCGATGGAGAAGCTCGGAGAGCCATCGGTTTGTTGAAGGCAGTAGCGGGGTCTTCCTTTCAGATTTTTCAACAATACATAACCTTCTTTATCGTTTTCTTTGATCTTCATCTGATATTCTCCGTTTTGGGTTCCTTCCATGAGCATCTTCAACAAGAATGTCTGTTTCATGCTGATTTTATCGACAAATTTAGCTTTGCGAAATAAAGCCAGCCCGTCCACTTTGATTTGGCCTCTTTCGATGGTGTAGTACGCGGTGTATGGATCTCTTCCTTCAGAGGCGAGATTTTCCAAGAAAATATGCAAATTCATTTTGGGCAAATCCCCGAATTTGATAAGCTGCGTGATTTTGCTGTTCAAGTGGAAAGGGATATTGACTTCCGTACTCGCTTTCATGATCATCTCCGCAGTCCCCTCGGCTACGGCCAATTGGGTTCGGCTTCCGATTTCCGAAATCCGGCTGAAATTGGTCAACAAGTTGCCGATCCCTTGTCTGGCGAACGCTTCCCCAAATATGATCATTCGTAATTGGCCGGTTTCAATCGGGTTCGGCACTTTGGTCGACAATCTCGTGAGCACTTCCTCATGCGAATCCGCTAACGTCTTCAGCATGTATAATTTGACCTTTCCTTTTTCTTCGAAATTGGGATAAATGACCGCTCCGGCAACTTTGCCGTTCTGCAGATCGTAGCCCAATCCTTGAACGAGCTGGATACTATCCAAAACTCTTTGATTGGCGCATCCGGCAAGAAAGACAAGCGAACAGAACGCGCTGATTAGGAAGGCTCGCATGGGTCACCTCGCGGACGGGAATTATTCATCGAATTCATTGCGCTTTTTGGCAGGATTATTCGGATGATATCGCCAAATCGATTTCGGGCGTAAATGGGACGGTCGTTTCGTAGTGACGCTAAACGGCGCACGAATGATGCTGTCCAACATATCTTTGGCCCTGAACGGATACAAAGGAACGGTATATGGCGTGCCTAACGATTCTAACTTTGTTAAATGGGCGATCAAAAAACAAATGCCCAAGACAATCCCTAATCCTCCCCAGATGGCTGCCAGTAGGATGAGCGGAAACCGCAAAAAACGGATGGTGTTCGACATTTTGTAGATCGGAGTCGTAAACGAAGCCAACGCCGATAAGGCGACAATAATAAGCAGAACGTTGCTGGTTAATGCCGCTTCAACGGAGGCCTGTCCGATCACGATTCCCCCGACGATGCCGAGCGTTTGTCCGACTTTGGTCGGCAGCCGCGCTCCGGCTTCCCGTAGCAGTTCGATCGTGATTTCCAAAAAAAGGACTTCCAAGACGGGGGTAAAGGGAACGTTATGACGCGAAAAGCTCAAGGGAATGAGCAGAACCCTTGGAATCATCTCATAATGAAAGGTCAGCACGGCTATATAGATGGAACTCGCGAATACGGAAAACATAACGCCGAATATGCGGATCAATCGAAAGGAAGATGCGATGATCCAGGGCAAAAAATAGTCTTCGGGCGATATGAAAAAATCAAGCAGGGTAGAGGGAGCGGTTACGACATAAGGCGATCCTTCGCTGAAAACGGCGACTTGCCCGTTGATCAAAGACCAAACCGCCCTATCCAAGCGCTCCGTCGATAAGGAAAGGGGAAACGGAGTCGTCGAATTGTCGGAAATGATTTGATGGATCTGGGAAGAGTCGAATACGACGTCGAAATCGATCCCCTGCAATCGTTGAGTCATCGTCTCAACATGCTTCTCGTTCGTGATGCCTTCAATATAGGCGACGACGACTTTCGTATTGGAAATGTTGCCGATTTTGAATTCCTTTAAAATCAATTTCGGGGTGTTGATTTGCTGCCGCAGCAAATGGAGATTGATATCGATGTTTTCCACAAAACCGATTTTCGGTCCGACCACGCTGAATTCGTTTTCCGCATCGTTTTGGCTGCGCAAACCGGCTTGGATATTAGACAAGTTGATTAATGCGCATTGGGAATCATTTTCCCGGATTTGCAGTATCGCGTATCCTTTAAGCAATTTGGACTCAATCTTGGTGATATCGTCCATTACTGCGATATCTTCAATCGGAATCCATTGATGAAGGTTCTCCAACTCGGCTTGGTTATCCGGATTCGCGTATTCTTCTTGAAACCGTTGCAATACGTGTCGCCGAAGTTTTTGTTCGTCGATCAAGGAATTGTAATAAGAGAGGACGAACATGCCCGGTTCATTCGTCAACGAATGTTGTCTGAAGTCGCTCGATTTACGCGCGGTTGCAAGCAAATGGCCGATCCCTTGAGTAAAGGGAAAAGAGGCCGCTGATTGTTTTTTTTTCTTATGAAGCAAAAGCGCTTTGAACAACATCCCGGCAACTCTGCGCATGATATTTCCTCCTGTCCCGGCGATGGAGGTATTTTATGTCAATCAATAAAGTTCTACTCCCTGAATTTAAATCGCCACGGTGTTGGATAATGCCAGAGCGCATCACGCCAAGTTGCTCGAGCCTTTCCTTAAGAAGCAACGTGATCGGCTTGAACTTGTCTTTCTACCGCCCTATAGTCCCGAACTCAATGTTGTGGAGGGACTTTGGAAGTGGCTGAAGGCAGATGTGGTAAATAATGTTTTTTACCACACCGTCGCTGAAATAAGACAGAACGTGCAATCATTTATGGAGCAAATCATGAAGGAACCCCAAAAGATAATTGATCGTCTTTGTATTCGTTTAGAATCAGGAGTTCTAACCGAAAGTCTCTAGTTCAACTTATATAGATGGGACGGAATTCGGTTGCCCTTCCAAGCCTCGGATCTTAGGTTGATTATTCCGGACGTTTTCAAGCTGAAACGGCCCGTAAAGGAAGTCACCATGGCCAAAGCAACGCTGAATGACGGACAGGTTATGTATGCCGTAAATGACCTGTTCATCGGCCAGCGTACGCATGTGTCTGCTAGGTATCACATCCAATTGGGCGAGAGACATGAATTTCAGTCTTCGAGCGGGATCATTATCTCCACTGGGCTTGGCTCGACCGGATGGATGAAAAGCATCCTGATGGGAGCTTCAACGATAACAAGCAGTATAATTGATCAAAAAATCAAGTTGCAGAATAATAACGAATTGGTATGGGATAGCGATCATTTATATTTTTCGGTGCGCGAGCCTTTCCCGAGCCGAACATCTTCCGCGGGCATAATCTTCGGAAAGGTGATGAATGCCCAACCGCTTAAGATATTATCGCAAATGCCCGAAAACGGCGTGATCTTCAGCGATGGCATCGAGAGCGATTATTTGCATTTCAATTCCGGCATCGAAGCGAAGATTACCCTATCTGAAAAAACGGGGCATTTGGTCGTTTGAAAGATTGCTTTTTCCCAGTATGAATAGCACTGTTTACTCGACAGCACGGTTATGAACGTTGCTTTGCCGACTTTGATGGACGATTTCGGGGCTACCTACAATACGATGCAATGGTCGATTACGGCGTATACGCTGGCGCTTTCGGCGGTTATTCCGTTGGCCGGCTGGCTGACCGATCGATTCGGCGCCAAAGTTGCCGCCTTCGGGGATACGTTCTTCATTGCGGGATGCATCGCGGTTGCCGGCGCTTTATTGGCAATCTTGCTGCGGAATCCGAAAACCTCGGATGAAGATGGAGCTGAAGGATCGGATGATGCCCACGCTCCCGTCATGATGGGGCATTAAGAGATTTTGACTGGATAGAGGAAGGGCCGGGAAGCACACCGCCTAGGTGTGTCTCCCGGCCCTTTTTCCGATGACTCGGCTGGTGAACTTACATCGCACTACTCCCCCGAGTACCGCTTGCGGAACCGGAGCGGGGACTCGCCGAAGTGCTGCTTGAAGCAATTCGAGAAGTACGGCGCGTACCGATAACCGACTTGCTCGGCAATGCGGGAGACGGGCCACTCCGTCTTGAGCAGCAGCAACCGGGCTTGTTCCATCCGGTAACGGAACACGTACTCCATCGGCGTGCATTGGTTGACCTCTTTCATGCATCGGGCGATATAGTTGGGGTGAAAATGCAAAGCTTCGGCGATCGACTCGTTCGTCAGCTCGGATTGATAATGCTGCCGGATATACGTATAGGTTTTCTCAGCGATAATCTCCGAGGGGGAAGGGTCGGCGGCCCTTCTCCCTTCCTCCATGTAACGGAGCAATTCGCTGAACGCGCTTTGCTGCTCCCAAAGGGCGACGGAGCGCGGGCGTACCGCGAGATCGAGCAATTGCTGCATAAACCGGATCGTGTAAGGGATGTCCGAAGCGATCCAGTGCTTGGGCAACGCTATCGTATCCAGATTCGGCGAGTCCGTCGTTTCCATCCAATCCGAGGCGCTCTGAAAATGAATCCAATAGAAGACCGTACGTTCGTCGCAAGGCTTCGAAGGATAATGGCGGCGGTTCGGCAACAGCAATAGCGTGTGTCCCGCGGACAATGCCCATTGCCGGTCTTCTTCTCCTATGTACAGCGTGCCTTCGACGACGAATAGCAGGTCGAATACGCCGATGCCCGTGCGATTAGGGTGCATGTCCCCCGGCTCGTAGACGGCCTTTCCGCTTTCCAGGAAATAGGGCGTGGGAGGCGCTTGGAACATTACGACTAACGGATTTACGGACATGACAGCGGACTCCTCAGTGTGATATTTTATAATAATTATGTTTAAATCGAATGTACTTTGCAATGTATATATAAACTAAAATAGGTTTTGTGAGGTTAAAATATTGTTATTTTTCAGGAGGGTACATCATGTTGCCTAATCGCGCCCGAATCGCAGATCCGTTCTGGACATCTTACGAACGTCTCGTGCGGGAAACCGTCATTCCGTATCAATGGGAAACGTTGAACGATCGCGTGCCGGATGCGGAGCCGAGCTACGCCGTACGCAACTTTCGGATTGCCGCCGGCGTGGAGGAAGGATCGTTCGGGGGATTCGTCTTCCAGGATAGCGATCTGGCCAAGTGGCTTGAAGCGGTCGGCCATTCCTTGGCGTCTCACCCCGATCCGGATCTCGAACGGCAAGCGGACGAGTTGATCGAGCTTATCGTTGCGGCGCAGCAGCCGGACGGCTATTTGAATACGTATTTTACGATAAAGAGACCCGATATGCGTTGGAAAAGCTTGACCCACTGCCACGAGCTCTATTGCGCCGGTCATATGATAGAGGCGGCCGTCGCGTATTACGGCGGCACGGGCAAGCGGAAGCTGCTCGACGCGATGTGCCGGTTCGCCGACCATATCGACTCCGTCTTCGGCGCAGAGAGCGGCAAGCTTCGGGGATACGACGGTCATCAGGAAATCGAGCTCGCTTTGGTGAAGCTGTACCGGGCGACCGGCAACGAACGGTATTTGAAGCTTAGCCAATTTTTCATCGACGAGCGGGGACAACAGCCGTATTTCTTCGATCGCGAATACGAGGAGGGGTTATTCTCCCCTTGGACGGAGGATGGGAAATCCGGGAAGCCGGATAATGCCTACCATCAAGCCCACTTACCGGTGCGGGAGCAGACCGTTGCGCTCGGCCATTCGGTCAGGGCGATGTATATGTACGCGGCGATGGCGGATTTGGCCCAATTGAACGGCGACCGCGAGCTGCTCGAAGCTTGCCGCAGACTGTGGGAGAACACGACGACGAAGCAGATGTACATTACGGGCGGCATCGGATCGACGCATCACGGGGAAGCGTTCACGTTCGACTACGATTTGCCGAACGATACCGTCTACGCGGAGACGTGCGCATCCATCGGACTTATCTTTTTCGCTAATCGGATGCTGCAGGTCGAAGCGGACAGCAAATACGCCGATGTGCTCGAGAGAGCGCTGTACAATCTCGTGCTCGCCGGCATGGCGCAGGACGGACGCCATTACTTCTACGTCAACCCGCTCGAAGTATGGCCGGAAGCCAGCGAGAAAAATCCGGGCAAGCACCATGTGAAGCCGACTCGGCCCAAATGGTACGGATGCGCTTGTTGCCCGCCGAACGTCGCGCGGCTGATCTCTTCCTTGGGCGATTACGTGTATACGGTAAACGAACAAGCACGTACGGTCTATGCGCATCTGTTCATCGGAAGCGACTACGAGACTGTGCTTGGAGGACATACGGTTAAGCTCCGCCAGCACGCGTCGCTCCCTTGGCAAGGAGACGTGAAGCTCGAAGTTTCGTTGCCGGAGCCGACCCGGTTCGCGCTAGCGCTGCGGATCCCTTCTTGGTGTACGGAGCTTCCGCGTCTTGCCATCAATGGGGAAGTAACGGATTACTCCTCGGGCGTGAAGGCTGGTTATGCGCATATCGACCGGGAATGGTCGGACGGGGATCGCGTGGAATGGCTGCTGCCGCTTAGCGCCGAGTGGATCGAAGCCCATCCGGAAATCCGGGCGAACGCCGGCAAGGCGGCGATCCAATACGGACCGCTCGTCTATTGCCTCGAGGAAGCGGACAACGGCAAACCGCTGGCATCGGTGTCGGTTCGCCGGGATGCGCCGCTGCGCGCGCGGTTCGATTCCGAGCTGCTCGGCGGAGTCGTCGCGATCGAGACGAAGGGACGGAAGCGAACGACGGATGGCTGGAGCGGACAATCCGCGTATAGAAGATCCGGATCCGCATCCGGTGCCGCCTCTTCCGCGGCCGACATTCCTTTGCGCGCGGTGCCTTACTTCCTGTGGGGGAACCGATCCGGCGGAGAGATGAGCGTGTGGATTAGGGTTAGCGATAGTTAATAGCAACGCATGCAAGCATAAAACCTCTCGCGAATCGAAGGCGTCGCATGACGACCGTCGAGCAGCGAGAGGTTTTTTCGTTCCCTGACATTATTTTTTGAACATGCTCATCAGAGGCATAATCTGCTTGACCATGCCCATGCCCATCTGTACGATCGGCCATGCTTGCTTCATGAAGCCCATAATGCCGCCGAGACCGCCGAAGCTGCCGAGCAGCCCGCCGCCGGCCGCCCCGGCCGCTCCGGCAGCAGATCCTGCGCCTGCTCCGGTCGCCGCACCGCCAAGCAGTCCGCCGCCGCCGAGCATGGAGAACAAGCCGGACACTTTCGCTTTACCCTTCGAACCTTTAGATGTCCTCATGCGGCCTTGACCTTTTTTGCCTGCGAGCAGCAATTGACCGTTCTGCATCCCTTTGATCGTCCCGATATAGTAGCTGCCGTCGTTCAGCACGACGCAAACGGGCTGGCCGGTTAATCTTCGGGCCTGTTCGATCTTCCGATTCATCTGTTCGTTCATGGCGTGCTCCTCCAAATTAAGTGTGCTGGAACATTATATGCCGTGACGCGCGTGCGGCTTGTACGGATGTCCTATGGATAATCGTACGGGCGATGACAATAATGTTAGCACGATGAACGTTAGGAGGCGGCCCTTGATGAAAACCGACCATAGGCCATGGCCGATTCCGCGGAAGCCGTGGAGAATGAAGCAGACGTGGAACCGATTGCTATTCGCGAGTTGGCCGATCGAGCCGGAAGCGATAAAGCCGTTCCTCCCGAATAAGCTACGATTGGACACGTACGAGGGCAGGGCATGGGTCAGCATCGTACCGTTCGATATTACGGGGATCCGAATGCGTTATTTGCCTCCGATTCCGCTAACGACGGCTTTCGCGGAGCTGAACGTTCGAACCTATGTCACCTTGGATGATAAGCCGGGCATCTACTTATTCAGTCTGGACGCGACGAATTTACTAGCGGTTCTGGGTGCTAGAACGTTGTATCATCTGCCGTATTACTGGGCCGATATCGACGTCATTCAGGAAGAAGACCGCATCCGGTATATAAGCGAACGACGTAATGCCGGCGGCTTCGTATTTCGCGGTACGTACAAGCCGGTATCGCCGGCTTTCCGAGCGCAGCAAGGGACGTTGGACTATTGGCTCGCCGAAAGATACTGTCTCTATGCGACCCGCAAGAACGACGTCTATCGCTGCGACATTCTCCATGAACCGTGGGCGCTGCATTATGCGGAGGCGCGCATTTACGAGAATACGATGGTGGACGGAATAGGCTTTAAGCTGCCGGACGAGGAACCGCTGCTGCATTATTCGGAGCGACAGGAAGTTGTGATGTGGGGGCTCGAGAAGCTTCGCATATAGCGTAACTCGATCTCCTTTTCGCCTATACGACCAATCATGCACCTCTTGAACTCAGGGAGGTGTATTTTGTTGCGGGAAAATATATTGTCGAATTTACGGTCGCGACGGAAGGAATTCCAGCCCCCCTACGTTAATTATTTACATACAGGGAGGCGACATCGTGATCAAAGACACCAAGGAGAGGCTCCGCGGCAATTCTTCCCGTCTCTGGAGCGCGTTCATGAATTTAGGGATAGAGAAAAGATTGATTCTCGTGTTTCTGCTGCTCGTCATCATTCCGGTAACTTCCATAAGCTACGTCTCCTACGGCAGATATTCGAAATCCATCGAATCGAACGCCACGGAATACGTAACCGAGATGTCCGGCACCTTGATGTCGACGTTGGACAACTATATTAACGACCTGATGAACGTCACGATCATTCCGCTATATGCCAGCTGGCCTTCCTATGGGTTGCAGGAATTGCTGCAAGATCCGTCCGTCAGCCTGCAGAAGGAACGCCAGATCGATAACTATATCGAGTTGCTCAGCAATTTCAAACAAGGCACGGACTCTATTTATATTTTCGATAACTTCGGGCACGTGTTCTACAAAACGAATAGCGAAGGCTTGCGCAAAGACATTCAGGAGCGGTACGAAGACTGGAGCAAGCAAGCGAGAGAATCGAACAAGCCGCTGCTCATGAGCACGCATGAAATTTCGACGAGCAATACGTCCAGATACGTATTCTCGATTATTCAAGACATTAAGAACACGTCGACGCTGGAGTCGGTGGGGACGTTCGTAATCGACGCGAACATGAAAGTGATCGAGAAGGAAATCCAAGGCTTGGATAGAGTCACCAAAGGCAAGACGATCATCGTCGATAGCGCGAACCGCGTCATTTACGATTCGAAGCAAGCGTTGCTGGCGCAAGATTTGACCGGCGATCCTGCGGTGCAACGGGCGGTTGACGACAATGGCAGCTTTAAGATCGACATCGACCATCAGGCGTATATCGTTCAATATTTGAAATCGAAGAAGACGCAGTGGAAAATGCTCGTGTATACGCCGATCTCCCAATTAAACAAGGAAGCGGTTACAACCCAGAAGTTCACTATCATCGCTTCGCTTATCATTATCGGATTCGCTCTATGCGTATCCGTCTATCTATCCTTCGCGCTTACGAACCCGTTGCAGAAGATGGCGAGGCTGATGAGAAAGGTACAGGAAGGCGACCTGGAAGTCCGCTTCAATATCAAATACTCGGACGAAGTAGGCGTGCTAGGCAAAAACTTTAACCGGATGATTAAACATATCAAGGAATTAATAGAGGAAATCCACGTTACCGGCAACCGGAAGCGAATCGCGGAGATGGAAGCGCTCCAGAGCCAGATCAATCCGCACTTCATTTACAATACGCTCGAGACGTTGCGAATGACGGCGCTGATCCATGACGACAAAGAAATGTCCAATATGATTTATTCGCTCGGCCAGTTGCTGCGATACAGCATTAACCGGGGGAACGAAGTCGTTACGCTGCGGGACGAGCTCGAGCATCTGACCAAGTATTTGCAGCTTCAAAACTACCGTTTCGAGGATAAGTTTATTTTCGAACCCGACATGCCCGAAAGCCTGATGGACTGCAAAATGATCAAGCTTCTGCTGCAGCCGATCGTCGAGAACGCTATTTTCCACGGATTGGAGAACAAGAAACATCAGTCTATCATCCGAATTACCGCCGCCATTGAACAGGGCAAGCTCGTCTGCTTAATATCGGATAACGGCGACGGCATGGACGAGGACACTTTGCATCTGTTAAGAGCCCAAATAGACGCCGACGATTACGATCACCAGTCGAAGCACGGAATCGGTCTTCGCAACGTGCACCAGCGGATCAAGCTGCATTACGGACATGCGTACGGATTGGAAATCGAGAGCGAGCCGGGCGTCGGAACGACCGTCAAGCTATGTTTGCCCTATGAGGAATACGTGGAGGAGATCGCATGATTAGAATCGCTATCGCGGATGACGAATCCAGAATTCGCTTGGGGTTGGCCAAAATGATCGAGCACAGCCACATCCCGCACAAAATAACCGGCACTTATTCCGACGGAGAAGAAGCGTTGAAGGATATGAAAGTCAATATCGCGGACGTGTTGATTACGGATATCAAAATGCCCGTGATCGGAGGGTTACAGCTTATTGAGGAATTGAAGCAGTTCAACGAATCGCTTAAGTTTATCGTGCTGAGCGGATTTCGCGACTTCGATTATGCCAAGACGGCGATCCGGCTCGGGGTGGAAGATTATTTGCTCAAGCCGATTAATCAGGAAGAGCTGTATCGGCTGCTGGACAAGGCGAACAGAGAGCGCGAAAGCGACCGGGAGGGCGGCGACCAGCCGAAAGGCGAGGCGGAAGGCCGCGTCGTAACGCTCATCAAGAAATACATCGAGGAAGAATACCGCAAGGACATCAGTCTGTCGGAGTTGGCCGAGAAAGTCTACTTGAACCCGCAGTACGTCAGTCAATTGTTCAAAGCCCAGACCGGGCAGACGATAACGGACTATTTGCTGCAGGTGAGGATCGAGAAGGCGAAAGAGATTATGAAATATAATCTGGAGCTTAAGGTGTACGAGGTGGGAGAGTTGGTAGGCTATCAGGATCCGGTCTATTTCAACCGGTTGTTCAAGAAAATTACCGGAGTCACTCCTAAGGAATATCGGGACAAAGCTTAATCGACAGCCAGAGCTGCATAAGAGGAGGAAAATACGTTGAGTAACGGGTGGGCGAAGCTGATCGGCGTCATGCTGATCGCGGGGACGGTCAGCGGATGCGTCGGACGAAATGCCGAGCCGGTCGAGGAAGCGAAGTCGACGATCAACGGGACGATCACGTTCCTGACGCATCGCACGGACATCGCGGACACGACGATGATGGACTATGTCGCCGCGTTCAAACGGCTATATCCCGAGGCGGACGTGAAGATCGAGGCGGTCAAAGACCAGAGTAACATCTTGAGGGTGCGCGCAGCTTCCGGACAGCTTCCGGACGTAACGTTCATCGGAGGGGATACGATTCAGCCGAAAGACTTTCCGAGGTTTTTCGCTCCGCTCGACGATCTCGGGTTGAACGGCAAAGCGTACTTCCAAGATCAATTCACGGTCGACGGCAAAGTGTACGCGGTGACGAGCGGCGGCACGATGACGGGGATAATCTATAACAAGACTGCTTTCGAGAAGGCAGGAATTAGCGGAGTTCCCCGCACGATCGACGAATTTTTGGCCGCTTGCGCGAAGCTCAAGGCCGCCGGAATCGTTCCCGTCGCGACGAACTTCATGGACAAATGGCCGCTTAATTATTATGAATCGATGGCCCAGGCGATCGAGGGCGATGCGAAGAACGTTCTGGACCAGAACGCCGAGAGGGATGCTCCTTTCGCCGAGGATCTGCCGTACGGGAAAGCGCTGAACCTGCTCCGGCTAATCGTTGATAAAAAGTACGCGGAAGCCGATCTGTTCTCCACCAACTGGGAGCAATCCAAGAAGGACTTGGCGACGGGAAGCACGGCTATGGCGCTGCTCGGGAATTGGGCGATCCAGCAAGTCGTCGAGAACGGGGCGAAGCCGGAGGATATCGGGTTTTTCCCGATGCCGACCGATAATAGCGGCAAGCTGACGAGTCCGATCGGGTCGGATGCCGCCTTGGCCGTGAACAAAGACAGCGAGCATATCGAGACCGCGAAGGCGTGGGTCGAGTTTCTCGTAGAGCAATCCGGTTACGACAACGACTCCGGTTTGTTGCCGGCGCTCAAAGCGACGAAGTCGCATCTGAAGCAGATCGCCGATTTCATGGCTAGCGGGGTCGTCTTGATCGAGAGCAGCCCGAAGGGCGAATACGCAAGCAAGGTGATCAACAAGGCGCAATTCGCGTGGGCCGATCTCGCTCAGGAATACGCGGTGGCGAGCGATCCGCAGAGCGTGTTGGACGCCTATAACGAGCGCTGGGCGAAAGCCAGGGCGGCAATCGGCAAGTAGGATAACGTTTACACAACAACTGAATACAAGACTATAAATCTGAATCGGGTTACTTATGACCCGGTTCTTTGTTTTTCTATAATGATCCTTGTAAGCGATATCAAACATGACTCCTAGGGGGAAAAAGTACAAATGAACAATCGGTTGACCAAGTTATCGTGCGTTATGCTCATTGCCGGCTTACTCAGTGCTTGCGGCAGCAACAACAACGCCAACAACGCTTCTTCCGAAAGCGCTTCGCCAAGCCCGTCCAGCCCTGCGGCAAGCAGTCCGGCCGCCGAGCCGAGTGCGGAGCCAAGCCCTGATATTTCGGGCAAAATCACTTTCCTGAACCACCGTACCGACATCGCGGAGACGAAAATGAAAGATTACGTCGCCGAGTTCAAGAAGCTATATCCGAACGCCGACGTAGAAATCGAAGCGGTCAAAGACCAAAGCAATATCCTGAAAGTTCGCGCGGCATCCGGTCAACTGCCGGACGTTACGTTCGTCGGCGGAGACTCCATCCAACCGAAAGATTATCCGAAGTTTTTCGCTCCGCTGGACGATCTCGGATTGAACGACCAAGTGTACTTCGCGGGCCAATCGACGATCGACGGGAAGCTGTACGCCATCACGAGCGGCGGATCGATCACGGGTATGCTGTACAACAAGAAAGCATTCGCAACGGCGGGAATTACGGCAGTGCCTAAGACGCTGGACGAGTTTTACGCGGCTTGCGAGAAGCTGAAAGCGGCTGGCATCGTGCCGGTTGCCACCAACTTCAAAGACAAATGGCCTCTTAACAACTACGAGTCGTTAGCTCAAGCGATCGCGAACGACGTTAACATCATGGATAAGAACGCGGAGATCGATACGCCATTCAATACGGACCAACCTTACGGCAAAGCGCTGGATATCTTCCGGACGCTGGCGGTGAAGAAATACACGGAACCTGATCTGTTCTCGACGAACTGGGAGCAATCGAAGAAAGACCTAGCAACGGGCAAGTTCGCGATGGCGCTCCTCGGCAACTGGGCGATCCAACAAGTCATCGATAACGGCGCGGCGCCTGAAGATATCGGATTCTTCCCGATGCCTGTAGACAACAGCGGCAACTTGATCGCTCCGATCGGTTCCGATGCGGTTCTGGCGGTAAGCAAAGACAGCGAGCATCTCGATACGGCAAAAGCATGGGTGAAGTTCTTCGTTGAGAAATCCGGTTACGACAACGATTCCGGCTTCGTACCTGCGATCAAATCGAAACAATCCAGCCTGACCCAAATCGCGGAGTTCACGGGCAGCGGCGTCTCCATGATCGAGAGCGGTCCAAGAGGCGATTACGCGAACAACGTGATCAACAAAGCGCAATTCGCATGGCCTGATTTGGCTCAAGAGTATGCGGTAGCGAGCGACCCTCAAAGCGTTCTCGATACGTACAACAAGAAATGGGCGGATACGCGCAAACAAGTCACTAAGTAATTGAGCAAACGTTCGAAAGACGGTTATTTCGGGAGGAAGATCCGTTACGGAACTTCCTCCCGATTCATCAACCATGGGACAGAGGGTACGAGATGAACATCACCTATAAAACGCAAAAGAACATTATCCTGGTCGCCTTTCTGATCCTGCCGCTTACTATCTTGCTGTCGTTCTCGTATTATCCGGCAATCGATTTGTTCTATATGAGCATGACGTCTTGGGACGGGTTAAGCGCGACTAAAGCGTGGATCGGGTTCGACAACTATCGAGAGCTGTTTTCCGATCCGAGGCTAATCGGAGTGTTCAAGCATAACTTCGCCTACCTTATCGCCGGAGTGGTACAAAATATAGCGGCCTTGTATTTCGCGGTGCTGCTAAGCTCCCGAATGAAAGGACGAAACCTGTTCAAAGTCATCATCTTCCTTCCGTTCATTATGAACGGCGTAGCCGTCTCGTATATGTTCGGCTACCTGTACGATTCGCAGAGCGGCGGCCTCAATATGCTGTTCGATTTTATCGGACTGGGGCATTCGGTCAATTGGCTCGGGGACCGGTCGATAGTCAACTACTCGCTGGCTTTCATTAACATTTGGAAGTACACGGGCTTCAGTATGGTTATTTATTTGGGCTCACTCCAGGCGATTCCGGTAGGGCTATACGAAGCGGCGAAGATCGACGGAGCCACAAGGCTTCAAGCCTTCCGCTACATCACTTTGCCAAGCATACGCAGCATTATCGAAGTCAGCATGTTCCTGACGGTGACGGGTTCGATGGAAGTGTTCGAGCTACCGTTCATTCTGACCAAAGGCGGCCCGATCGGCTCAAGCGAGACGTTCGTAACGAAGACGGTCGACGTCGCGTTCACTTACAGCAATTTCGGCCTCGCATCCGCAATGGCGGTCGTTCTGCTCTTGTTGATCGGTACGATTTTGATCGTCCAACGAAAACTGATCATGTGGGGGGAGAAATAGATGAGGATCAACGTCGTCAAATACAGCTCGGCTTTACTCGCAGCGTTCATCGTCCTATTTCCTCCCTACGTCGTTTTCATTAACGCGTTCAAAGGCCGCGAAGAGTACGCGCTTTCCGGAATTTTCGATTTGCCGAAGAGCTTCTTGAATTGGGATAACTTCCGTCTCGTGCTCGAGGTAGGAAGAATGGGCAACGCGTTCAAAAACATCTCCATCATTATCGTTTTGGCGGTCGTGCTCAACATTTTTATCGGTACTTCTCTCGCTTACGTGCTCGGAAGATTCGAATTCAAATTAAGGAAGTTCGTTATCGCGCTTTACGCGGGAGCCGTCATTATTCCCGGCATTACGACGCAGGTGGCCGTATTCACGATAATTAAGGAATTAGGCTTGTTCAATACGTACTACGCTCCCGTGCTGCTCTATATGGGAACGGACTTGGTTCAAATTTACCTCTACTTGCAGTTCATGACGAACATACCGGCCGAATTGGACGAGGCCGCGATGCTGGAAGGCGCCAGCTTGTTCAAAATTTATCGGTCGATCATCTTGCCGTTGCTCGTTCCGGCGATCGCCACGCTGACGATATTGAAGGCGATCGGCATCTACAACGACATGTATATCCCTTACCTATACATGCCCGCCCAAGAGTTGGGCGTCGTCTCTACTACGCTTATGAAATTTTCCGGGGCATACAGCGCCGAGTGGAATAGTATTTGCGCCGGCATTCTCATTATTTTGATTCCGACGACGCTGTTGTATCTCGTGCTGCAACGCTACATCTTCGCGGGTATCGTCAGCGGATCGGTGAAGTAGCATGAACCTGACGCTCGAGGAGATTCGCGGAAGTTATGATTCCGGCGCGGCTACGCCGGTCGGTTTGCAGGGCGTGAAGCGCTGGCTGGCGCTGGCTAGGACGGACCTGTATTGGATGGAGCCCAGTGTGGGAGTCGCCTTGCGAGAGGTGCCAGCGGAAACGCAGTTTATGCTGTGGGAGCGGGAGGACGGCCGATTCGGGTTGCTGCTTCCGATCGTAAGCGGCGATTATCGCGCCACGCTGGAAGGCTCGGATTCGGGCTTGCTGCTGAAAGTAACCGGCGGACTGCCGGATACGGCGGGGGAGGTCGGAACGGTTGCCTATGTATGCACCGGCGACGACCCTCACGCTTTAGTTGAACAGGCGATGCAAGAGGCCGCCGACCGGTTGAAGACGTTCCGTACGCGCAAGCAGAAGAAGGCTCCGGCTTTTCTTGGCGCGCTGGGCTGGTGCACGTGGGACGCCTTCTATCATACCGTGGACGAAAGCAAGCTCATGGCCGGACTCGAAAGCTTTCGGAGCGGCGGAGTTACGCCGGGGTTCGTCATCTTGGATGATGGCGCTTGGGATACCGAGGGGGATTTGCTTAAGCGTATCGCGATCCGCGACGACAAATTCCCTTCCGGTCTTAAAAGCGTTATCGAAGTCGCGAAATCCGATTTCGGCGTGCGATGGTTCGGCGTCTGGCATGCTTTTCAAGGGTATTGGGGCGGCATTCATCCGGACGGTCCGCTGGCATTATCGTACCGCTGGCTGCATAACCGCGCGGTCATTCGGCCATGGGATCCTAAGCTGGAAGACTTGTACTTGATAGATCCGCGCGATGTCTATCGGTTCTATAAGGATTTGTACCGTTATTTGGCGGATGCGGGAGTCGATCTGGTTAAGGTCGACGGACAATCGGCACTGGAAATGTTCTCGGGCGGCTTGCTAGGAAGAGGCACGACGATGCGGGCTTATCAAGAGGCGATGCAGACGGCCGCGCACGATTACTTCGACGACAACCTCATTCATTGCATGTGCCACGGCTCGGATGTTCCCTACCATATGCGTTCTTCCTCCGTCTGGCGGAATTCGCAGGATTACTTTCCGGAACGCGGGACGGTCGACCAGCAAAAGCATGTGTTCGTGAACGCAATGAACAACGTCTGGTCTTCGTCCTTTGCGATTCCGGACTGGGACATGTTCCAGACGCATCAACCCGACTCGGCATTTCATGCGGCGGCGAGAGCGATCAGCGGAGGGCCGATCTACGTCTGCGATAAGCCGGGCATGCAGAACTTCGATATTTTGGATCGCCTGACCGTCGGCGACGGCGAAGCGCTTCGTTGCGACGAACCCGCGCTGCCGGCGGCGGATTGCCTGTTCGTCGATTGTTATGAAGAACCTCGGCTGCTGAAAATCGTTAACCGAACGGGTAGCGCCGGACTGCTGGGACTGTTCCATTGTTACCGTCATGGCGGGGAAATCGAGGGCGCTTGGAAGCCGTCGGATATTCCGGGTTTGGAGGGAGAACGGTTCGCCGTCTATCGTAACCGGGCTGCTACGTTGCAGGTGATGGGGCCGGATGAATCTGGCGCTACAGTGTTGGGTGCGGCGGAATACGAGATCGTTTCTTGTACGCCGATCCGTGATGGCCTGGCGCCGATCGGATTGCTGGATAAGTTCAATCATGCGGCTGCCATCGAAGAATGGTCCGCTTCCGGACCTGTGCATCGGATTCGGTTCAAAGACGGGGGCAAGTCGATCGGAATGTATTGCGACACCGCTCCGAGCGAAGTGCGCGTGGACGGCTTGTTGTCTGCTTCGTATACATATGAGCGTTCGACGGGATTGCTGGTCTTGTCGGCGACACAAGGTAAATCGATCGTAATCGAGGTGATCTTGCCTGGAGAGGTTGTCAACGATGATTAGCAGAACGCAAATCGAATGGATAAGTCCTTTGTTCGGATCGCGCGTATCCGGGAATTGCACGGTTAAAGTAATCGCGAGAAACCCGCTTTACCCGATCCGCAAGGTCGAGATGATAACGGGTAATCTCGCGCTGCCCATGAGCGAGAGAGATAACGGAGTATACGTAACGGAATGGGACAGTCGCACGCTGGCGGACGGCGGACATTCTCTGTTCGTTCGGGTGACGGATACGCAGGGTACCGCCGCTAGCTTCGCCGACGTCTTGGTCAACAACGATGGACCGTTGTCCGGTATCGTACGCCGGAATGGCAATGCGTTCGAGCTAGATGGAGAGAAGTTCGTCTATGCCGGCTGGAACGCTTATCATTTGCCTTTCGTGAGCGACGCGAACTGGACGCTTAACGATCGGTTAGTGGCATGGATGCCGGACGGTGAGCAAGCGGAGGTTCACGTTCCGTCCGGCACTCCGCTTGCTTACGAGCAATATATCGACGGTTGTATGCTAGCGGCGAGGAAGCACGGGCTGACCGTGCTTCGGACTTGGGCATTTTGCACGGATACGACCATGGAGCATGCGTTCTACAACCCGGATTGGACGTTTAACGAAGCGCAGTTCCGACGCTTTGATTACTTGATGGATAGCGCGAGCAGACATGGCGTGAGAGTGAGCCTTACGTTGTCCAACTATTGGGACGACGTGGGCGGCATTATCGGCTACGTGAACCGATTCGGGCTATCCGGCAGACTGCAATTTTTCACGCATCCGGATGCTCGCGAGGCGTTCAGAGCCTATATCCGCCATTTCGTGAACCGCGTGAATACGGTCAACGGGCTCCGCTATCGGGACGATCCCGCCGTATTTTCCTGGGGGCTAATGAACGAACCGCGAATGGATGCTCACGACGACGTTTCGGCGGATCGTAGCGAATACGACAAGGATGGAACGAAGCTGGGCGCATGGATCGAGGAGATGGCCGGATTCATCAAGTCGCTCGACCCGAATCACATGGTCGCGAGCGGATCCGAAGGGCATTCGATAGTCGTTAACGGCTCCCCGTGGGGACGCGCCGATGAAGGGAACGGAACGGAGCCCGTACGCGTCGTGATGAACCAGCCGAGCTTGGACTACGTGACGTTCCACCCGTACCCGAACGCACCTTGGTGCATGTACGCGATGCCGCAATACGCCGAATTGGTACGCCTTGTCGTCGCTCAGGCGAAGGAGATCGGCAAGCCGGTCGTCATGGAGGAATGGGGCATCGACAAATCGTCTGCCTTAGTGGACTTCTCGGGGGCGACGACGGGCAAGAAGGGGGAAGACCCCTCTTGGCCTCTTCTCCGCGACGGCTGGAACAAAATTATGCACGCCACGTTCCGAAGAGCCGGCGGAGACGGGTCGAACGTGTGGGTGTTCAGCACTTTCGTTCCTGGCGGCGACTTCGAGATCGCCGGTCTCGCTCCCGGATATCGGGCGAAGGAGGATCGCGCTTCGGCTGCGGTTCTGAAGGAGGAAGCTTGGCTAATGTCGGTTTCCGCCGCGAGCCTGTTCGACGATATGGCATCCGATGAAGACCGTGCCTGCATCAATGAGGCGGTTCACTATGGATGGATGAGCGGGACAGGACAGCGCACGTTCTCGCCGGACGAACCCGTTACGACGCTCGAATTCACGGATATGTTTCACCAGCTTGGGGTGACGGTAGAGGTCGAGTCGGCTGGAGAGCCGAACGGGCCGCTTGGCAGGCTGGAGGCGGCGAAGCTGCTGTGCACCGCGTTGCGGTTGCAGCCGTTGTCGGACAGACGAGAGCCGGACATGAGCTTTGCGGATTTGCAAACGCTTTCCGAAACGGAACGGCAGTCGATCCGGGCTTTGTTCATGGCCTTGGTCTGGAAGGACGGCGAAGCTTTCCGACCGTTCGATCCGCTGACGAGAGCCGAAGCAGCCGGGTTAATCGTTCGCGCCAGCGATTATTTTACTTACCATAGGGAGCTTGAACATGAGAAGCATCAAGACGAAATGCCACGAGATTAGGCTGGAGGGCGAGTCGGAAGCGTTTAAGATTGCTTTCGAGCACAGCGAAGCCGAGGAAGGGATCGACATCGTCCGGTTAACGATGACCGCGGACCGGCCCGCGGTTCCTCCGGTCATGAAGCTGTCATGGACGATGCCGATCGTCGACATTCACGCGTTCTGGTACCCCGGCGTCGACCGCAACAAAGCGCTTCACGTCGATTGGGGAAGCGGGTACCGAACCAATGCGACGTCGAACGCGCCGATCGGGTGCTTTTATAACCCGCGAGGCCGCAATCGATTAACGTTCGCTTTTTCGGATGCGCTCAATCCGATCGGCATTAACGCCGGCGTCCATGAAGAAGACGCGACGCTGCGTTGCTCCCTGACGCTGTTCGACGAACAGGCGCCAAGACGGACGACGTACGAAGCGGAGCTGCGAATCGATCGTCGCGATATTCCTTATTACGAGAGCGTCGATCAGGTGCGTTCGTGGTGGGAGCGAATGCCGGCGTATGCGCCTATGCCGGTACCGGATGCGGCGAAGCGGCCGATGTATTCGACCTGGTACAGCTTCCATCAGGATTTGACGGACGCCGGGGTGGAGGCGCAATGCAAGCTCGCGCAGGAGGCTGGCTATGGCGCGGTCATCGTGGACGACGGCTGGCAGACGAGCAATAACGAGAGAGGCTACGCCTATTGCGGAGACTGGGAAGTGTGCAACGAGAAAATAGCCGATATGCGTAAGCACGTCGATCGGATCCACGATCTCGGCATGAAATATTTGCTCTGGTATTCCGTTCCGTTCGTCGGACTGAAGAGCAACGCGTGGACGCGATTCGCGGATAAGCTGCTGTACCGGTTCGACGAGCTGGGCGCCGGCGTTCTGGACCCGCGGTTCCCCGAGGTGCGGGAATATTTGATCGGATTGTATGAAAAAGCGGTAACGGAATGGGGCGTGGACGGCTTTAAACTGGATTTCGTCGATTCGTTCACCGTGCCCGCGGGTACTTCGATCGCGTACGGCGACGGAAGGGATTACGACTCCGTGCCGAAGGCGGTCGATCGCTTGATGACCGATATCAGCTTGCGGCTTAGCGCTGACCGTCCGGAGATGATGATCGAATTTCGGCAGACGTACATCGGTCCCCTCATGCGCAAATACGGCAACCTTTTCCGCGCGGGGGATTGTCCCAACGATTACATCCAAAACCGGGTCAAGACACTGGATGTTCGACTGCTGGCCGGCAACACGGCCGTCCATTCCGACATGATCATGTGGCATCCATCGGAGACGGCGACGAGCGCCGCGCTTCAGATCATCAACGTGCTGTTCTCCGTTCCGCAAATTTCCGTAAGGTTCGACCGGATCCCGCCGGAGCACGACGAGATGCTGCGATTTTGGCTATCGTTCTGGGCGGAGCATCGTCGTACGCTGCTGGACGGCACGCTTAAGCCGTACTCTCCCGATCAACTGTATCCGCTCGTCACGGCGGAGACGGAAGAGGAGAAGATCGCCGTCGTGTACGGCGGGGGCAGGATAGTGGACGAAGCGGCATGCGGCGGTACGGTTCAAAGTCGACTTATTCTTGTCAATGCGACCGGCGAAGACCGGCTGATCGTGGACATGCCTCGGGGTGACGAAAGAGGATGGCGGATTACGGTCAAGTCCTGCATGGGAGCGGTCTGCGGGGAACCGCGGGCCGAGAAAGCCCAAGGCCTGATAGCGGTGCCTGTTCCGCCGTCCGGCATGGCGATTATGGAACGAATCAATTAGAGGAGGCTTTATTCATGTTCCGATTCATGAGAAGCAAGCTGCCCGTCCTGATGTGCTTGGCGCTATTGTTCGGCTTCGTTCCGTTGCAAACGAACGGCTTCACGGCCAATGCGGCCGCTGCCGGGTATCCCGACGGCGATATTTCGTACACGTTCAACGACGGCACCGCGATGGGGTGGGGATTAGCTTGGGGCTCGCCTTGCCAAGCATCGGATGCAATTAAGTACAGCTCGGATTTGGCGGAGGGCAATAATACGGGCGCGCTCGAAGTGGACGTCAATTACGCGGGCGGCAACAACTTCGAAGATTGCAACATAGGGGTCTCCCTCGATCCCGTGAATCACGGCATCGTCGATCTGACGAATTACGAGACGATCACGTACGACGTGTTCTTTGCTATGCCGACACCGGCTGATTCGAATGACCGATGGATGAAGATCTCGACCTATATGGACGGAGGTCCCTCGGAAAATTTGAACGACTGGGATGAATTCAATATGAAGAACGTCGATAAAGTAACGATCGGCGGTCTGCAATATGCCAAAATCCACAAGACGGTTTCCCTTGCGAACGCTGCTCACAAGGCGGAGAACGGAAGATTGGTCGTTCGGCTGATCGGCGAGAACCTGGTCTATCAAGGCAAAATTTACGTGGACAACGTAGTCGTACATCATGCGGGCGGCGGAGGCGGGTCCGGCGGGTCTGCCGGCTATACGTTCAACGACGGGACGACGATGGGATGGTCCGCGGGTTGGGGCAGCTCGTTAATGTCGGTCGCGAATAGCACGTATATGGCTGAAGCAGGCAATGAAGGCGCGCTGGCCGTGAACGTTGATTTTAATGACGGCGGCTTCGACGAAGCGAACATCGAAGTGTACTTAAGCGGCAACAGCGCCCTCAAAAGCGATCTCACGAACATCGAGAAGATCACGTACGACGTATACGTTCCGAACCCTTCGCAATTCAAGGGGCAATTGAAGCTAGCGGCGGCGTTCAACGATCCGTGGATGAACGTAAGCAATCACGAGGCTTATACCCCATCCTCGCAAGAGACGGTAGTCGTTAACGGGGTCACCTTTGCGCGTATCCAGAGAACCGAACCGCTCGGCGCCATCGTCGACAAAACGGGGATCGGCAAGCTGGTCATCCGTTTGGCCGGAACGAATAGCGATTATACGGGACCGATTTTCATCGATAACGTGATACTGCGACGCTATGAGACGACTTCGATCACGAGCGATGCGCCGAAAAATAACGATCAAGTGTCCGGAAACGCTACGCTCTCGTATAACGTCAACGTGCCGGAAAGCGAGACGGTCAGCTCCGCGTCAGTCGTTACGGGATCCGGTCAAGTCGTACCGTTGGCGGATGCCGGTTCGGGCAAATTCGCCGGCGCATGGAATACGTCCGGCGAGCCGGAAGGCTTCCAGACGTTGACGGCGACGGTCGTCGCCTCGGACGGCAGCTCGTCGACCGCAACGACCGAAGTGTACGTGAAGAACAGCCCGATCGACGTCGACATTCTCACGCCAACCTTCGATTCCGAGATTGACGGCGGCTCGTACCAGGTCGCGGCTAACGTGTCGAATGGCGGAGGGCAGGCGCTGAGCGGCGTGTATCTGGAAGTGTACGGCTCCGAGCGATCGTATTACGCCAAGTCGGAGATGACCGAAGTCGGAGGCGTATATAAGGCTTTGTTAGATACGACCGCGCTTGCGGACGGCGCCTATATATTCGTAGTCAGCGCGGAAACCGACGACTACACGACGACGGACGTAACGGAAACGATCGTAACGAACGGAGACGGCGTAAGTTCGATCGTGAAGAAGCGCGGCTCGCAATTTTCGCTCGACGACCGCACGTTTTATTTTAACGGCTGGAACACGTACGACCTTGCCTTCAAGGATAACCTGACGAAGAGCAGAAACGACAAGGCCGTCGTCTATACGGCGGATAACCGGAAGATCGACCTGCTCATAAAGAAAGATACAGTCGTAACCTATCAAGAGCAGATCGACCGCGCGATGCTGGAAGCCAAGAAGCTCGGCGCTACCGTTTTCCGCACGTGGGGATTTTTCATCGAGCCTGCGAATGCGCACTCCTACTATAAGCCCGACTGGACGTTCAACGAAGCGCAGTTCGAGGAATTCGACTACTTAATGGAAAGCGCGCGGAAAAACGGCATTCGCGTAATCGTGACGCTGACGAACTATTGGGACGATATGGGGGGCATCAAGGCTTATACGGAGCACCTGGGCCTCGACAGCAAGCTGAAGTTTTTCACCGACCCGGCCGCCAAGGACATGTTCAAAGCTTATATCGATAAGTTCACCGAGCGCGTGAACACGGTTAACGGGGTTAAGTACTCCGAGGATCCCGCGCTGTTCGCTTGGGACTTAATGAACGAGCCGAGAATGGATAAGAACGACGACAGAAGCGCGGAACAAAACTTGTACGATCCGGACGGCGCGAAGCTGGGCGCATGGATCGACGAGATGTCGACGTACATCAAGAGCAAGGATCCGAACCATCTCGTCACCGCGGGCTCGGAAGGCCACGGCTACCGCAACCCGGCGGCGAATAACGAGCCGTGGGCAAGAACGGACGAAGGGAACGGCGACGATCCGATCAGCGTGCTTAACCAACCGAACGTCGATTTCGCCACGTTCCATCTATACCCTAATGCGGATTGGCTCAAATATACGCTGCACCAGGCGCAAGCTTTGATTCAAGGTTTCGTGGCGGACGCGCACGCGATCGGCAAGCCGGTCGTCATGGAAGAGTGGAACATCGAGAAGGACCTTTCGGTCAGAGACCCGAATAACGGCGACGCCGAGGTGCAGCCTAGCGATCCTACGTATAGCGCGGTCAGGCAGCAATGGTTCCGGGAAATGCTGGAGACGTTCCGGGAAGCGGGCGGTGACGGCAGCCAAGTCTGGTCGTTCGAATCGAGCGCGGCCGATGCCGGATTCAGCGTTACGTCGTACAGCCCGGCCTATGCGGCGATTAACGACAGGCCCTTTACGCTGATTTACGCGGACGAAAGCAAGAAGCTGAACGCTCTCTCGGGTCAAGCGTTTCCGGTGAATGGAGGCTCGGCACCTGTAACGGTGACGAACCCGAGTCCGGTGAAGAGCGTCGATGCTGACGCGTTGGCACGGCTGTTCGAGCAAGCCGCGACGGGCGCGGACGGATCGAAGACCGCCGCGATCAAGTTGGATACGCCGAACGGCAACAACGAATTTATGGTGGAATTGCCGACGCAGGCGTTGTCTTCGGACCGGACGGATAGACTGATCAGAATCGATAGCCCGATCGGTACCCTCATCGTTCCGGCCGACATGCTTGCCGGCTCGGGTATCCAAGGGAAGACGGTTCAATTGACCATCAAGTCCGGAGACGCGAACAACCTGGATGCCTCGGCCAAAGCGGCTGTCGGGAATAGACCCGTAGTCGAGCTTATGCTTACGGACGGAGGCAAGGTCATTCCTTGGAATAACGTTGCCGCGCCGGTAACGGTAATGATTCCTTATAAACCGACGACGGAAGAACTGGCGAACGCGGAGCATCTGACCGTCTATTATATCGATGGCGACGGACACGCGGTTCCTATGACGAGCGGACGTTACGACGCGGGCACGGGCAACGTGACGTTCAAGACGACCCACTTCAGCTCGTATGCCGTCTCTTACGTATTCAAGTCGTTCGAAGATCTTGCTGGTGCCGTATGGGCTAAACAGGCCATTGAGGTGCTCGCGTCCAAAGGCATTATAAACGGCGTATCGCTTGAACAATACCAACCGAATGCAGCGATTAAGCGGGCAGACTTCGTCGTTCTGCTGATGAAGGCGTTGGGCTTTGCCGGAACGGCAGACGCCGCGGCCAGCTTCGGCGACGTAAGCCAAGTGGATTATTATTACGAAGCGGTAAGCTTGGCTAAGCAGCTCGGAATCGTAGGCGGTACGGGGAATGGCCGATTCGATCCCAAAGCCGAAATTTCGAGGCAGGATATGATGGTCATGACCGAGAGGGCTTTGCTTAAAGCAGGCAAGCTTCGGGATGCAGACATCGGCACCGATAAGCTTCGTTCTTACGCGGACTATGGGGGAATTGCAACTTATGCGCAAGACGCCATCTCGCGCTTGGTGAACGAAGGATTGGTGTCGGGAAGCGGCGGTCGCATTCATCCTACCGGTAATACAACGCGGGCGGAAGTCGCGGTACTTATGTACAGGATTTATAAGTTATAACGAACAAGGGAAGCCCTTTGCCATCGATTGATGACAAGGGGCTTCCCTTATGGGTTGGTCGAACGGGTAAACCGTCTTCGGCGGTTAGTTGTTATAAATAATCTTTCTTAATTCATTCGTCTGCTCTTTAGGTATTGTGTAACCTTGCCCGCTATTCGCTGTATCAACGAGTAGAGCGGTTGTACCCTCTTCGTCCGCAACGTTTAATACGTATTTCTTTTGCGCGTCGTCTTCGAATGTAAGATACATGAAGAACATAGCGCCGTAGTCTAGTTCGCCATTTATTTTCGTCGCTTTCCCGATGGCTCGTTCAAATGCCCTTATTTCGTCAGCCTGTTCATGAGCCACAATCTTAGTAGAAAACGGCGGCGTCTTCATTGTCTTACAAAGCTCCGCGCATTCGAGTTTGACTTCGACGATTTCTTTGCCATCCAAAATGTTGTTTCCGCACCCTATGATTTCAAAGACGAACAAAAACAGGATGATGAGGAGCGATTTCCTTTGAATGGTGCCCACCTCTTTGAAGTTCTCTTAATAGGTTGACGTTATTAAAAGCTAGAAAGTTTCGTTATCGACTTACGGTGCCGCCATTCCCGACCTTACCGCGGCGTCGATCATGACGATCGCGCTTGCCCGGGTCATCGGTTTCTTCGGCCGGAAAGTGCCGTCGGGGAACCCTTGGATCAGGTTCTGCGCCAGCAATACCGCTACGGCACCCCAGCTCGCATCGTCAATGTCGGCGGCATCGCCGAAGCGAGCAACGTCGTCTCGAGAGAGATCGAGCCGAAGGAAAGTCGCGAGTATGAGCGCCGCTTCTTGGCGGTTTACCGCTTGTCCGGGTTTGAACGAACCGTCTTCGAAGCCGATGACATAGCCGGCTTTGACCGCCTTGGCGATGTCATCATAATACCAATCGCTCGCCTTAACGTCCGAATAGCTTACCGACGAGGTTTCGCTCAATCCGAAAGCCCTGTTCACGATCGCCGCATACTCTGCTCTGGAGATAGGCTGTTCCGGACGGAGCATTCCATCGGCATAGCCGTGCAGCCATCCGTTGTCCAGCCATTGCTTCAGCGTAGCCCAGGCCCATGACCGGCGCGCATCCTCGTACGTTTTTTGCGGAGCGGTAAAGGCGGTTAGTAGAGAAGCGATAAGGCAGCAGACGAGAAGTAAAGCGAACGATTTGTTGATCTTGCGCATAGGCATCGACGCCCCCGTGATACGTATTGGATCATATGATGCCCATTGTACGAGATCTCGCTCGCGGGTACTGTCGAACCGTAGTCTTTGATCTGCGCTACTTTCCATCGTGATATACTGATCTCAGTATCCGGGTCAGACATCATAGGGGGCGACAACGTGAAGAAGCACTTCACCGCGATCATCGTTACGATTTTATTAGTTTCAGGCGCATTAGGCGTCTTGGGTTCGGTCTATGCTAGTCCAGGGCGTACCGACGCGAACGGCGGGCATACGTGCCGCACGAACTGCGCGAAATACGGCTTGAAGGATGGGGAATACCACTATCACAACGCGGACGGATCGATTACGAAGACGCCTCCGAAGACGCCGCCGAAGGCAACCGAGCCATCGGAGACGAAACCGAGCGCGCCGCTTAAAGCGGATAAGCTCAAGCCTCCCGCGAACGGCAAGCTATCGGTTTATTTCCTGAACGTAGGGCAAGGCGATGCCACGTACATTCATACGGCGAACGGCGACGACATCTTGATCGACGGCGGCAAAAACGAAGCCGGTCCGATCGTCGTGGACTATCTTAAGCAGCTTGGCGTCAAAGATATCGAGGTGCTGATCTCCACGCACCCGGACGAGGATCACGTAGGCGGACTCGATACCGTGCTGCAGAAGCTCGTCGTTAAGAGCGTGTACGCGCCGAAAGTGTCGCATACGACGGATACGTTCAAGGACTTCCTGCTCGCCGTGAAAAACGAAGGCTTGACGATCAAGGAAGCGAAGGCGGGCGTCGCGATTCCGTTGAAGGGCGTAACGGCCAAATTCGCGGGTCCGACGAAGGCGTACGGAGACGATCTGAACGATTGGAGCGCCGTTCTGCATCTCGCATTTGGCAAAACCTCGTTCCTGTTCACCGGAGACGCCGAGGCGAAATCCGAAGCGGATATGATCGCCGCGAAGGCGACGCTTAAAGCGGACGTGCTCAAGGTGGGACACCATGGCTCGAATACGTCGACGTCGGCGGCATTCCTGAAGGCGGTCGCTCCGAAATACGCGGTCATTAGCGTCGGAGCCGGTAACACCTACGGACACCCGAAGAAGACGATACTGGATAGATTGGCGAGCGCCAAAGTTACGACGTACCGCACGGATACGAAGGGCACGGTTATGGCCGTATCGGACGGAACAAAACTGACATTCGGAACGGTGAAGTGAGATGGAACGAGGATTTATCGATCGGTTCGAGGGAGAGTTAGCGGTAATCGAGTTCGAGGGCGGACAATTCCGCGAGGTTCGCCGCGACGAATTGCCGGCAGGAGCGTCGGCGGGCGATGCGGTCATCGTACAGAATGACGGGCGTCTCTCGCTCGATCCGGAAGCTACGGCAGCGAGGAAGCGGGAAGTCCAACGGTTGATGGATGAATTGTTCGAGTAGAGAGTCTCTGAATCTCTGAATCGTTCGAATCAGCTAATCCGCTCGCGCCGATAATTCAGACTTGGCAAATCGACAGAGGCTCCGTTAGTTGCAATATAGGCAGTTACTTTGCGGATTCCGCCACATAAGCGGTTGGGTAGGTGGATTTCGTACACTTAGATTGTGCGAAAACGGCCAAACAGCGGGAATCATGAGATATAGATGTACGCTGTGCAACTAGCATATCGTGGGATCGGGACTTCGCAGAAAATAGTTGTATGAAATGCACTTTGCACTTGTCTAAATTGCTCGCAATGCCCATCCGGTTAAGGAGCAAGTCTCTCCGTTGCAAGGCGAGATTGATAAACATGTCTCTAGCTTATCCCGTTCCGTATGCAAATCAAAACAGCCTTGGCGACTCCGCCAAGGCTGTTTTAATCTGTTTATTGCTTATCGCTTCAACAACACGCGCACCCCGTAAGGCTCAATTACGATATGCCCATCGTGAGACTCATCATTCAGAGCATCGACGTACGCCTCAGCGCCCGGCAAAGCTACGCTAGCCTCTTCGTTGTTGTGATTGAGCAGCATGACGTATTCGCGACCGTCGACCGTTCTCTCGATCGCTTCGACGCCATCGTATCGCCGAGACAAGCTTCGGCGGACGCCTTCTCGCTCCGTAATCAGGCTCATCAGACGGCTCAGGGCATCGTCGTCCAAGTCGCACCCGACATAGTACACGTTGCCTTTGCCGTAAGGATGGACCGTTACGGCCGGCGTGTCTTTGTAGTAGTGGCTGCCGTACTCGGCCAGCGTTTGCGCGCCGTTCGATTTCAGTACGTCGCACCACACCGAAGCCGTTCCTTCGCCGAAATCGCCTTGTACGCGAACGGTTCTCCCGAAGTTTACCGAGTCGTACTCTTCGAGCTCGACGCCCGCCATATCGCGGAACAAGCCGGGGAGCGTCAACGTAGTCATCCGGTTGTTCCACGTTCGCGTGCCGGAGCGGAAAGTGATAAGTAGAGCACCTCCGCCGGCGACATAAGCTTTGCACTTATCCGCGATCGCTTCCGTCATCAGGTTGAAGGCCGGCATGAGCACCAGCTTGTAAGGGGTGAAATCTACATCGACGCTAGTGACGTCCATACCGACGTGATGGCCGGCGACGGCTCGATAATAAGCATCAAGCAGCACGTTGTAATTGAAATTCAGATTGTGCGGCTGCGCGCGATGACTCCAAACGTTGTCGTAACTTTTGATAAGAGCGACGTCATTACGATTTTCCGCGTTAACGAACAACGCCGAAAGCTTCGCGATTTCTTGGCCCGTTTGCGCGATTTCCCGATAACGTCTGCGGCCGATTCCGTCATGATCGAGAATACCGTGCCAATATTGTTCGATGCCTACCGTGCAAGCGCGCCAACGGAAGTAGACCATTCCCTCGGCGCCGTGCGCGATGGCTTGGTATGTCCAGAGCCTTAACTGGCCGGGCTCCGGCGTATCGCCCATCGCATGCCAACCGCAAGGGCCGCTCTGCTGCTCCATCATCCAGAAGTTCCGCCCCTTGATGCCGCGCATCAGATCGTGAGCCATCGCGACGCTAAGCGGAGCGGATTTGCCCCACATATTGTTCGGATAGTTGTCCCAGCTAACGAAATCAAGGTCCTTACCCAAATCGAAATAATCCAGCTCGCTATGCGCCATGTAGTTGTGAGTGATCGGCAACGGACTGTACGCGCGGATTTCGTCAATTTGCAGACGTTGATAGTCCACGGTAGAGTCGGAAAAGAACCGTTGATAGTCGAGCTGCAAGCCCGGATTATGATTGTGTGGCGTAGACAGCAGATTGCTTGAGCCGCCGCTTTGGCTGAAGCCGTCGCTGGCGGAGTAAACCGGCAAGATGATCTCTTCCCAGCTTCGGTAAGTCTGGCTCCAGAATACGGTTCCCCATTCCTCGTTCAGCTTGTCGATCGTGCCGTATTTGTTCTGCAGCCAGCTCCGGAAAGCGATCAAGTCGCTTTGGCAGTAGCAGGCGCCGCCGAATTCGTTGTCGATCTGCCATGCCACGACGTCCGCATTCCCTTCGTAATGCGCGGCCATCGCCCTTGATATCTTCCGGCTATGCTCGCGATACACGGGATGGTTAGGGCAATAATGTCTGCGCGTACCGAACCCTTTCGTTAATCCGTAGACGTCGACAGGATACATGTCCGGATGCTTGTCCATCAACCATTTGGGCGCCGCGGCCGTCGGCGTTCCGAGCACGATCCGAATACCTTCTGCCACCAGCACCTTAATCGCCCGGTCCAACCACGAGAAATCGTATTCGCCCTCTTCCGGTTCCAAGCGGGACCAAGCGAATTCCGCCAATCTTACGATATTAATATTAGCCTCGCGCATCATGCGGGCATCGACGGCCCATCGTTCCTCCGGCCAGTGCTCCGGGTAATAATCTACGCCAAAATACATCGGATATACCCACCTTTTTCCTCTAGGTATGTTACTATTATGTTCAAGATCGATTGATGGCTTCATTGTAATCAAGGTAACGACTAGCGGTAAATGCTACGATTTTGATAGTCGTATTAATATTATGCTATTTGAGGGGGATGGGCGTGCGGGTGAACCATTTTCTCGCGCCGCCTCGATTTGATCGCTATACGTGCTATCCGGAGTCGTTCGGCCACTACTACGACGATCCTTCGCATAGCGAGAGGCGAGCCGCGGGACAGATCGACTGCTATAACCTGCACATCGTGTACGGGGGAAAAGGTTATTTGCGGATCGGAGATCGACTCGTGGCGCTAGAGGCAGGGACGGGGTTCCTTTACGGTCCCGGCGTCGAACAGAGCTATTATGCGGAGCCGTCGGATCCTTGGGACATTCGGTGGGTTCATTTTCAGGGGACCGGGGTCGGAAAGTTGTTGCAGGGCAAAGGCGAAGAGGGGGTATGGACGTTCTCTTGGAGGAACGCCGATGCCATGCTTGAGCTATGGCAGGAGTTGCTCGGTCACGGAGTTCCTTCGCTGACCGGCGGGGAAGCGCGGCTATCGGCGCTTCTATACGAAATACTCGCCTTGCTTGTACAGAACGCGGAGGACGAACAAGGGCAACAGGCCGCGGGAAGAAGAAACAGCGTCATAGAGGCGGCGGAATGGATTCGCTCGCATAGCGGGCAACCGCTTACGCTCGAACAGATGGCGAACGAGGCAGACTGCAGCGTCTCTCACTTCAGCAGGCAGTTCCATCGGCTCATAGGCAAAACGCCGATCGAGTTCTTAACGGAATGCCGAATCGTGCAAGCCAAGATCATGCTCGTGTCGACGAAGCTTCCCGTTAACGTCGTTGCGGACAAAGTCGGCTTTGCAAGCAGTGCTTATTTCATCCGGCGCTTTCGCCTGCTGGAGGGCGTTACGCCCGAGCAATTCCGGCGAATCCGCGGCGGATGAAGACGCCCCGCCCAACAGCGCGCGACGCGCAATAGGGCAGGGCGTTCCTTTTTACATTTATCCCCTTACAACCCAAGCTTCTGCCCTTTCTCCAGTCGCAAAATTTGCTGCTCCCCGGTATCCGCCAGCTCCCGGAACTGGTTGATCGTCTCGCGCATTTTCGGCAACGCTTCCTGCTTGTAGGTGCTAATAGAGTCGAGCGCCGACAGCACGTCGGTGAACGCCTGCTTCAACGTGTCTACGGAAATGCTAGTCTCCAGAGATTGCTTCTGGATGGCGGCGCCCTGGTCTTTCAGCATTCTCGAGGTGCCGCTGATGAGCGCGTCGGTCGTCTGGTTGAGTAGCTCGATCTTCTTCAGCACGATCCGTTGATTGTAGAGGGCGCTCGCTACCGTGACGGAGATTTTCAAAGCGGACACCGTGACGTTCCGTGCCCGGTCGACCCCGCGGATCAGCTCCTTGTTGTTGCGCATAACGACTTCGATCGCCATAATGCCCTGCTGGTTGACGACGAGCATTTGCTGCAGATCCATCACGCGCTGACGCAGCGGGAACAGCACCTCTTCAGTAATGAACCGGATTTTATCCTCGGATTCGCTTCGCGTTCTAGCCGCTTCGATCTGCGTTTCGATTTCCGTGTCCATCATCGCGCCGAGCTGAATTTCCTTCTGCAGCCTCTTGGTAAGCTCCCGTAGCGCCTGCTGCTCGAATTCGAGCGTCGTGTTGTCGTTTTTGAGCACGATTTTGCCCTTGTCGAGAGAGGCGATAATGTCCGAGATGACGGAGTCGGCTTTCTGATATTTCGCGAAGTAACTGCGAAGCGGGTTGAAAAACTTGCCCAGCACGCCCCGTTTGGCAAAATCGACGGTGCTCGGGTCCAGGTCCTTCAATTGCTGATGCAGCGCGGTTAACCCTTTGGCGACTTGGCCGCCTTCGTCGCCCGTTTTGGACAAATTGCCTACGGATACGCGCAAGAGAGAGTTCTTTTCCGAGGACGATTTCATGGAGTTGATTCCGAAGCTATCGATGGATTGCAGAATTTCTTTGCGCTTCTCCGTCTGCTCGAGATTCAAATCCAAGATGGAAGACACGTTGTTCTTGGCGAGCGCTTGCAACTGCGCCACTTCTTCGGGCACGGGCTTAACTTCCTCTTCGATGACCGTCTTCAGCTTCTCCGGGTTTACGACTTCCATAGTGAACGACATGCGAACCCCTCCGTATCGTAGCCTCGTCCTTACATTTGCACGTTGAGCAGATTGCCGATTTTGTACACGACGTCGTCCGTATCCGCGTTAATGCTCGCAGCCTCGTTGATACTAGAAATGCTTTGAAGAGCTTGGATATTCGCGTTGTAGCCGATCGTGTAGATCGGAATTTTGTACGTCTCGATGAGCGACCGGATATCGTCGAGCGAATTTCCTTTGTTCGTTTCCCCGTCGCTAAGCACGAAAATAAGCGGTTTAACGCCTGGATTGGCGGCCAACTCGTCTTGCAGCAGCTTGATGGCGACTACGACTCCGTCGAACGTGGCCGTTCCTCCGCCGGCTTGCAGGCTGTCGATCGCGCCGACGAACAACGACTGCTGATTCGTGTCGTACGTCCCGATTGGGACGTTGATCGTAACGCTATCGGAGTAGGATACAAAGCCGATCCGATTGTCTCTGCCTAGGAACTTCTGCCCGTTGAGAAGCGATTCTTTCAGCCGTTTGAGAGGATCGCCCTCCATGCTGCCCGACACGTCGGCCACGAAGACGGCGGATATCGGCTTGTTTCCGTTTTTCTTCTCCTTCCATAGCTTTTGCGCGGAGGCGAGAAGACTGCCGTCGACGGGCTTAAGCTCCGAATGGTAATCCTCTAGCCCATTAAAGCCCCTGGTCTTGGCGAGATCTTGGTATTGGGGTTGCCGGACGAACTCCGCGAATTTGTTAATAATGTCGAGCTTTTCTTGAGAGAGTTGGCCTAAGGCATATAGCGGACTGTCGTGTCTAACGCCGAACGGCGTGAAAATATAGCTATCCTCCAGCTCCGGCGCGTTGACGAACGTCTGGTATTCCAGGACGAACGCGTCGAGCATGCCCGTCTTCGCCGCGTCGCGCATTTGCAACGTCGTGGAGGCGAGGAAGGGGACGTTCGCTTGGAAACGCTCGAAGCCTTTGACCGCATCGTCCCCGAGAATATCGGCGCTGTCGAAGGTCGAGAGGGCGGTTACGAGAAAATTAAGCCCCGTCGAGCTGGCGAACGGATCGGTGTATCCCATGGCGAGCTCGTTATCGGCGATCGCGTCCGTAATCGTCTTCACGTTCACGGCGCCGTACTTATCGACAAGCGCTTTATATTTGTCCTTCTGAATAACGATGCCGGCCACGTTGCCGGCAAGGCGTTCGGCGATTAGTTGAATGGAGGTGCCTTGCGCCTTCACCATCTCGCCCCACAGCTCGTTTGAAGGCGTGAACGCATCGGGGACGTATTTGCCGGATCGGATATAATCCGTGGCCGTGCCCGAAGCGATATTGCGAATTTTGACCGATACGGCTTTGCCGTTCACTTCGATGCCGGCCTCGTTGAAGGCGGTCGCGACTTCGTTCAACCAGCCGTCGTTGCCCGTGCCGGACTTCTCCGTGGAAGAGAAAATTTCCACGTAAGTGTCGGTAGTCGCGTCTACCGATATCGTATACTTGGCGATGTCGGGTAGGGAGTCGCCGACGGTGGCGGGATCGAGATCGATTTGCCCCTTGATCGGGTCGGCGGACGATACGTCGATGTGGCGATACAGTTTATCCAACCTTTTGGCCGCGTCCTCCGCGGTCGTCTGCGTGTCCGTTTTCCCCCAATCGGACGTCAATCGGATGCCGTAATACACGAGAGCGAACACGATTGCCGCGATAACGACGAGCACCGCGAACGCTTTGCCCTTGTTCTCCATACGTATCCCCCATCAGGTTTTATAAAATTTCGTCTGCTGTATCAAGGCGTCGATCTCTTTCATGCCGGGCATCGCTTCTATTGATTTGAAATCCGCGCTGTCGAGACGGGAGATTTCGAGAAGCAGCTTGTCGAGCTTGAGCAGGATTTCTTCGTTCGCCATGGCCGATCCGGACACGTATGTTATGTACGCCTGGTAAAGATCCGTTCGTTCCTTAACGAGGGCGTTGGACCATTGCGCGGGCTTCGGCGCTCCGGTGAATTTGTCGTATTCCGAAGCGTCGAACACGATAAGCTTATTCAATATCCCGCGGATATTCAGATAGAATAGGTGGTTAACCTCGTGAATGACGGTGCTGAATCTCGTGTAGCTTAACTCTTTGGGATCGAACCTTTGGCTTAACATGTCGAACAAGGCGGATTTCTTCTTCTCCATGCGATCAACTTGGTCTATGGCTAGCGCAATGTCGGACTTTACGGCTTTTACGTTCTTGTACCTCCGAAGCGCATCTATATAATCCTCTGGGGTAATGATGTCGCGAACGGTCGCGCGGACGGGAGCCTTAAGCAATAGACCGTAGCTCCCGTAGAACAATACCAATACGCTCATAAATACAAGAGTTACGCTAGACGCGGTCTCGAGGACGTTGCCGCCCCCGATCCGGATTCCAATTAATCCCGGAGACAGCACGATCACGTCGAGAAGCACGACGCCGACCATTAGTCCAAGCAGCTTCATTATGCGATTCAACGCGATCGCCTCCATTGCTTGGCATTTGGCTCCATTACAAATGAATATGTCATCGCCGGTCCCAACTTGAGTGGTAGCAGGTCATAATCGGCGCCAATTTTATAGTTAAGCCAGTCCCTGGCGGTATTTTATTTTGCCGGCGGTCAGAACCTATCGGGCATTTCATCGTCTAAACAAGTTAAACCGCTAACGGAAGCTGAACTCGGCCGGTTACGCTGGCATTCCGAACTGGGCTGGGAAGCCGCCAGAGGATAGGAAAGTCCGGTCGGATGAATTCCGTCTCCCGCTATGCTACAATACTGGAATTGAGTTGGCAGCACACTAGGGAGGCATTAGGAAAGGATATGCTCATCATCGGAATCGCAGGCGGCACCGGATCAGGCAAAACATCGGTAGCGCGCTCCGTCATCGACCGCCTTGGCGCGGACAAAGTGACTTTTATATCGCAAGACAACTACTACAAAGACCATCCGCACCTAACGATGGCCGAACGCGAGAAGATCAACTACGATCATCCGCTCGTATTCGACAACGAACTGTTAGTCGAGCATCTTAGACAACTGAAGGACGGGCAGATCGCGTACGCGCCTATGTACGACTTTACGACGCATTCTCGTTTCGCGGAGAAGACGGTTAAGCTGATGCCTTGCAATATCGTGATTATAGAAGGGCTCCACGTGCTGTCCGACGAAAATGTTCGCGCGATGCTCGATATCAAAGTGTTCGTCGATACCGACCCGGACGTGCGCATCCTTCGCAGGGTACTGCGGGACATCGAGGAGCGCGGCCGGTCGATCCATTCGATTCACGACCAGTACTTGAAGACGGTGAAGCCGATGCACGAAGCGTTCATCGAACCGTCCAAAAAATACGCCGACCTCATCATCCCCGAAGGCGGGCAAAACGAGGTTGGCATTCAACTGCTATCGATATTGACGGAGAAATACTTGCAAGCGACACGAAATTAGCTCGGCGGGACGAGCTTGCTTAACGGATATAGGCTGCGATTCGGATTTATTCCGATCGCGGTCTTTTTTTATGATTACAGCGGTTTAGTCGTATGAGGCGGATAATAAACCGCGGTGCCGATGACGTAGACTACGCTGCCAGTTACGAAATACAACTTGGCGACCGGTTTGTAATCGTCGTCTTCCAATGTTGCGATCGTAATCTTCGCATCGTCTACCGTCGCGGTATAGGTTACTTGGCCGGCGCCGATCGTACGCGTCCAGTTTTCGTCGAACAAGTTGACTTCGTCGTGCAGATCAGACACCGTGAACTGGCTTACAATTTTAGCCATGCTTCACCACCTCCTTCTGAAACAAGCTATTCCGGAAGTGACGAATCGGTATGTGCCATTATCGCAGATGAATCGCGGAAGGTGGTAGTATGCTAGAATCGCGGTTCTCTCACGCTATTTCTGTGTAAAAAATAAATTTAACAATCTTGCAAAACCTCAGGAAAACGATGCTTTGAAAGACCGATTATTAATGCTGGATTAAACGAATGTCGCGGGAAAATAAAAATCGTTAACGGGGTGTTCGGGGCGTGTAAAATCGGCTGTTTTCGGAGGCGTTACGGCACTTGTCGCGACACTGCGGATCAATTTACAGGGGTAAACGGGTTCGGTATAGTTAAGACGCGCCATCACTTATTCCTAAAGTCCGGGGGTTGGAATCCGATGTTCAAGCTGACCGCGAACGCGACGCGCGCTGCCTTATTCGTCTTAATGTTGACGGCCATTGCCCTTATTCCTTTCCGACATACGACCTACGCGCATGGTTCTAGCACAAGCCATACGACGCTAGAGTTAACCGAGCAACAGACCTTGATGACTATAGCCATAGACGAGAGATCCGCGATCGAATTAAGCGGAGGCGATCTTGATTTGAGCGGCACGTTGGACGAGTATGAATTCGACGCCGTGAAGCCTTTGTTCGAGAGATTATTGAAAGAACAAATTACGCTTGCGATCGATGGGGTGCAGGTACCCTGGAATAGAACGGTAAGCTTCGGTATGGTCGTAGACGGAGGAGCCGCGAAGGCTATGCTGCAAGTAGAGTTTCTGCCGATCTCCGCTTCGTCTTCCGTCTCCGTAACGGATAATTTGTATCAGTCTGTCTTGCAGTCCGATTATAAAAATCAGATCGTCGTTCATAGCGGAACGTCGAGCCATACGGCGGCATTGTCAGGGTTGAAACGGTCCTTGATCCTAACGCCGGCTACTTCCGCAGCCCGCCCCACGACAGACGCCTGATCTCGGAGGCGGTACGGCCGGTAACCTGCTTGATTAATCTAGCCAAATGATGAGACGTTTTGAATCCGCATCGCCCCGCAACTTCCGTTACCGTAAGTCCGGTGCTCGTAAGCAGATCGATGGCGCGGTCGATGCGAACCTTCCATAAATACTGGATCGGCGTCGTTCGGACCTGGGACTTGAACAAACGAAGCAGATGCTCCGGCGATAGTCCGGCATGAGACGAGAGACTCTTTAGGGTAATGTCATCGGCATAATGCGCATCGATCCACTTCAAAGCGTTATACACGGCAGGGTGCTTCTCCATCTGGAGGAGCGCCCTTTGCGATTCTATCGGGTACAGATGGATAGCGGCAAGGCCGAGGCTCCTGACGGCATCGTCGTCCGCAGGCGACTGACGCTGCAGGACGAGAAGCAGATCGAGCAGTCGGTTCATCTCTTCCGTCAGCGGAAGCACCTCGGGAAGCGCGTACAGCCGTTGGATAGTCTCCGCGGACAACCCCGTCAGATGGACGGCGATCCACCGATGCCACGTTTGTTCCGTCCGCGAGAAGGCGAACGTTTCCTCATGTCCGGGCTTAAGCAGAAGCACGTGCCCCGGCGTAACGCTGACGCGGCGTCCGTCGATGTCGACGTTCATTTCGCCCGTGTAGAGCATGACGAGCTGGACGTCCTGTTGGATTCGGGGACCGAACCGGCCTCCCGGAGGATAGACGATCGAGCCGGCTATCGTATTCGCGACATTTTCGAGGGGGATGTTTATTTTCGCTTGCGGCATAGTATCACTCCTCCCTACATTGTAAGTCGGCGATCCCAGTATATCAATTACAGATACAAAGACGCGGGTTACAGCCATTGTTGGGAACGTGTGCGCGCGGTATGCTGAAGCTAAGCTACAGATGCTGATCGTCGAAGGAGACTACGAGAATGAATGCGACTTTTACGCCGCCACTCACGCCGTTAACGGAGGAACAAATCGCGTTTTTCAGGGAACAAGGCTACTTTCTGTTCCGTAAAGGGATGACCGAAGATTTGATCGATGCCTTCAACGGACACATTTACGATATTCGCAACCAAGAGCCGATGCCGGACTGGGCAACCTGCGAACCCGACAAAAAATATTCGCTAAGGCTGTTCAACCCGCACAAGCACGACAGCTTCTCACGCCAGCTGATGAAGCACGCAATCGTGCGCGGGGCGCTTGCCCAACTGATGGGTATGGAAGCGGTGTGCGTGCAGAGCATGTACTTCTATAAAGAACCGGGGGCTCCCGGACAAGCGGCGCATCAGGACTACTACTATATTAAGAACGATCCGATGACGATGATCGCGGCATGGACGGCAATGGAAGACGTCGTCGACGAAGAGAACGGCTGCCTATGGGTGATGCCCGGCACGCACAAGCTCGGATTGCTGCCGCACGGCGCGGTCAAAAACATCGAGGAGCACGAGCATTGGACCGACGAGACCGAAGGCGTCGATACGAGCCGTCAAATCCCGGTGCCTATGGAGAAAGGCGACATCTTGTTTTTCAGCGAGCTGCTCATCCATTCCTCGAACAAGAACCGGAGTCGCGACCGCTGGCGCCGTTCGTACGTGTGCCACTACATTCGCGAGGATTCGAACGTGCTTCACCGGGAGGATTTGCGGCAGAAGTATCCGCTGTATTGAGCGCGGCGCTCAGGGCCGCTGCCGCTGCCACTGCGTCTCTAGGTGTATTTAGTACAATTAATTTCGCCGAAAATACGAAATTTCCAGTGGTAGTTGCATTTCATACATTTATTCGCAACTCCAACACCGAGAACGCCCCTTCTCGAACAATTTAACTGTATGTAATGCAACTCACCTGCCCGATGCGGCATTCGGCTCTCGAAATAGTTGTACTCAATACAACAAACATTTCTCGCAACCCGCCTCGTTCCATATAATGTGGCGGGTTTTTGCTTGCCCGCGGATGGTATACTCTTATTCGAGCGATCGAGAGGTACGGTTACGAGAATGAGAGAGGTATGAACGGATATGCAACTGATTGACATAGATAACGATAAAGCGTTCTTCGAACGCAAAAAGCTAGAAATAGGAGTTACGCTGAACGACGAGCAGCGGCAAGCGGTGCTTCATACGGAAGGGCCGTTGTTACTGCTCGCGACGCCGGGTTCGGGGAAAACGACGACGCTCATGATGCGCATCGGTTACTTGATCGAGGAGAAGGGCGCGCACCCGTCCCGGATTAAGGCGGTTACGTTCAGCCGCGCTTCGGCGTCCGAGATGAAGGAGCGGTTCGCGCGCTTTTTCCCGCAGCTGCCGTCCGTAGACTTCTCTACCATTCATAGCTTGGCGTTCGAGGTCGTTCGGCACTATTTTCGTGTGGCGGGCAAAGGCTTCGAGATGATCGAAGGGGACGGAGAGCGGGAGGACGCGTCCGTCGGCGCGCCTAAGTTACATAAACGCATGATCTTGCGCGAGCTGTATCGTACGATTAACGGAGATAACATAACCGACGATCAGTTGGACGAGCTGACTACTTATATTAGCTATCTCAAAAATAAAATGATCCCGGAATCCGAGTGGCATCTCCATAAGACGGACGTGCCGGAGGCCGCGCGGATCGTGCGGGCATATGAATCTTATAAACGCGAGGATGCTAGCAGAATTTTGCTGGATTACGACGACTTGCTGACGATTTGCGAGCAAGCGCTCGAGGGCCGACCGGCATTGCTTCGGCAATACCAAGACCGTTACGATTACGTGCTGACGGACGAGAGTCAAGATACGTCGCTCGTGCAGCATCGGATTATCGAGAAGCTCGTGCGACCGCACGGCAATCTGTGCGTCGTCGCCGACGACGACCAATCGATCTATAGCTGGCGGGGAGCGGAACCGGCTTATTTGCTGAACTTCAAGGACGCGTACCCGAAGGCGGTTACGCTGTTCATGGCGCGAAATTATAGATCGTCGGCCGACATCGTTAACGTAGCCAATCAATTCATCAAGCGCAATAAAAATCGCTACGAAAAGCACATGACGACCGACAACGCGCCGCATCTGCCTATCGCCATCAAGAGCTTTTCCGAATACCCGAAGCAGACCAAATACATCGTGCAGGAAGTTCGCAAGGCGGCTAATCTCGCGGAAGTGGCGGTACTTTATCGTAACAATTCGTCGTCGATCGCGCTGATGAACGCGTTAGACCGGGCAGGTATTCCATTCTATATGAAGGATGCGGACAACCGGTTTTTCAAGCATTGGGTCGTAGAGGACGTACTGAACTTCATGCGGATGACGTTTACGGACAAGCGGCCGGAGCTGCTCGAGAAAATTCATACGAAAATGAACGGATACGTGACCAAGCAGCAGATGGCGCAACTGATGGCGATCGCTAACGGGGAATCCGTGTTCGACAACTTGCTGGAGCACGTGCCGCTGCAAGCCTATCAAGTAAAGCAGATCGAGCAGAGCCGGGATACGTTCCAAGAAATGCAAGGTATGCCGCCCCTTGAGGCGATTCGCGTCATTCGCGACAGGCTGGGCTACGAGAAGGCGATCGAGAAAATGTGCGAGAAGCTTGGCTTCCGCAAAGAGTATTTGGTCGGCATCCTTAATACGTTGGAGGAAATCGCGGACTCGCTGGACACGATGGAGGCGTTCGCGGCGCGGCTTAAACAGCTGGAGCAGGTGCATAAGCAGGCGAAGATGAAACGCGGGCAGCAGGCCGTAACGTTATCGACGCTGCATAGCTCGAAGGGGCTCGAGTTCGATCAAGTGTTCATGGTCGACCTCGTCGAAGGAGTTATCCCGGCATCGGAGGAAATCAAAGCGGGCTCGAAGGCCGACGGCTCGGGCATGGGCGGCAACCTCGAGGAAGCGACGAGGCTGTTCTACGTCGGCATGACCCGCGCGCGTCAACGGTTGGAGCTTATTACGTACCAACAGCGCGACGGGGCAAAGGTCACGGAATCGCGCTTCGTCGGCGCGGTCAGGGACATTATGAATCCGTCCAAGGAGAGCGCGTACGGCGAAGTTCGTGCCGTGCCCAAAGGGAGCAAAGCCACCGCTTCTGCCGGGAATGGGGGCATCGTCGACGCTATTCCGCCGAACGCGATCCTCCGCCGATCCAGCCTCGTCGAAGGCATTTTCGTCATCCACCGCGTGTTCGGCCCGGGCACGATTATGAAGCTAACCAAAGATCAACTGCGCATCCGCTTCCAGGACGGCGAACGCTCGCTCTCAATCGCGGCATGCCTGGAGCGAGGGTTGCTGACTCCGCACGAGGAAGCATGACGCGCCCAGTAACACGATAAAGTCGCGCTATTGCGTGACTTTGTGCCGGAATCCACGCAGTAACACGATAAAATCGCGCTATTGCGCGACTTTGTGCCGAACTCCGCTCAGTAACACGATAATATCGCGCTATTGCGTTCCGCCAAATCAAACTCCGCGCCCAGTAACCCGATTTTTCCGCGCAATCGCGCGTCTCCAAGCCCAAACCCTAACCCGATCGCGTTATATCCCCATATCGCAACGAGAAAAAGCGTCTGCGTCTATGAGAGGAGCGGGGGAAGGGTTTTTCTCCCATTAACGGCGTCATACGCACGGACCCTTTCCTTGTTCGCCTTGGTGGAAAGTTCTAAAATGAGGGCGTTAAGAGGTTTCGGGGGAAATACGGTTAGGAAGTGATGCCACTTGCATTCGCAGCGAGTGCTAAAAGATTACTTGGGAACGAAATGGCCGATGTATGCGCTGGCGGTGCTCTCGATTACGGCGGCTAACATTATCCAGTCGTTCTATCCGCGGTTGCTCGGTAATTTTACCGATTTGCTGCAGCAGCATCGGATAACGCATTCGCTTATCGTAGAGTACAGCTTGCTTCTGCTCGGAGTGGGCGTATCGTTCGCCGTTTTGGGCGGTTTGGGCCAATACATCATCATGCATCTGGGTCGGCTGTTCGAATTCGTGACGCGGCGCAAATTGTTCGATCACTTTACGAAGATGAGCGAACGATTCTATTCGAAGAACGGCGTCGGCAAGCTGCTTAGCTATGTTATGAACGACGTCACGTCGGTCCGAGAATCGATCTCGATGGGCATCAATCAGACGACGAACGCCGCCATCCTCATCGTGTCGGCGGTTACGATGATGCTCTTCAGCGCTATTCCGCTCTATCTAATCGGCGTCTGCATCGTGCCGCTACTCGCCATTCCTTGGATCGTCGTAAGCTTCGGTCCGATTATCCGCAAGCGTTCATTGGCGGTACAGGAATCGATCGGCAAAATGACGGAGTCCGCGGAGGAGCAGTTCGGCGGTATCCGGGTGACGAAGAAGTTCGCGGTAGAGCCGATTATGATCGATCGCTTCGGCGCGACGGTCGATCGCATTCGCGAAAACCAACTGAAGCTCGTACGCGTCTCGTCGCTGTTCGGCGCGATTATCCCGTTCTTGGGAGCGCTTTCGCTGGTTATCGCGATCGTGGTCGGAGGGTATCTCACGATCCACCATCGGATTACGCTAGGCAACTTCGTGGCTCTGACGCTCTACGTGCGCATGATGGTTAACCCGCTGCAGCAGATCGGCAACGTGATCAACACGATGCAACGTTCGCGCGCCTCGCTTGAGCGTATTAACGATCTGCTTGCGATGAAGGGCGATATCCAAGAATCGGAGCAGGCCGAGACTCGCGATCTCGCGCAAGCCGCGATCCGGATCAACCGCCTGTCGTTCGCTTACCCGGACGCCGAGCGGGAGGCGCTGCGCGATATCGATCTGGTCGTCGAGCCTGGCAAAACGCTGGGCATTCTAGGGAAAACCGGCAGCGGCAAAACAACGCTAATGAAGCTCATGCTCCGAGTCTACGATCCGCCGGAAGGCACGATCCGCATCGGCGATACCGACATCCGGAGCCTTACGCTCGCAAGCTTGCGCGACCAAATCGCGTACGTTCCGCAGGACGGCTTTCTGTTCAGCACGACGATTCGCGACAATATCGCCTTTTACCGCAGGGACACTTCCCTGAGCCGGATCGAGGACGCGGCAAAGCAAGCTCAAATCTACGGCAATATCGCTATGTTCCCCGACCGGTTCGAGACGAAGCTCGGGGAGAGAGGCATTACGCTATCCGGCGGGCAACGCCAACGCACGAGTCTTGCCCGCGGGCTGATTAAGCGCGCTCCGATCATGATTCTGGACGACAGCGTTAGCGCCGTCGACTCGGTTACGGAGACGCGGATCCTCGAGACACTGCGCGCCGAACGCAAGGGCAAGACGACGATCGTGATCGCCCATCGCATAAGCGCGCTTAAGCACGCGGACGAGATCGTCGTGCTGGATGAGGGACGGATCGTGCAGCGAGGAACCCACCGCGAGCTGCTCTCGCAGCGCGGGTTGTACGCCGAGCTTCATGCGATTCAGGAGGAGGGGACGCGAGATGCCAACTAAACCGGACGCGCCGGAGGCGAAGCCCCCGATTTTCCGCTCCATTTTCGCTTACGCCAAGCCGCACAAGTGGACGTTCCTGTTAGTCTTCTGTTTCACGTTGCTTGCGATCGCGGCGGATTTGATGCAACCGTACTTGGTCAAAATCGCCATCGACGACAACCTAATGGCCGGCAAAAACGACTATGACATGCTGCTCGTCATTTGCGGCATTTATTTAGCTCTCTCGCTGTCGAGCTTCCTGTTTAACTACTTGCTGAACAATTTGATGCAATACGCGGCGCAGAGCATCGTCGCACGCATTCGCAAAGACTTGTTCCGGCACATCACGAAGCTGTCGATGTCGTTTTTCGACCGGATGCCGAGCGGCAGTCTCATTACGCACGTGTCGAGCGATACCGAGGCGATGAACCAATTTTTCTCGCAAGTGTTGATGAGCATTATGCGCGACGGTATGACTTTAATCTTCATCCTCGCCGTCATGTTCCATCTCGACGTTACGCTTACGTTGTATTGCCTTATTTTATTGCCGATCATCACGCTGATCGCCGCGGCTTTCCGCAGCTACATGAGGAAGACGTACCAAAATTCCCGGACGGCGTTGTCCCGGCTCATCGCGTTCGTGGCGGAAAATTTGGCGGGGATGAATCTCACTCAAGCGTTTCACCAAGAACAGGAACAGGTAAACCGGTTTACGGACCGCAACCGGACGTACTTAGGCGCCAACCTGCGCGAGGTTCGAACCAACGTGCTGTTCAACCGTTCGTTCGATATGCTCGGCAACTTGTCGGTCGCTTTCGTGACATGGCTCGGCGGTACGGCGGTGTTCCATGCCTCTATCGAGTTCGGCGTGTTGTACGCCTTCATCACTTATATACGGCAATTTTTCAACCCGATCAGCAACATTACGCAGCAGTGGAACACGATGCAATCGGCTTCGGTAGCAGCGGGCCGGATATGGAACATCTTCTCGACGAAACCGGACGTCGCCGATGCGGCCGTCGTGCGCGACGTGAATCCGGCGGCTGTTCAGGGGCGTATCGACTTCAACCGCATTCGGTTCGCTTACGAAGAAAACCAACCGATCATTAACGAGCTGGATTTGCACGTTCGGCCTGGCGAAATGATCGGCATCGTAGGAGCGACGGGGGCAGGCAAAAGCTCGCTGATCGCGCTGCTGTGCCGGTTCTATGACGTTCATGATGGGAGCGTAGCGATCGACGGCATAGACATTCGCGACGTTCCGCAGGAGCAGTTGCACCGGTTGATCGGATTGGTGCAGCAGGAACCGTATTTGTACTCGGGCAGTATCGTCGACAACGTTAGAATGTTCGACGAGACGATCTCGCGGGAGGAAGTCGTGCGCGCGTGCAAGTTCGTCGGAGCCGACGCGTTGATTAGCCGGATGAAAGAAGGCTACGATACGCGCTTGTCCGAACGCGGCAGCGGATTGTCCGCAGGGGAGCGGCAGTTGATCTCGTTCGCGCGAATTATCGTGTTCCAGCCGAAAATTCTCATCTTAGACGAAGCGACCGCCAATCTGGATTCGCATACGGAGCAACTGATCCAGCATGCACTGCGCATCGTCTCCATGCATCGAACGACGCTCGTTATTGCGCATCGCCTGTCGACGATTATGCACGCGGACCGGATTATCGTCATGGATGCGGGGCGAATCGTCGAGGAAGGCAACCACGCGCAGCTGTTGGCGCTTCACGGTTATTACGAGGAGCTCGTCCGGCACTCGCAGGGCAACGTAGTGGCGGGATAATGCTTCGCACTTGAACATAGGGGAGCCACGATCATGTTGCAAGTCGCAACGCTTCGTTCGGTCTTTAGGGGAACGCATCCGTTGACGGATCGCGTCTACTATCCGGCGGGTGAGTCGGCGGACGCGTTCTGGCAACGCGTCTCGCAATCGTCCTCGCATGCTAGGTTAGTTAATGAGATTCGTGCGGAGGCCGCGAGGTTATTGGCCGAACCGGCAACGGCGTTGACGGAGGAGCTATTCGGCATTTTCGCGCGGACGGGTTCCCGGCTGGAGTATGAGCGGGCGTATTTCGAGCGGCGCAGGCGGTTGAACACGTTCGCGATTATGACCTTGCTCGAGCCGGACGACGCGCGCTATCGCGAATCGCTTCACGAGACGATAGGGCTCGTGCTGAGCGAGCCGACGTGGTGCTTGCCCGCGCATGTTCGGGGCGAGGACAGGGCTAAGGTCATCGATCTGTTCTCCGCAGAGACCGGGTTTACGCTTTGCGAGATTGCATGCGTGCTAGGCGACAAGCTGCCGGAATCTCTCGCCCGCGAGATCGGAGGAGCGGTGGAGGCGCGGTTAATCGCGTTGTTCGAGAGCGGCGGGACGGCGTTCTCTTGGGAGACAGCGACCAACAATTGGTCCGCCGTATGCGCGGGCTCGATCGGCGCGGCGGCGCTGCTAAGCATGCGGGATACGGAGCGGCTATCGAGTTTATTGAACCGCGTATCGGCGTGTCTCGATTATTACTTGGCGGGCTTCGGCGACGACGGCGCCTGTCCGGAAGGGCTCGGGTACTGGAATTACGGGTTCGGTTACTACGTCTATTTCGCGGATTTGCTAAAGCATGCGACGGGCGGCGATGTCGATCTGTTCGACCATCCGAAGGTTCGCAGTATCGCGCTGTTCCAGCAAGCAGCTTATTTGCATGGCGATGCGGTCGCCGGCTTCTCGGACTCGCTGCCGCGCATTCCGTTCCGCGTCGGGCTTACCCATTACTTAGCCAACGTTTATCCGGAAGTAGAAGCACCGGAAATGCAATACGCCGCAGCCTATACAGACGACCATTGCAGCCGCTGGGCGCCAGCTTTTCGCGATCTGCTGTGGCTGAACTCGGACGATGCGAGCGGCGTGGAATGGGGAACGGCATCGCGGTATTTGCCGGACGCCGAGTGGCTGCTGTCTCGCCACGTTACGTCTGCCGGACGGCGCTTCGGCTTCGCCGCGAAGGGCGGACATAACGACGAGCCGCACAACCATAACGATCTCGGCCATTTCATTCTGATCGGCGACGGCGGCGAGGCAGTTGCTTGCGATCTCGGTTGCGGCGAGTACACGGCGGATTATTTCGGCGCGAAACGGTACGGTTACGATTGCAACGGCTCGCATGGACACTCCGTTCCGATCATCGACGGTAGAGGGCACTCGCAAGGAGCGGAGCGGAAGGCAACGGTGTTGGAGGCGATGGCATCCGAGCAGGAGGATATCCTTCGGCTCGAATTGGCTGCGGCTTACGAGGTTGCGGGGTTGCGATCGTTCGTACGGGAACTCCGGTGGAAGAAGTCGGATGAGCCTTCGTTTACCCTCACGGACGTATTCTCGTTTGATAACGAACCGCAAGAAATCCTAGAGCGGATCGTCACGCGCGTGCAGCCGTTGATCGCGGACGAGGGAGGGATCGTACGGCTCGGCAAAGGCGGTTCAGCCGTCCTCCGCTTTGACGCCACGGAGCTAGCAGTCTCAATCGATACCCGAAGCTTCCGCGACCACTTCGGCAACGATCAGCGATGGTACGCGATCGATCTGCGGTTGCTTGCTCCGCAGCGCGACAATCGGATCTCTCTGACGATCGCGTGGGAGAACGGTGCATAAAGAAATGGTAAATTAAACCTAAATTAGCCTACATCATGTTAAAATGATGTAGGCTTTATGCGTTGTACATCTTCAAGTCGAGGAGCTGTAAGGAATGACGATGCGAAGGAAGACCATTCTGCTAGCGCTCGCGCTACTGCTGCTAATCGCTACGACCGCTGCGGCTGCAACGGATATCGTTAAAGCCCGTATATTCAAAGGATCGGTCTTCGTGAATAATACGCCCGCGCAGTTAAATGACGATCCTCCGATTCTAAGTTATAACGGTCGAACCTATGTCCCGCTGCGTAAGTTCAGCGAGTTGACAAGAACTTACGTCGGCTATGACGAGGAGAGCCAGTCTATCTATCTCGACCTGCCGGTTGAGAATATGGGCAAATCCGAAATTCATTCGAAGACGTCGAACGACGAGTTTACGCTCAGCATTTTTTCGGGAAAATCCGTGTACAAGGAAGGAGAGCCGATCAAGGTGTGGTCCAGGCTTACGCGCGATAGCGATCAGCCGGTAACCATTTATCATGGAGGCGCATTGGTCCTTTATCATATCGTGGACGGGAACGGCTTTCAGAACTATCCTTTTAGCTCATTCGAAGGGATAACGAGTACTTTTCAACCGGGAGACGAGTACAACAGCAACCTTAACCCCTCTCAATTCCTCTCTTTCAATAGGAACGAAACGAAGCATCCGGCTAAGCTTCCGAAGGGCACGTATACGATTACGGCCGAGGCGAACTACAACATAGAGCGGTATTCAACCCTTGAAAGTAAAAGAATATTGAAGGCTTCGATCGAGTTTAAGGTGGAGTAAAAACTAGCTTTTATCGATAAAGGAGGCCCCTTATGAAAAATCGGCGCAGTATAACATCATCCTCGCGAACGAGATCGTCAAGTATAGAGTGGCGGGAGCGGTCTTGCTCGGCTTAGGCGGGATCTTCGCGTTCGTTACGATGCTGCACAAAGATTTTTTGAGGAACTACAAAGGAGAGTCGGTCGATAAGTGAAGGATGCGCGTGAGGACGATGAAAAGGCTGTAATCAACGAAACGAAACCGTTCAACGACGTAACGGAGCATTACCAGAACATCATGGGAATGCCCAATAAGCCTGCCGATCTGAGCAGCATGCCGAAAGCCGTCAGATGGTTCGGGTATTTTTTTATCGGGATGGCAGTCGTCTGCTTTCTGCTAATGGTTATAGGCGTGTTGAAAGATAAATTCTGAACAATTGCTAGTTCGGCAACAGGCTAATAATTCACCGCATTAGCTACAATCGTCTCGTATTTGCTTTCAGATCGCCATGATAAACTTATTTATCATGGCTTTTTCTTTGGGAGGGTACCCGTATGATCCACGAGAGACATATCGGCAAAACGTTAGGCAAGCTCAGGAAGCTAGAAGAAGTGTATACGCCGTACATGTTCGTCAAAGTCGGAGAAGTAGAGATGAGCTACCTGGAGACGGACGAGCAGCTGTACGAGGTTCCTGGCGAAGACGCGGGCTGGAAACCTTCCTCCGCAGGTCAGAAATGGGGCAAGCCTTGGGGCTCCGCCTGGTTCAAAGGCATTTATGAGATTCCGAACTTCCTCGACGGTCAAAATATATACATAAGCGCACGAACGGACGCTATCGAAGCGCTATTCTGGGTGAACGGCGTTCCGAACGGGATCTATACGCATGCCAAAGACGCGGAAAGCCGCGGCAATCACCATACGCTTCTGTTAACGAAGGCGGCCCAAGGCGGTGCGTCCTTTGAATTAGCGTTCGAGACGTATGCGGGGCATCCCGTCGTCGGCACTCAGCCGTACCAGACGTTTCAGACCGGAGACGCATACCCGGTGCGTACCGAGCGTTCGTATCAGTCGATCGACGTCATGCTGCGGCGCGATGACGTGAAGGAATTCGTCTTCGATTTGCGCACGCTCAACCAGATGGTCGGATCGGACCGCGTGGACGATTTCCGCAGGGGCAAAATCACGAACGCGCTATTGGAAGTATTCGCGCTGCTAGAGCAGTCTCCGGACGAAGTGCCGGAGGCGGTGTGGCGACCGAAGCTGGCGATGGCCCGCGACGTCATGGCGCCGCTACTCGCCAAGAAGAACGGCGATTCCGCGCCGAAAGCAGCTATTATAGGTCACTCCCATATGGATACGGCATGGTTATGGACGCGCGACGAAACGATCCGCAAATGCGCGCGTACGTACGCGAACGTGCTGAGCTTGATGGACCAGTATCCGGAGTATATTTTCATCCAGAGCTCCGCGTTCCACGCCGAGTTGATGCGCCGCCATTATCCGGACATATTCGAAGGCATTAAGCGCCGCGTCGCCGAAGGACGCTGGGAGCCGAACGGCGGCGTATGGATCGAGTCGGACTGCAACCTCGTCTCCGGCGAATCGTTGATCCGCCAGTTCCTGAAGGGTCAACGCTATACGCGCGAGCATTTCGGTTATACCGCCGATACGTTCTGGTTGCCGGACACGTTCGGCTACAGTGCCGCGATTCCACAAATCATGGCGGGGACGCACGTCAAATATTTTCTCACGACGAAGCTTTCGTGGAACGACTCGAACATCTTCCCTTACGATACGTTCAATTGGCGCGGATTGGACGGCACGACGGTGCTCACGCACTTCAATACGATCCACTGCTGGCCGGACGCCGGCACGTTGATCGACCGGGTGTACGGTCCGCGGGGCAACAAGCAGAACAACATCATGCACAAGCAAGTGAACGATATGCGTTTCGTCTCGTACGGCTTCGGAGACGGGGGCGGCGGTCCGCAGTTCGAGATGCTGGAAGCGGCTAGGCGCGTGACGGATTTGGAAGGCGTGCCTCGGACGGAGCACCGGACGGTTAGCGCGTTTATGCAGGAGCTTGAGGCGACGGCGGTCAATACGCCGCTGTACGTGGGAGAACTATACTTCGAGGCGCACCGCGGTACGCTCACGCAAATGCATCAGATCAAGCGGAACAACCGCAAAGCCGAGTTCGCGATGCGCGATCTCGAATTCGCGGAAGTGTTGTCGTGGTCGGCTGGCCAAGGCAAACCTACCTCGCGCCGCGACGACATATACGAGATTATGCTCATCAACCAGTTCCACGATATTTTGCCGGGGACGTCGATTCCGGAAGTGCACGACCGCGCGATCGCGGAGATGAACGAGGTCATTCGCGAGACGGAGGAGCTGACGAATGCGCGCCTCTCCGAGATCGCGATGAAGGACGTCGGGGCTGTTACGGTATGGAACACGCTCGGCTGGGATCGATCGGATACGCTCGCGCTGGAAGGAGTGGAAGCGGGACTCGTGCCGGTGGATTCGACGCTTGCCAGTCAGCGAATCGTAGACGTGGCAGGGCGCGAGAAGCTGCTCGTCGGCGGCTTGGAAGTGCCGGCGCTGGGCGCCGCGACGATAGCTCTCAAGCAGGCCGCGCAAGGTTCGTCGGCTGGACGTTCTCCGTTCGCGGTAACAGGCGATCGGATTGAGACGCCGTACGCTGTCGTACGCTTCGACGAGCACGGCTATATTCGCTCGTTCGTGGATAAAGCTTCGGGCCGCGAGCTTCGCCAAGGCGAGCGTCCGCTGGGCGCGCTCTTGATGGGCGAAGATTTGCCGGGTTCGTGGGACAACTGGGATATCGATCGCGACGTATTCGGCAAGCTTCGGGTGCAGACCGATCTGATCAGCCGCGAGACCGTCGCGGACGGTCCGCTCCAGCTGCGTATCCGTAGCGAATACCGCATCGGGCATCGCTCGACGCTGAAACAAGACATCGTCTTCCATTCAGGCACGGCGCAGGTCGACTTCGAGACGGTTGTCGACTGGCAGGAGAAGCATCAGTTGCTGAAGGTCAGCTTCGATCTTGCCGTAGCGGTCATGAACGCTCGTCACGAGGTTCAGTTCGGTCACGTGGAGCGTCCGACCCATACGAATACGCCGTACGATCAAGCGATGTTCGAGGTGTGCGCGCACAAATGGACGGATCTGTCGGAGAACCGATTCGGGGTCGCGTTGCTCAACGACTGCAAATACGGCGTCTCCGTTCAAGGCTCCGACATTCAGCTCACGCTGCATAAAGGCGGAACGCATCCGGATCCTCGCGGAGACGCGGGCATTCACGAGATGACATATTCGCTGCTGCCGCATAACGGCGGCTTCAGTGCGGAGACGGTCGTTCGCCCGGCTTACGAAATGAATTCACCGGTCGTATCGGTAGCCGGTCGCCGTTCGGAGCCCGCGTTCCGTTCGTTCGCCCGCATGGACGCATCGAACGTCATTATCGAGGCGATCAAGCCTGCGGAAGACGATCAAGCGTACGTCGTTCGTCTCTACGAATCGGAGCGCTCGGCGGTTAAGGGCGCCAAGCTGCGCTTCGGCGTAATGCCGCGCCGAGTCGCGTTGACTAATATGCTCGAGGAAGAGTTGCGAGAGCTCGCAGTCGTTGGCGGAGAAGTCGCGCTCGACATTGGTGCTTTTGAAATCGTGACGGTAAAGGTTTGGTTCTAAGTTTGCGAGCTTAATAACGATTGGAGATGTCCGCGCGTGGAGAAGGCGAAATTGAACGGACCGACGATGGTACTGCTCGTTAGAAATCTAGTGGATTCGATCGCGTTCTATCGGCGCATCGGCTTTCAAGACGAATTAGTCGGAGGACCGGATGAGCAGCACGTGCACATGAATAGGGATGCGGTCACGTTCATTCTTCATCAAGCGCGCAACCCGGAGGACGTGAAACCCTTCTCTTCCGCGGCAGGCGGATTATACTTCGATGCTTTCTGCTATACGGACGTTCGCGCGCTGCTAGAAGAAGTAAGAGTCGCGGGCGTTCCTATCGTCAATGGCCCCGACTTGAACGACTTTTTCAGCGAATTCACGATTCAAGACGTGGATGGCTACAGGATCGCGTTCGGGGGTTAGGTACAGGGGAGGAATCGCTAGTTGTAAAATGTACACTTAATTCTGCCGCAACTTCGCTTTTGATGGAGTTAGTTGTAGAACGTACAGCTAATTGCGACGAATAACGAGGCTTCGTGTGTAGAGTGTGAAAATAGGTGTATGAATTGCAACTAATACTGGTTATGCGTTAAAAACGGCTGAATTAGTTGTATGTTCTACAATTAGTCTGCAGAGCGAGCGGAGCGCTTCCTAAGCAACAAGTGTACTATGACTCCCCCCGCCAAGCTTTCGCCGCATGCTTTTTTCGGTAGGCCCCCGGAGAGATGCCGTGCTGCGCACGAAAAATACGATGAAAATACGCGTAGCTGCCGAGACCCGTCTCGGCGGCTATTTGCTCTAGCGACAACGGACTGTGATGCAGCAATTCGAGGGCGTGTGCCATGCGGATTTGCTGCGCGTAGCCGATAATGGACGATCCGTAGTGCTCTTTGAACAGATGCACCGCGCGCGAGACGCTAAGCCCCGAGTCGCGCGCGACGTCTTCGAGCCGAAGCGGTCGAGAGGCGTTCGCCTCGATATAATTGCGCATCCGGATCGCATGGAACGTCGACGAGGACCGCGCGCTCGGCGCTTCGTCGATCGCCCGATCGAGCATGACAAGCAGCGTGTGGACGAGCAAAGTGACGAGCATGGGATCGCCGCCGTCGAGCCTTCTTTTTTCCGCGATTAATTGGTGCCATTGGGTAATCAGCTTGCTGTCTTCGGCGATTTTCACCTTCGTAGGCCTTATTCGATTCGACCACCATTCATCCATTCCGGGTCCGGTGCTCATAATAAAGTAGTCGCCGCTTGCCTTCACCGGCTCCTCGGCCTGTTCGATTCGCAGATCGTAGAGGTCGCCTTGCTTAAATAAGATAAGATCGCCCGGCTCGACCGGGATGAACTCACCTGCGATGAGAACCTGGCTTACACCTTCAAACTGCAACCGGATAATATAGGTTTCAAGTCCGCCAGGGAAGTAATGTCTGAACGGCTCCGGATGTTGGTGATAGCCGCATAGTTGCACGTGGATCGTATTCATTTCCTTCCGCCTCCGACCAGATCGTTGAGGTATACAGCCATATTGTTTCTACAAAACCCCGTTTAATTCCTCTAATATGTAGACATAACCTGCGGAAGCGAAAGGAGTTTTTCCATCAACATGGCAGACCGTAAAGTAAGAGTCATCCAAACTTCGCAAGGCTCGTCCGATCGTTTGACCGAGCGCGAGGCGATCGTGCTGAAGAACGACGTTAAAGGCATCGAGAACCAACTGATCAACGTCTATGACGACGTGACTTATCAAGAAATCATCGGATTCGGCGGAGCGATTACGGAAGCTTCGGCGATAACGGCTTATAAACTCGGCGAAGAGAACCGCAACAAAATCCTTGAGGCGTACTTCGACGCTGACAAGGGCATCGGATATAACGTCGTCCGCACGCACATCGCAAGCTGCGACTTCTCGCTTGGCAACTACGACTACGTGCAGGACGGCGACGCCGAACTGAAGACGTTCGATATTAGCCGCGACAAGGAGAAAATCATTCCTTACATTCAAGGCGCGCGCAAGCTGATCGGCGACGACTTCACGTTCTACGCTTCCCCTTGGAGCCCACCTCCGTTTATGAAGACGAACGGAATGAAGAACAAGGGCGGCCAGTTGAAGCCGGAATTCCGCGACGCCTGGGCGCGTCACTACTTGAAGTTCGTCGAGGCGTATGAAGCGGAAGGCTTGCCGCTCTGGGGACTTACGGTACAAAATGAAGCGAAAGCCGTTCAGCCTTGGGATTCCTGCGTGTACACGGCCGAAGAAGAGAAAGATTTCGTTCGCGACCACCTCGGTCCGGTGCTCTGGAACGCGGGCCGCGAAGACATCAAGATCATGGTGTGGGATCACAACAAAGAACGCGTCTATGACCGCGCGAAAGTCGCCTATGACGATGCGGAAGCAAGCAAATACATCTGGGGCATCGGGTTCCACTGGTATTCGGGCGATCACTTCGACGCGCTGTCCGTTACGCACGACCGTTACCCGAACAAAGGGCTCATCTTCACCGAAGGCTGCCATGAGGGCGGCGTGCAGCTCGGCTCCTGGAAGAGCGGAGAGCGCTACGCGCACGACATCATGGGCAACCTGAACAATTGGATGCAAGCCTGGACCGACTGGAACATCGTGCTCGACGAGCTCGGCGGACCGAACCACGTCGAGAACTTCTGCGACGCGCCGATCATCGCCGACACGACGACGGACACGCTGACGTTCCAAAGCTCCTACTACTACATCGGACATTTCAGCAAATATATCCGTCCGGGCGCGGTGCGCGTAGGCTCCTCCAAGTACACCGAGCAGTTGTCGACGACGGCGTTCAAAAACACGGACGGCACAATCGCGGTCGTCGTTCTGAACCGCACGGACTCGGAAGTGCCTTACTTGCTTCGCAACCGCGAGCAAGTGGCCGAAACGACGATTCCGGCTCACTCGATCCAAACGCTGCTGTTCCCGGCGGCTGAGTAATCGCATAATCGTTTCATGATCAGAAGCCCCGACTTGTTCGGGGCTTTTTGGCGTCGGGTGCTGGAGGTGGCGGGCTAGCTAGTTGCATTTTGATCATTTAGTTTTACAGTTTGCGCGCCTTGATAGGGGGCTAGGTGTATTTCGGGCACTTAGATTCCAGGAAAACTGCCAAAACGACGGATATGTGGCTAACTAGATGTACGCAATGCAACTAGTGTGGCGTCGAACTGGGTTTTCGCGAATCTAGTTGTATGGAATACACTTAGCGCGCGGCGGGTGGGGGTTGCGGTGAATGCTGCGTTCAACCTCCGTTCAAACTGCGTACAAATTCAACAGATATAATGAAGCGCACGCGGAAGATGCACAATAGCGACAAAGGATGCGAGCTTAGTGACGACAGTGATGGTAGTCGACGACGAGAAGCACATACGCGAGCTGATTCGTCTGTACTTAGAGGATGAAGGCATGGACGTCGTGGAGATGGGGAACGGCGAAGAGGCATGGCAATATTACCGCAAACATCAGGTCGATCTGATCGTGCTCGACGTCATGATGCCGCAGATGGACGGTTGGGAGCTGTGCCGGCGCTTACGGGAAGCAGGGAACAAGCCCGTGCTCATGATTACCGCCAAGGGCGAGCCGCTCGACCGGATCAAAGGCTTCGAGCTCGGCACCGACGATTACATGGTCAAGCCCTTCGAGCCGCTCGAGCTCGTCATGCGGGTAAAAGCGCTGCTGAAGCGTTACCGGATTTCGATCTCGCAGACGGTCAAGCTCGGCGCGGTTACATTAGATAAAACGAGCTACCTAGTCAAATACCGGGATACCGGCGCGCAGGAATCGATCCCGCCGAAGGAATTCGAACTGCTGTACATGCTCGGCAGCCAACCCGGCAAGCTGTATACCCGCGACATGCTCATCGAGCAAATATGGGGCTACGAGTACGAAGGGGACGAACGCACGGTCGATACGCACATTAAGCGGCTGAGGGAGCGATTCCAAGAATACGAAACCTACTTCCGCATCGTGACGCTCCAGGGATTCGGCTACCGCTTGGAGGTGTACCGTGTCTAAGTCGCTGTACGTTCGCGTCGTGATCACGTTTTTGGGCGCTGTTATTTTCAGCATGCTGCTCGGATTTCTGCTTAACGGCCGGATGTTCACCCAGCAAATCAACGAATACATGCAAGATAGCAAGATGCAGACCGGGAAAAAATCATTCAAGCCTAGGCAACGCCGTGAAGTTCACGGAAGCCGGAGGCCGCGTCGCTGTTACGGTAAGAGACCTCGGCGAATACGTGGAAACTGCGATCGCGGATAGCGGTCAAGGGATCCCAGAGGATGAACGGGGGCATATTTTCAAACCCTTTTATAAGGTGGACAAGTCCAGGGATCGCGCGATAGCGGGCAACGGCATCGGGCTCTCGATCGTGAAGCGGATCGTGGATCTCCATAACGGCGAAATTCATGTGACGAGCATTGCAGGGGAAGGTACGACGATAACCGTTAGACTGCCGAAGCATCGGTCGGATTAAACTTTTCTCCGTACACAGTCCGTACAAATACGGGCGATATAATGCAACCTAGACAGAGGAGAGGAGAATCGCATGTGAGTGGATTAACGAAGATCAGTTTGAAAAACGGCGTCGCGGTCGTTATTTTGTGCCTAATGGTACTCGGGTACGGGTTCTATTCCACGACGAAAATCAAGCAGCAAACGTTCCCGGATTTGGAGTTCCCGGCCGTATTCGTACAAGTGGTACAGCCCGGTTCTTCGACCGAAGAGATGGAGACCGGCGTTACGTCTCCGCTCGAAAATAGCTTAAAGGGCATTCAAGGCTACGATTCGCTAACGAGTACGTCGATGGAGAACTCGGCGAACATCGTCATTCAGTTCCCGTTCGGCTCCGATATGGACAAGCGCTCCGCGGAAGTCGAATCCGCCGTGAACAAGGTGACATTGCCGGAGCAGGCAAAGCTGAACGTGCAGCGGCTGTCGATGAACGCGGCGCCGATCTACCAAGCGGCCGTATTCTCCGGAGGAGAAGACGCGGCTGGGCTTCAATCGAAGCTGGAGCAAGAGATTTTGCCGAAGCTGAAGCAATTGGCGGGCGTCAGCTCCGTGGAATTGCTCGGGACGACGTCCGAAGAGCTCGCCATCGTCGTCGACAAAGACAAAGCCGCTCAGCGCGGCATTACGCTGTCGGCCATCAAGACGGCGCTGCAAGCGCAAAACTACGCGCTCCCGCTTGGTTCGGTAACGCAAGACGAAACGACGATTCCTATTCGTCTTACGGGTCAAGTCAACGCGAGCGAACAGCTTGAACGGTTGCAGATCAGCGCCGGACAAGCGGGCGGACAGCAGTTGACCGAGCACCAGGCCGGAGCTCCCCTCGTTACGCGTCTGCAAGACATCGCGGTCATCAAGACGGTAACGAAGCAAGACGAGCAAGCGCGGTTTAACGGGGAACCTAGCTTCGTTCTCTCCGTCATCAAGACGCAGGACGCGAACACGGCGGACGTATCGGACGCGGTCAAGGAAACGCTCGCGACCTACGAGTCGCAGGGCGTGAACATCCATGTCATTCAGGATCAAGGCGAAGAGATCAAGGAATCGGTATCCGGACTCGTTCGCGAAGGATTGTTCGGCACGCTGTTCTGCGTCATCATCATCTTCCTGTTCCTGCGCAACGTTAGGGCGACGATCATCTCGATCGTGTCACTCCCGATCTCGATTTTCGCGACGATCGCGCTCATGAATCAGTTGGGTTACACGCTCAACATCATGACGCTCGGCGGCATCGCCGTCTCGATCGGCCGGATCGTGGACGACAGTATCGTCGTCATCGAGAATATTTTCAGATGGAAGCAAGAGAAGGGCGATCAGGTCAAAGGCAAAGAACTCGCCTACCAAGCAACGAGGGAAGTCATCAGCGCGGTCGGATCGTCCACCGTCGCGATGGTCGTCGTGTTCGCGCCTCTCGCGTTCGTCAGCGGCATTATCGGGGAATTTTTCCGTCCGTTCTCGTTGGCGGTCGTCGTCTCGATTCTGACTTCGCTGCTCGTCGCGATGATGCTCATTCCGGTGCTGGGCAGCAAGTTCTTCAAGAAGGTGAAGCCGCATAAGGAAGGAAGCAGGCTGGCGAACGCCTTCGAAAAGGTCGTCAGAGGCGCGCTTAAGCACAAAGCTACGGTCATTATTTTATCGATCGCTTTGCTCGTCGGATCCTTGTGCCTGATCCCGGTACTCGGCGTTGCGTTCTTGCCTGCGGGTACGACTCCGACGGCGTCCGTCTCGATTACGCTTCCCGCGAAGAGTAACTTGGATTCGACAGATAAGCTCACGGGCAAGGTTGAACAATATATGAAAAAGGTAGAAGGCATCGAACGTTACGACGCGACGATCGGCGTTGCCGACAATCCGTTCGTATCGGTGGCGAATGCCAACAAATCGACGGTGAACGCCGAATTCGTCAAAGGCACGGATATGCAGCCTTTGATGGACCGAATGAGCGTCGAGCTCCAAGCTCTCGCTTCCGCGGAAGTGCCGGGCACGGTAGTCGAGGTTAAGGGTGCTGAGGCGGGCGGTCCTCCTTCAGGAGACACGATCGACGTGAGCATTTACGCGCAAGACCCTGCGAAGCTGTCCCAAGCGGCTAAACAGATCGAGGATTTGATGAAGGCGAACGCGGACATGAAAGCCGTCTCGAACAACATGAACGAGGTTACGCCTAAGTGGGTAGTGACGCTCAATCAGCAAGGCATCGACGCTGGCGTCAGCCCTTATGCGATCATGCAACTCGTCGGCGAGCAGCTTCGCCCGGTTCCGGCGGGGTCGTATACGATAGACGATCAAGTACGGGAAATCTCATTGAGCTACGGGCAGCAGATCGGATCGAAGGTCGAGCTGGAAAGCGTAATGATCCCGACGGCCACGGGGCCGATGAAGCTCGGCGAAGTAGCTAACATTACCGAGCAGAACGCCTATATCAAGGTAAACCATGACGATGGCAAAATGTTCGCCAAAGTGAGCGGAACGGTCAAAAATTCGGACGACGTAGCGAAGGTTACGAAGCAAGTTAAGAACGACATCGCTGGCTTGACGCTTCCTAGCGGCGTCGAGACGGAGATCGGCGGCGGGATGAAGATGATCATGGACGGCTTCATCAGCATGGGTATCGCCATGGCGGTAGCGATCGGCCTTGTCTTCTTGGTCATGAGCATAACGTTCGGCGGTTTGCTTACCCCGCTCATCATCATGTGCTCGCTCATTTTCATTCCGGTCGGTTCGCTCGGCGGACTTCTCGTTACCGGACAAGCATTGACCATGAGCAGCATGATCGGGATGCTGATGCTCGTCGGCATCGTCGTCACGAACGCGGTCGTCTTGCTGGATCGCGTAGAGAAAAACCGCAAATCCGGCATGCCGCTTACGGAATCGATCGTCGAAGCATCCAAAACGCGCCTACGTCCGATTCTGATGACGGCTTTCGCGACGATGCTGGCGCTGTTGCCGCTTGCGTTGTCGGGTTCCACGACAAGCCTGATTTCTGGAGGTCTGGCAGTCACCGTAATCGGAGGCTTGTTCACTTCGACGCTGCTAACGCTCGTAGTTGTACCGGTTATCTACGAGTTGGCTTGGCGCAAACGCAAGTTCAAGGCCGAGGAAACGTTCTAAGCTTATCCAGTTGCATGCATGCTCCTATTCGTTCCGGGGAAAAATAAGTCGCGGTAAACCCTACATGCAGGAGGGCGACTTATGAGAATTGGAAGAAAACTGGCGACCATTGGGCTCGTTGCGACGATATGCGCGGTGATGCTCGTCGGATGCGGCCGGCAGGTGAAAGAGAACGTCATGCGGACGCACGTGAGCTCGGTGGTCACGAATCTTCCCGTGAACAAGCATGTCGTACAGTCGAACGATACGCTTTGGAAAATATCGCAGCAATATCACGTGAGCGTCGATCAGTTGCTGTCGGCGAATCCTTCGATCGCGAGCGACGCGACGATCTATCCGAACCAGACGATCACGATTCCGTCTAACCAGAGCCTTGCCGGCTATGAGTCGCAAGTTCTGGCACTCACCAATCAGAAACGCGCGCAAGCAGGGCTGCCGCCATGCGCTGGAACCGACGCGAACTTGAACCGGTCGGCGCGGGCGAAGTCGGAGGATATGGCCACGCAGAACTACTTTGCCCACGATTCTCCGACGTACGGCGATCCGTTCGCGATGATGCGCAATTTCGGCGTCCAATATAACTCCGCGGGGGAGAACATCGCGATGGGTCAGCCGACGCCTCAAGCGGTCGTCGACGCGTGGATGAATTCGCCCGGCCATCGCGCGAACATCATGAACGGCACCTTCACGCATCTAGGCGTCGGTTACGTCATGAAGGACGGCAAGGCTTACTGGACGCAGCAGTTTATCGGGAAGTAAAGGTTAGCCGTTAGAGGTACAAGAGGAGGCATTCCCGCCGGAGACGGCGGGGATGCTTTTTTTGTTTTGGCGTGCCCAGAGGCACGCATCTTCTAGCCGGTGAAAGTCCGGTCGCGGGAGGG